>JAJZGD010000198.1 GCA_021804985.1 Planctomycetota bacterium
CCGATCTATAGAGATAACCGGACATAAATATCAGCATGAATGGCACACAGGCGATCGCGCGATTGAGGTAAAGCGATGCGGCCACGCAGCCCATTAAATAAAATCCCAGCAGCAATTCTGCCATGGGCAGCCAGTGAAAGCGATGGCGAAACGCGGATGCTCGCGTCTTCCAGGCCTGATGCGGTTGGCCCGCGTTCATTCCATATTTGGGGGTGCGGATAAACTCGCTCTGATGGCCAAAAAGGCCCTCAAGAACTGCCACCGCGTTGGCGAGGCTGATACCCATGCCGACGGCCATAAGGAACGGCACCATCAATAATCCAAAGAAAATATTCTCGCCGAGTTCGCGCTGGGCCACCACATAAAAAGTGCCGGCGGAAAATGTCAGCAGAAAAAACAAGCCCATCAGCACGACAAGCCCCACCGGAGAATGCGGGCTGAGCAGGTTTTCGCCCGTTAAAAGGAATGCGGGAAAAATCAGAATGGAAAGCAGAACGGCCAGGGGATAAACAATTCCGGATGTGAGATGAAAGAGCGCCTCGATTTTGACCGCCAGCGGCAGATCGCCGGAAAGTACGCGGGGCAGCAGTTTTAGCGCCGTCTGTACGCTGCCTTTAGTCCAGCGATGTTGCTGCTGCTTGAAGGATACGATTTCCGGGGGCAATTCCGCAGGCGAAACAATATGGGTGAGAAATACCATTTTCCAGCCGGCCATCTGCGCCCGATAAGACAGGTCCATATCTTCGGTAAGGGTGTCATGCTGCCAGCCACCGGCATCTTCAATCGCGCGTTTTCGCCACACGCCGCCGGTGCCGTTGAAATTCATAAATCGCCCGCTGCGGTTGCGCGCGGTATGTTCAATGACGAAATGGCCGTCGAGAAAAACAGCCTGGCAACGGGTCAGCAGCGAATGGCGCCGATTTAAATGTCCCCAGCGGGTTTGCACGCAGCCTACGTCGGGATTGGTAAATTGATCCATTAATTGCCGGAGCATTTCGGGCTGGGGTACAAAATCGGCATCGAAGATGGCGATGAATTCGCCCGTTGCAGACTCTAAGCCATGGGCGAGGGCGCCGGCCTTGAAACCGGTGCGGTCGGTGCGGTGAATGTAATCAATGTTATGTCCGGCGGCCTTAAGTTCGGTGCAGACGTGGCGGCAGATTTCGGCCGATTCATCGGTGGAATCGTCGAGCACTTGAATTTGCAGCAGCGCGGCGGGGTAATCCATCTGGCAGGCGGCGCGAATCACGCGCTCAGCCACGTAGCGTTCATTAAACATCGGCAATTGAATGGTAACGGTAGGCAAAAATTCAAAGTGCCCCACCGGAGGCGCCTCGCGCGATTGATTCCGATAATAGAGAAAAACCTGCCAATACCGGTGCAGACCGAAGACCGTCAGCCCCAGCATACAGCCCAGGTAAAGGATTTCAGGAAGCAGTGTTAATTGCATGAACTAAAAACCCCAATGGGCGGCGCCCCTCGCGACGTTCGACTCGGCGCGTGCTTTCAATCACCCGTTTCCCAGAAGCCCCGACAAGGCATCTCAGGGGTAAAGCATAAAGGCGCGTTATCGGCTTTGCAATAAAACCGTAAACCGGCCGTTTTCAGCGGCTTGCGTGAAACGCGCCATGCCCCCGCCCGATATCATACCGGCGCGGGGCCGAAAGGCAGTGCGAAACCTTGACCGTTCGCGGGCCCCGGGGCAAGCCGGCCTACAGCCTGTAGCTTCGTTGCCATAACGGGATGTTGTAGTCCGGCCGCAATGACCCGGTTACCAAAGGATGCCAGGAGCCTGTCCCATTCGGCCGTCGCACTGCCGACTGCCGTCCGGCGCCTTATGGCCCCGCGAGCTGCCGCCGAATGCCATCAGCCATGGCTGCCGCCTGCTCTGCGTTGAGGTTGCCCGGGCGCCACGGTATGGAAAACCCGTCATCAGCCTTTCGGGGCAATATATGATGATGGAGATGAAAGACCGACTGCATGGCATCCGCGCCGTTATTCGTCAACACATGGCAGGCCGGTGCCCCCGTCACCGAGAGCACGGCGCGGCAGAGCCCTGGCAGCACGCGGGCCAGATGGGCGGCAATTTCCGGCGGGCAATCCAATAGATTGGCGACATGCGTTTTGGGGATCACCAGCGTGTGGCCATGAACAATCGGGCCGATGTCGAGGAACGCCAAAACGTGGGCATCTTCATACACTTTGCGGCAGGAAATTTGGCCGGCCGCAATTTTGCAAAACACGCAGGTCGGGTCGCCGGGGGGCGGAGTTTGGTCGGCCATTAAGCTATCCTTATTAATGCATCGGCGGCATTATAACGGCGCGCGGGGGTGGCGGTGGCGACGCGCGTGGGTCGGCTGGTGATTGGCCGAAATGAAGTGATTATGCAAACTCGCGCCGGCCGAAACGGACCATCGGCGGGTGCGTGACGCGTTATGCCGGAGGTCACCCATCCATGAGCGACCAACCATAATTCCATGCTCCGCTCGGCCATTGATGATGTAACGCGGGCGTCCCGCCTGCACTCATCACGTTTCCGATGCAGGCAAGATGCCTGCACCACAACGGATTCCACCGGCCAATATGGGGCACTCGCCAAACGAGCATGATGGTATATACTTCGCACTTCCTGGCCCAAATCATTGTGTTTCACAAGTCGCGTGTCTTGTGAAGGCCGCCGGAATAGATGATGGAATTCAGCCTTGCAGGAGTGGTGCAGTGATGCAACGCAATAAACGACTTACCATGGGTGCGTGGGCGATCGGTTTGATGGCCGCTACGGCTATTCACAGCCCGTGCGTTCTGGCCAGTGCGCCGATGATACAATATGTCCCGGAGAATGCGATTGCCTATCTGGGCATGGCCGGCGCGATACAAAAATGGCCCGGGTATTCGGGCTCCAATGCGAAGGGCCTCATCAGCCAAAGCCCGGGTTTGGCAAAGCTTCTTCGCCTGATGGCAGCCCCCGGCACGGGCCAATTATCTGCATCGCAGCAGGAAGAGCGGGTTTTTTCGCACCCGTTTGCGGTCTACGTCACCAAATATCAGGGGGCGACGAGCACCGGGCCGCGGGGATCGATGGCGGCGCTGTGTCAGGCGGGCAAAGACTGGAAATCAATCCTTGCGATATTCAAAATCGGCAGCCACCAGCCTGGTGAAGTGGTGGGCCATTCGGGCACAATCGTTTATGACATGCTCAACCCCACACCGGCGGAAATGAATCTTATCAACGGCAAAGGCGGCCCAACGCTGGCACAGAACCCGGCGTTCATAGGGCTTACGCACGGCGCATCGCATATGTCGGCCAATGCCTGGTACGTGAATTTGCAGCGCTTTGCCGCCGAAGCCCTCGCCGGCAAATATACCGGCGCCGGCGGCACCCAGAGATTAGCGCTCCTTAAAAAAATCTACGCGGGCATCGACCTTGCCCAATACACCGCCATGGCCGGCGGAGGGGGCTTTGTCGGAAAGAATTACACATATCAAATGAAGGCGGCCATGCGTACGCCAGAGAAGAACGATACCGCCGGTTTGCACGCGATTCTTGCGGGCGTTCCGGAAAACGCCAGCAGCGTGGCGACGTTCCATTTTGATCTTAAAGCAATTTATCAATCGGTGATTGCGGTTGGCAATCGGCTTGGCGTCACGCCGCGCATCAAGCAGGGGCTGGTACAGGCCGGTTCGATGGCGGGGATCAGCATTCATCGCGACTTGATTACCGCCCTGGGGGCGCGATGGGTGGCATTTATGGTGCCCGGCAAAACCGGCGCTCCGGCGGTCGTTTGCGAAAGCATTCTTCGGCATCCCGCGAAGGTGGCCAACGCCCTCCAGGCCGTTGCACCGCTGGCCCTGATGGGTATTAACGCCATGCGCCAGCAAAAAAATCCCAACGCCCTGCCGTTAACCCTTACCGAGGTGTCGGCCGGAAAGGATTCGATCTACTCCATTCATGGCACTGCGTTCAGCTGGTGCATTGTGGGGAAAAAGCTTTATCTATCGGCAGATCCGGCGCTGATCAAATCGCTTGTGCTGCACCCACCGCTGAAATCGATCATGAATAACGCCGCGTTTAAGGCCCGGCTAATCAAGACGTTTGGCACCGGCCATGTATTGTGTGATGTGTCGTGGGTTGATTCACACAAGCTCCTCGCCCAGTCTTACCCTGAATTGGTGATGTTGCTGCGGCTCGCCGACCAGCGGATGCCGACGTATGCGAAAAACTTTCGCCCCAGCGATCTGCCGCGGCTGAGCGTGATGCAAAAATACATGCGATACTCGACAAGTGCACAATGGTATGGTGCCAAAAGCTGGCAGATGGTCATTCACTCATCACTGCCCGGCGGCGATCTGCTTACCCCGCAGACGGGCGCACTGATGACGCAGATATCCAATCCGCTGCTCGGGAAGCTTTTCCTGGCGGGGATGGTAATGGGGTTCACTCAAACCGCTGTTGTTCATCCGGCGCCCGGTGGGGCCGGCCCGATGCCGGGACCTGCGGGGGGGCCCGGCGGAGCCGCACCTGCGCAGCCGCCCGCCGCCGGGGCAATAACGGTGCCGGGGCCATAAGCGAAAAGGCCCGGCACAATATTTAATTTAGGCCGAGTTGGCCGAGTTGGCCGGCGATGGGCCGACATGCCCTGAGATGCCCTGAGATGCCCTGAATGGCCCTGAATGGCCCTGAGTGGCCTTGGGCGGGCTTGGGCGGGCTTGCGTTGGCCGGGTAATTTCAGCACAAGATTTTATGGTGATTCCGGGTCCTCGGCGCAGCGGTCAATGTGTTCCGCAGAATAGCGCGGGCCATGGTTGCTACGCATTCCGGGGCAGCGCCGGGCAGCTTTTTGCCATGACTCTGCACTTTGAATATTTTGTTTCCAGAAGGGCCACGTCCGGCACTGCATCGGCCGTACGGGGTATATTTTACACTCCGATTTGCCGCCGCTGCGATCAAGGAACGTGCAATCATAATTGGATCGCTCGGTAAGGCTGATGCCGCCGGGCAGCTGCCGAAGATATCGCCGGGCAAATGCCTCGATGGAAATATTTAGAAACCCCGCAATGTTATGGATGTCTGCGTCGGTTACCCACACATAGCCGGGGCCACCGGAGCAGCAATTGCCGCACTGCGTGCACTCAAAGTGGAGGCCGTCCTGATACCAGGGGGGTTTGGGATGGCCGAAGACAGGCAGCGAGATTTTTTTTTCTTTGTCGGTCACGGGTGAATTTTACCCCAATTTTTGCTCTTTGGCGGGTCATGGGGAAAATGGGCGTCCGTTTGGCAGTTTTTTTGCCCAAGCGTGGTGCAGCATGGTGCAAGGGATCATGCCTCCGGCATGATGTGATTATTTAATATCTCACGCAGAGAAGGGGAGACGCAGAGACCACGACGACGACGACCCGCGGCGACCGAGAGAGGGGAAATTAGAAAGTAGAAAGTAGAGCTCGACGGGGACGACGAGGGCAACGACCCGCGGCCAGCAGGCTGGCCGGCTTAACGGCGCCGACAAGCAGGCGAGACGCCTGCGGTACGACGGCGGCACAGCGCCCGCGTGCGACGAGCCAAACTTCGCCGGCCAGCCTGCTGGCCGCGCCCCGGCGGCGCGCCCCGGCGTGCTGCCCGCAGGCAGCCTCTGTGCCTCTGCGCCTCTGCGTGAGACAACCGGCGTTTTAGTTAATTTACGGGATCATGCCT
>JAJZGD010000199.1 GCA_021804985.1 Planctomycetota bacterium
CTGCCATCCAATTTGATCAACTGCGTGTTGGTGGGCGCACGCCATGGCCATATTTATGTCGGCACGGATCTGGGCTTAGCGATCAGCACCAATGCAGGCGAAAGCTTTCACTACATTCGCGGCAGCGATTATGCGGCCAAGGTGATGGGATTGTGGCATCCGCCGGTGGGTTATCGCCCGCCGCCGATGAGCTTTTTAAATAAGCTGTTGCCGGGGGATCACATCACCACGCTGGCGCAAGATGCGAGGGGGAGAATCTGGATCGGCACATGGCGGAATGGGTATGCGGTATTCAAAGTCCGCACGGGCCAGATGATGCGTAGTGAAGATGAGCCGCAACTGAGCAAAGAGGATGGCTACATCAATCGGCTTTGTCCGTTGGTGATGGGGGCGGTGGAAGGCGGGCGCGACCGTTCCGGTGGTGGCAGGGGGGCGAGCAACTTCGGCAGAGTGGCGGGCGCAAACACGCGCCGCCCGGCCAATAGGAAAATAATGGAAGCGATGCTGATAGGCCGCTACGGCTTTGGCGTGCACAGTTTCGCGGGCGAGATTCACGGTAGAGCAAACAGGGCGATGGCGGGAGCAGTGGGCGGCGCAGCAAACGCTGCCGCCGCGCCCAACGCTTTGGCCACCATCAACCCCACGCAATTCGGCCTGCCGGCCTACGCCCGGCCACCGAGTGCCCGTGAACTTGCCGCGATGGCCAATGCGATCCGTGCGGAACTATTAAATGCCAGCGGCCAAAAGCAGCCGCGCGTTGTGCCGCTGCCGGACGATTGGCGCACGCAGGGCAACTGGCTGGGCCATTACGGCAAATATTGGATGTGCCTGTATGCCGCCCGCCAATCGGTCGGCGATATAGACTGGGGCCCTGCGCCCGCGGCGCCTTGGTATCTGCAATTTATGGGCCCGCATTGCAGTCGCAGGGATTCCATCCGCTATTGGATGCAGGCGCTCTACACTAACAATCCGCGAGCCTTGCAAATTCCTCCCGTTTTTTACCAAATGTATGAATCGCTTCACCCCAAATCGTGGTCGGCGGATGCCGCGCGCCGCATTTCCGAGATCGACGATCATGGCGAGGCGTACCCTATGGGTTGGCAGGGGCCCGACGACAATCTTCTTTTTCGCGTTCCCCGTGGCATATTTACACTGCGAATTTACGAATGGAACTACAACGGGCACTCGGGGCCGATGCGCAATCGCGATTGCCCGATCGCCATCCAGGCATACAGAAAATGGAATCCAAGACCGTACTGCTTTGTCCGCGGCGCGCTACAAAACTACTGTTACCTCCACCCCGCGAAGATTGTGAGCCGCGCTGCCAACAACTGGGGCGGCGAGTGGATCGGTTGGATCGTGCGTGGCCCCATGACGATGGTCATTCGCCTGGAGCGTAACTATTCCCTCAACACTCACGTTTTGGGTGCCGCGATGGACCCAATGAACGAGCATCCTGATCCGTATTATTTCGACTACCGGGCCTGGGGGCCGCACAAGCTGGCCGAACAGCTGGCCCGACGGCGGCTATTTGCGCGGTGGCGATCGGGTAGCGCGATGCCGGCGTCCGCCCGGTCGTTGGTGCGGGGTGAGGAGCTTCTGCTTTATCGCTCAACGGGGGCGTGGTCTAAATCAGAGGCGTTCGTTTACACGATGGCGCTTCGCCGCGTTGCCAGTGAGGGCGGGGGTTTGGCTCGCGCAGCCCGGGCTACGCTTAAGACTGTCGCCCGCGCCGAGTACCGGCTCGGTTTGTTTAACCGCTGGCAGGCATTGGAGCACAGGCTGGGCCGGATGACACCCTTGCAGATCGAAGATTCGCTTCGTTGGAACCATGTGTCCAGCCATTACCGCGGATTGGAATTTGGTATGGTTGACGCGTTACTAAAAAAGCTAAACCCACCGGGGCATGGCGTTGCCAATTGAGTACGTAAACGGATGCGACGCCGCGTTGGTCGCGGCGGTCGAAGTGACACCGGGTGATATTGTATTACACAAGGAGAAAGTCGATGCAATCAGGTAGCAAAAAAATCCCGGCGCAGCGAAGGCTGCGTTTGCCGATGGTGTGCGTAGCGATCGCGCTGGCCACGGCACTACTTTCTGCTGGCTTTAACCGCGCGCCGGCGACGGAAATAACCATTAAGAACTCCCTCTGCACGCCATTCAAAATCAACCCGCAGAAATGTACACAATTGCCGGTTGGCCTCGCCACCATTTGCTCGCGCCAGGGTGTCTTTGCGGGCACGCACTGCTATGCGACACCGCCCGTGTACGCCACGGGGGGGACCTGCGGCGCCTATCAGGTGCACACCGCACCCACCTCATGCACCTATTGGTATGTGCGGTGCTGGACATTTGATGAGGGCGTGTGCCAATGGACGCAGCAGCCCGGGGGCGGGCCAATCCCCGAGTGTGGCAAGGGGGCAAACGGGTACGCTTTTAGGGAGGCGAGGACATGGGTCGAGGAATGCGATTAATAAATTCGGTTTGCCGCGGCGCGGCTGCGCCCGGCCGCTGGCGATTCCAGCGTATTGGCGGCGCCCTCATCGCCCTGACGGTGCCGTGCGGCCACTTGGCCTTTGCAGCCCCCGGCAGGTCTGACACGCAAGCGCTGCAACGCGCCATCGCATCAATCCGCGAGCAATTGCGCCGCATCGGCCGAATTACCGTCCACGCAAAATACACGGACTGGGGCCGAATACACGGTGAGGACAGCCACAAGTTGGTCTGGGTGGGCCGGCATCATCCGATCCAAAGTGCCAAGGTTGTGGCCACCATGGATGGCCTCCCCGACGGCCTGTTTTACGCGGACGTTCTCTCGGCGTCGTTCATGCTTGGAACCGCCGCCAACACGCCGGAATTCCATGAGCGTTTTAGGGTGGCCTACAACGGCCGCGTCGGTACCTTCCTTCGGACGTGGGAGGCTATGCCACCAAACAAGCTGCACCCGGTGAACCACGGCCATGTGGATGGGAAGATGCCATCCCACCGGAGCCTCGTTGATCAATCCACCGGTTGGGAAGCCACGATTTTTGGCTTCACCGGGTCGCAGCTCCCCTATGGTTACCACCCGCCGTTTAATAGATTTATCGCCCCGGTACAGCGCTACGCCACCGTGCGGGCCCGCTGGGTGTGGCTGCATGGCCGGAAATATCTGCGTGTTTCGCGGTATGGGGCGCCCCTCGGCCGCGACGTGTTCTTGCTCGACCCACGCGCTGGATTTTCGATAGCGCGTGCCGACCACTATGGCTATGCCGCAAAAATTTTGCCTACCGGCCGGGTAATCCTTTCCCCCGGGCGCCGGCTGATGGGCCGAGCGAGCATACACGGTTTCTGGCGGACGCGCCTCGGCGTGTATTACCCAAAAGAGGTGATCGGAGCCAACCTCGCACCGAAGGCGGCAAAACCACTGGCGGGCCACACCGGCATCGAATATCGTTACGTGATACTGGTCACCGCCGTCGCGGTGCATCGCAGGCCCAAGCCGCACAGTTTTTACGTTGTGCAGTTCCCGCAAGGGGCCTTGATCCAGGATACACAGACCAAACAGTACATTCGGATTGGCGGCACGCCTTCTGAACAGCGGGCGCAGATCGATCGGGCTGTGAAGCTCGCCCGCCGCAGCCAATCGCTGCCAAGTGCGAAGGGGGAGTCAAAATGACCCGGCCGGTGACCATTTCTCGAAGGCATAACTCGCTTGCACGCCGGTGTGCCTTGTGGCTTGCCTCATTTGCTGCTCTCGTCCTGGCCAGCGCGCCCGGCCGGTGCGACGCCGGTGTGCCGAGCCTTTTCACCGAGGTTCACGGCGACGTTATGGCGGCCAACAGCGCGCTTTACGCCACTGCATTCACACTTAGGTTTTATCGCAAGACATTTCGTACGCGGGCGCTGGCCAAACATCTCGGCCTCGGGCGGGCGTGGATGACGGGAACCAAGATCGGCGAAATCAGTTCCGCGCTGCGCGCGGCCGGCCTGCGGGTTGGCACCATGAAGGTACGTTCGTTCAAGAGCCTCATGGCGTACCTGTACCAGGGCCCCAACCGCGCCGCGATAATTCGAGTCAAGAAATGGCGCGTCTTCGGTGCCCACAGCCGACATTTCGCGGTTCTGCTGCCGGTGGGCAATCGGCGGTGCCTCTTGGCGGATGTGGGTGTTTACACCGCCGCGGTTTCCGAGCGGCTGATTGGAAAAATTCTGCTGCGCCGGATTGGCCACCGCTGCCTGGTGGTCAGGCCGGGCGGAAGTCCGGCGGCAGGCCCGTTGGTGCACCTTTCGGACGCCAAGGTGATCACCGTAGATGCCGGGGATGTCGCCGCCGGGCCGGGGATGTTCGTGGCGAGATTCCGGCTGAAAAACGACGGCGACGCCCCGGTGGCAATCGGCGTCGCAAAGGGCACCTGCTTTTGCTTCCGCGGGGCGCGAATTTTGGGCAAGTCGCAGACCATACTCCCGGGCAGTGTTGGGACGGTGGCACTGTCGTTCGACCGGCGTGATCTGGGCGCGGGCGCCATCGTGCGCGTCGCCACAATCGCGTTTACCGGCACACCGCCCAGAATCGTCACCGTGGTGGTGCGCTGCGACATCAGCGAATCGCGGCATTCCGCTCAGCTGACGTGGTTTCCGGAGCGAGTGTCGACCGGGATTTTGCGCCCGCCGATCACCGCCGTTTCGGAGCTGATCACCGTCTTGGTGCCAAAAGGGGTGACCGTGGGGGCGCCGACGATTTCCGGCAAGTTCGCCGCCATTGTGCGGAGCGCGCCGCTGAACCGAGCGGACAAGTTCGGGCGGGTAATTGAGCGGTTTAACATCAAGCTTCGCCCCACTCGTCCCGGTCCCTTTCGAGTGGTAGTGCGATTCAGGACGTCGGACATCCATGTGCCCAAGATAGCTATTCCGATCACGGGCGCGGTGCGCAGGTGACCATCGCGGGCGCCGACGACACAACTGAGCGCCGAATACCAATATGCCGCGCGTGCTACCACTGACGGTGCCGGGCCGGCTGAGGTTATCTACCTGCGGGCGACAGGCTCACTCGGGATGGCGGCAATCACGCAGCAGCAGGCCGGGATACTTTTTACCCATCCGATGGTCAACGGTACGACCGCCGGTGGAACGACATTCGGCGGCACCAGTTATTTCGTACAAGTCTACACGGAGGACGATACATGGGCCGGAATTGCGCCGGTTGGTAACTACTCCGCCGTCGGCTCCGGGCTTGACGGTTCCGACCCCTACGATACAAACACGGTTGATGCGAACGGCGACGACTCCGTGCTCGACGGCCCCTCGGAGACGACGGATTCGAAGGCTAATCAGGTAAACTATTCGCCGGTCACGATCGACGACTCGCCGCAAATGTGGGTGATGTACACGCCGTCGGTGGCGGGGTCTATCGACGTTCCGCTTGCGTCCTGTCCTTGGCATTGGGGTGGCACGCTTACCTGGAATGCCAAGACGAAAGGTTGGTCCCTGGCGGGGGCCACGCCTGCTGCCGCCGGCAATGCCCCGGCAGGCAACACCGACAAATACCCGGTCTGGACGGGCTTCTTCACGCAAGGAAATCCACCGAACTAGGAGCCTGTCCGAGTAATGGCCGGGATTGGGATGGGTCTGAAATGTCCCGAATGCGCGGCGGAGGATCGAGCCGACTCTGAA
>JAJZGD010000026.1 GCA_021804985.1 Planctomycetota bacterium
CGATGAAGCAAAAGATATTGGCGGAGGGCCAGTGGATGAAGGGGTGGTATCCGCGGATGATTAAAACTGGCGGGCCGCTGAAAGCCGCCATCCAATCCCTTTGGCAGAAATGGAAGAAGGCGGGCGGGTAAGCGGGCGTTTGCGATGCAGGGCGTATGGCCGCAAGCAATTGCCCAAAGGCCACGATCGGTTTGCCGTCGCCGAACGGGACGCATGCACACGTGCGAATACGAGCCGAGCGGTGCATCGGCCCGGACTGATTGCAGAAAGTATTTCTGAGGAATCATGCTCCGGCATGATGTAATTATTTAATATCTCACGCAGAGCAGGGGAGACGCAGAGACGACGGCGCCGCCAACCCGCGCGCTCGCGTCATTTAGCCGGCGGCATGGTGCCGCCGAGTGGTTCAGCGTGCGTCACTTCGCCGGCCAGCCTGCTGGCCGTGGGTCGTGCTGTTTGCCGGCGGCGGAGTGTGGAAACGGTTCCTCAAGCGCGGGGCGGCTGCACGCTGCGGTCATTATGCCCAATCAAACCCACAAGGTGACACAGGCATTCCTGCCTGTGCGCCGTCGTGCCACAAACACAGACAAGAATGTCTGTGCCACATTGGCAACATCGAGAAGGACACTTAGCCCCGCCCGCGCGCCCGTCCCTCGGCCGCTCCGTGTTGGCGTCGGCTCGCGGCCCCAACCGTCGCCGACCCCCATTCCCCCTACATATACACCAATCTGCAAGCCTGGATAGCCAACCGAGAATAAATGCCCGGAATTGCATGCCCATCGCATTTGGCATCCATACAATCATCAGGTCATGGAACAGTGGGAAAACGCTGCGCAACGGACACGCGACAATCGCCTTGGACGATCCCTTTAACCGCCAAACCTGCCATGCCGCGGAGATATAACCTATGGCCGACCGCAAAGCGTCAGCGACTGCGGACCCATCGCCGCGCCCCAGTGGCTGGCGCCGGATGTTCAGCACCTGGGTGGATTGGACCATTCTCACGCCGCCGATCGCCGCCATCGCGCTGGCCATGGGCGTGCTCACGCTCGCCACCTCAAGCCTGCGGTCGGAAAACTATGAAAAATGGATTTCACAGATGATACACGTATCGGGTGTGCTCAATGTCATCACGGCCGCGCTGGCGATTGTCTACTTTTCCATCCTGCACGGTTGGAGGGGCCAAACGTTTGGCAAAATTGCCTGCAAACTCCGCGTGGTAAACATGAACATCACCCCGATTTCATGGCGCAAGGCGACCGCACGGGCGTTTGCCTACTACGGCGTCATTCTGCTTTACTGCGTGGTGTTTTTTACAAAAGATAACCTGCTCATTACCGCGATCGGCTCGGTCGTGACGATCTGGCTGCTGACGGACACCATCTTTCAGATGGCCGACACGCACCAACATCGCTCTCTCCATGATCGCATATGCGGCACCCGGGTAATACAAATTCGGTGAAGCCGTGGGGGCGGATCAGCCCGCTCCGGCAGGTGATATCGCACCTTAACCGTACGCCATGCATCCGCGCCATGAAGCGGCCGCCAAACTGGAAAATCGCCATGGCAGAGCACAAATAGCCCCGCCCGGAAAAATTGCCACAGCGGCTGCCCACCCGCTTTTCACATGCCCTGACGCCCCTTGACACCCCCGCGTTTTTCGCTGATACCATATGGTTCGCCTGATTTGGGAATGCATTGATGCCAGGAACCGTATGCTGACGATAACTCTCCCGGACGGAGCCACCCGAACTTTTGAAAGCGACTCCGTGACCGGCAATGAAGTGGCGGCCGCCATCGGCAAACGCCTTGCCGCTGACGCCATCGGCATCATGGTTGACGGCCAACTTCAGGATTTATCCCGGCCCATCAACGCCAACGCCAAAGTGTCCATCATCACCCCTAAGCCCGAAGATAACCAAGCCATGTTCCTGCTGCGGCATTCCACAGCCCATGTGATGGCCGAGGCGATCAGCGACCTGTTTCCGCAGGTGAAACTCGCCTATGGGCCGCCGGTGGAAGGGGGCTTCTATTACGACATGGAATTGGCAACGCCCATTACCGAGGGTGATTTTTCGCGTATTGAACAGCGGATGGCAGAAATTGTCCGCGAGAATCGCCCCTTTACCCGCTACGAATTGCCGCAACATCAGGCGATGGCGGCGCTGGAAACGCAGGGGAACGCCTACAAGCTCGATAACGCCCGCCGGGCGATTGCCCAGGATGCATCCGCCGTGCTCAGCTTTTACGCCACCGGGCAGCCGGGCAAAAACTGGGAAGATCTTTGCCGCGGCCCGCACCTGCCATCCACCGGGCGCATCGGCGCATTTAAGGTGACCAGCGTGGCCGGTGCCTACTGGCATGGCGACGCCACCAAACAGCAATTGCAGCGGGTGTATGGAATCGCGTTTTTCTCTCAGGCCCAGCTCGATGCGTTTGTGCACCAGCAGGACGAGGCGAAAAAGCGTGACCATCGGCTGCTCGGCAAACAATTGCAGCTTTTCACCATTTCGCCACTCGTGGGCAGCGGCCTGATTTTGTGGATGCCCCGCGGCGGTGTGATCCGCCAGGAACTTGAACTATTCATGCGTGAGGAATTAGCCCGCCGCGGCTACAGCGCGGTTTATACGCCGCACATCGGGCATATTGATCTGTATAAAACCAGCGGCCATTATCCCTACTATAAAGAGTCGCAGTTTCCCACCATTAAAATGGCCCAGCGCGACAGCGACGACCAAAGCGAATATCTGCTCAAGCCCATGAATTGCCCCCATCACATTCAGATATATGCCGCTCATCCCCACAGTTACCGCGATCTGCCCATTCGGCTGGCCGAATTCGGCACCGTATACCGCTTTGAGCAGTCCGGCGAATTATCCGGCATGACCCGTGTTCGTGGTTTTACCCAGGATGATGCCCATCTTTTTTGCACACCCGAGCAGGTGGAACAGGAACTCAAAAGCACGCTCGACATGGTGCTGCTGGTGCTTCAAACGCTCGGCTTTACGGATTATCAGTGCCGCGTAAGTCTGCGCGATCCCACATCAGATAAATACGCGGGCGATCCGGCCCTCTGGCAAACCGCCGAGACCACACTGCGAAAAATCGTCAGCGAATCCGGCATCGATTCCGTCGAAGCACCCGGTGAGGCGGCGTTTTACGGCCCGAAACTCGACTTCCTCGTGCGCGATGTCATCGGGCGGCAGTGGCAACTCGGCACCGTGCAACTCGATTACGTTTTGCCGGAGCGTTTTGGATTGGAATACATCGGCAGCGACAACCAGCCGCACCGGCCGGTGATGATCCACCGGGCGCCCTTTGGTTCGATGGAGCGGTTCACGGGAATTTTGATCGAACATTTTGCCGGCGCTTTTCCGGCGTGGCTGGCGCCCGTGCAGGTAAGTGTATTGACGATCAGCGAAAAGTTTCTGGATTATGGTCGCAGCGTATTAAGCCAACTGCTCGCCGCCGGCATTCGGGCCGATATCGACGATGCGAGCGATAAAATCGGGGCGAAAATCCGCCGTGCCCGCGACCTTAAAACGCCGTACATGTTGGTGGTGGGCGGCAAAGAGCAGGAAAACGCTGCCGTCGCCGTTCGCACCCGCAAAGACCGCGATCTCGGCACCATGCCGACGGATGAATTCATCCGGCAACTGCAGATGGAAATAACCACGCGAAAGGCCGATTCCGTTTTCACAACCTGAACCATTTGTTTTTGGAGGGTTATGCCCATCATGGCCACCGACCACGCCGCCCTGCTTGAAATCCTGCAATCTGCCGATCAGGGGCACATCTACCACTTTTATGAACGGCTTTCGGCGCCCCAGCGGCAATCGCTCGATGCCCAGGTGGCCGCCATCGACTGGACATTGGTATCAGAGTTAATTAAAACCGTCGTGCATAAGCCCGCCCCCTTCGTACTTCCACCCGATGTTCAGCCGGCCCCCTACTTTGCCAACAAGCCTGCCGACGGCTCGCTGCGCGATCAATATTCCATGGCGCGTCAAAGAGGGCAAACGCTGCTGCGGGAAGGCAAAATCGCGGCGTTTGTGGTCGCGGGCGGCCAGGGCACGCGTTTGGGTTGGAGCGGCCCCAAGGGAACTTTCCCCGCCACCCCCGTGAAGCACAAATCTCTCTTTCAGTGTTTTGTGGAGCATCTCAAGGCCCTCGAGGCACGCTTCCACACCACCATCCCTTTTTATGTAATGACCAGCTCCGTCAATCATCATGCGACGGTCGAGTTTTTCAAGCAGAACCAATTCTTTTCCATGCCCGAAAATCACATCATGTTCTTCAGCCAGGACATGCTGCCGGCCGTCGGTTTGGATGGCAAGGTTCTGCTTGAATCTCCCGAGAGCATGGCCCTGTCGCCCAATGGCCACGGCGGATCCCTTTTGGCGCTGCACAAAAGCGGTGCGCTGACCGACATGCGCCACCGCGGCATCACGCAGATCAGCTATTTCCAGGTGGATAACCCAATCGTGCGGTGCATCGATCCGCTGTTCATCGGTTTGCACGATATGCAGGATGCGGATATGTCCAGCAAGATGCTGCCCAAGGAATTCGGCAAGGAAAAGCTCGGGAACTTCTGTCTTGTGGACGGCAAAGTTACCGTCATCGAATACAGCGATCTTCCCGATGATCTCAGCGAGCAACGCCTGCCCGACGGCCAACTCCGCTTTCGGGCCGGCAGTATCGCACTGCATGCGATTCGGCGTTCCTTTGTAGAGCAACTCAACGCCCACGGCTTTGCGCTGCCGTACCACCGTGCGGAAAAAAAAGTTCCCTATATTGATCTGGCCACCGGCGAAAAAATCGAACCTCAGAAAACCAATGCGGTCAAGATGGAAACGTTCGTGTTCGATGCCCTGCCGCTCGCCGGCAAATCGATTATTTACGAGACCGATCGCCTCGATGAATTTGCCCCCATCAAACAGGCCCAGGGCGTTGATTCGCCCGCATCCTCCTGTGATGTAACCACCCGCAGAAATGCCCAATGGATCTCGGCGGCCGGTGTAAAAGTGCCGATCAAGCCCGATGGTTCGCCGCATGCCGTGATTGAAATCAGCGCATCATTTGCCCTTACCCGCGAGGATGTGGTGGATAACTATACAAAAATTCCGCCCATCGCCCCCGGCGACCGCGTGTATCTGGAGTGATGGCGAACGCTGCCTTTCTGCCCGACGGCGAAGCTGGCCGGCAGCGGCTAGCCCCGATCCAGGGGCCAGCCCCGATCCGGCGGCCGCCCGAATGCAGGGGCCGGCCAAAATCCACCGGACACCCCAATGCATCGGCCGGCGGGGTGCGTAAAATTTTGGGCACGCGGCGTACCCTGGCGAAAAAAAAGCAAATGCGTACGGCGAGTCGTTTGACCCCCCCAACGCCCGCCGGTATTCTCAGAAATCTATCGAGGTTGACTACTTTTATAGCGGAAGGATGCTCAATATGTCCGGAGGTTTTGGTTCCCTGAAAATTTATTACGACAATGAAGCACCTTTGTCGGGCTTAGCGGGAAAAACAGTCGGCGTTCTCGGCTACGGCTCGCAGGGCCATGCCCACGCCCAGAATCTGCGTGAAAGCGGCGTCAAGGTGATTGTTGCCAATCGGCGCGATTCAGCCAACGGCCGTCTCGCCATGGAGCATGGCTTCACGCCCATGAGCATTCCCGATGTCGTCAAGGCCGCCGACCTGATCATCGTGACGTTGCCTGACGAACTTCAACCCGATATTTACCAGAAGGAAATTGCCCCGAATCTTCGCGGCGGAAAAACCTTCGGCGCCACGCATGGCCTGAATATCCATTTTAAACAAATCACGCCACCACCCGATGTGGATGTGGTGATGATCGCCCCGAAAGGGCCGGGCCATCTGGTTCGCAGCGAATTTGTCAAAGGGGGCGGCGTTCCGTGTCTCGTGGCCGTGGCGCAGGACGCCTCCGGCAACGCTTTAAAAACCGCTTTGGCCTGGGGCCATGGCGTCGGCGGCGGCCGGGCGGGTATTATTCACACCACTTTTAAAGATGAATGCGAAACCGATCTCTTCGGCGAACAGGCCGTCCTTTGCGGCGGTCTTTCCGCGCTGATTAAGGCGGGCTTTGAAACGCTGGTCAAAAACGGTTATCCCCCTGAAATGGCCTACTTCGAATGTGTTCATGAAGTCAAACTGATCGTCGATTTGATCTATCAGGGCGGCCTTAATTACATGCGCTACAGCATCAGCAATACCGCTGAATACGGCGATCTGACCCGCGGGCCCCGCATCATTACCGATGAAACCAAAAAGGAAATGCAAAAAATTCTCGATGAAATAACCTCGGGGCAGTTCGCACGCGAATGGATGGCCGAGAACAAGGCGGGCAAGCCCAAATTCAACGCACTGTACGAAGCCGACAAAAATTCGCCCGTCGAACAAACCGGTCGGCACCTGCGGAAAATGATGAAATGGATCGAGTCGAAGGAAGTTGCCTGATGGCTTGCGGATATCATCGGCAGGGGGCCTGCCAATCCAGCGGTTTTTTCCCGGAGGGGCCCGGCGGCATCTAATGGCGATTACCTTCACCCATGCGCTGGATCACGTTGCCATCGCCGCCGATGATACGGATCAACTCATCAAATGGTATAACCGGATGCTGGGCCTGATTGTCCTGGCCCAAACGGAGCCGCAGGAACCCTCGCGACAGCGAACCTACCTGATCGGCCCCGCAGCCCATGAAGACGCTCATGGCGGCATGATGTTGGAAATCATGCCCCGCAACGAGCACGTTCGCCGCCCGCGCGATAGCCACGACCCCGGCATCAGCCATGTGGCCTGGTGCGTGACCGACTTTGACGCCGCCTATGCACATTTGGCGGCCCGCGGCGTAGGGTTTGTGGGCGCTGTGGTGCAGGCGGTTGGCGGCGGACGCCTGATTTCGTTTGTCGATTGCGAGGGAAATTTAATGCAGATTGTTGAAAGATCGCGAGGTTGAAACGTGTTATCCTCTTTCCGCCAAAATAACTTTTCATTAGGGGCAGCCGCTTCTCGCTTTTCCCCACTTATGGCCGTTGCCCTGCTGATCGGCTGTCTATCGCTTGCCGGCTGCGGCGATCGCGCCCTGCAAATTTCACTCGTCCCCGTCAGCCATCGCATCAAACCCCATGTGGTGCGAAAAAGCGGCCAATGGTTTGAATCCAACCGCATCGCCATCGTCGATGTCAGCGGCATGCTGCTCGATGGCTCCACGGCCTCATGGCTCGGCTCTTCACATAATCCCGTCAGCGATTTCGCACAAACGCTGCACGCCATTGCCAAAGATTCCAACGTAAAGGCTGTCGTCCTTCGTATGAATACCCCCGGCGGTACCGTCACCGCAAGCGCCATTATGTATGCCGATCTCAAACGCTTTGAAAAAAAGACCCACAAACCGGTGGTCGTTTCCATGATGGATGTATGTGCCAGCGGCGGCTATTACGTATCGTGCGCCGCCAATTATCAAATGGCATATCCCACCACAATTACGGGATCCGTCGGCGTGATTGTTCAACTGTTTAATTTCCGCCACACACTGCAATATCTGGGCATCACGGCGCCCGCCTTCGCCAGCGGCCCCAATAAAGAAACCGGCTCCCCGTTTTCCAAGATGACGCCGTCGCAGAAAAAAATTATCCGTGGCTTCGTAACCGAATTTTTTGCGCGGTTTGTTCATATCGTCAAAACCTCGCATCCCAACGTAAACGCCAAACTTTGGCCCATGCTTACCGATGGCCGTCCTTTAACCGGCATCGATGCCGCCCGCTATCACATGATCAATGCGCTCGGCGGATTGCATGCCGCCATCCGCAAAGCCAAAGCGCTTGCCGGCATCAAACATGCCACCATCGTTCTCTACAAGCGCGATGGCCACGACACCGGTTCCATATATGCCCGCAGCGATATCGGCGGCAAATCGGCACCGGTTAATATGCTGAATTTTAATCTTGGGGGCGCTGGCGCCGCGGATCTTGCCACCTTCCTGCACCCCAACTTCCTGTACATGTGGGAACAGTAAGCCGATAGATGCGTTGCCGGGTAATGGCCAGCGATTACTTGAACAGCCTCATGATGGGCGACGCTTGCCGCGCGCGGCAAAAGTTGGCGGCCGCAGCGCACTAAATTACACACCGAGCCGATTACAAACCGAGCCGGCCGGAAACGCCCTTGCGAGCGCCCGGCCGTGATTGGCTCGATTTTACTTGGCCGCTCTTCAACTGCTCCCCGGCGGGAGCGTAGCAGCGGCGGCCAACGCTTCAGCGGCAGCGCGCCGGGCCGGCGCGGCGTTTGGCCATCAGAAACAGCCCCGCGATCCCCAGCCCCATGATTCCCAGGGATGCAGGTTCCGGTGTTGGAACCCCGCCGACAGTTGTCAGCGTAAGCGCTGGAAGTGGGGCGGTAATGCCTGAGCCGGCATCTTGCGCAATGGCAAACGTTTGCGTCGTGAACAGGCTGGTCGTCGCACCCTCGGTGGTGTCCGGGTTTACACGCAGAAACAAATATTGCCCCGCGACCGATGGATTGGTGCCGTAAAGCCCCGCAATATACGCTCCGAGCGTGGTGGAGCCGGCCGTGCTGGTCGTGTACGTGGCCGACGTAGACGAACTTGCCGGTACAAAGTTGGCCTGAATTAAGGTGTTTTGGGTATCGGCAGCCCCCACGTAAAAATCGCCCGCCTGCGGATAGGGTGTGGTACGCGGCGCCAAGGCATATAAATCCAGGCCATAGTTAATGCCACCTGAATTGCTGGTGGTACCGATGGAAAAGGTGGCTGAAGTCACCACCTGCCCCGTGGCCAATGTCGGGAGTTGGAACACAAATTCCACATCCTCAGCGCTGTTCGAACTAAATTCCGTAAAGAATCCAGCCGCGGCGCTGGCGCCCGAACTGTTGGCCGAAGTAAAATTATTGGGATTGTTATTGCTATTGTTGCTGGTTCCGTCGGCGAGGCCATTGAGCTGCGCATCATCCCCTGGCGCAGTCGCTGAAATTTGCATCGCACTGGCGGCTTGGCCGGCCATCAGCGCTGTGCTGACCACCCCCGCAATAACCAATGGCAACAGTTTCCCCTT
Organism: Planctomycetota bacterium; assembly: GCA_021804985.1. Lineage (GTDB taxonomy): Bacteria > Planctomycetota > Phycisphaerae > WQYP01 > WQYP01 > JAJZGD01. Next base: position 9,084 of record JAJZGD010000026.1, read on the forward strand.
GGACATTTCACATGTCATAGCGCAACTCCTGTTATGTGTGACCCCACTGCTAGAAAAAAGGCTACCTGCGATCTAAAACCGTATTAGCCGCTTCGGCCCTCCGGAATTTCTTCCGCTCCATTACCGTATGATACTCCGATAAACCTGCGGCGGATGAAGAATTTTCCAATTTTCTCAAAATTCTTTTTGCCGGCCGCTTTTATGCCGCCTCCGCATGGCATATCCTTTATCATTCCTGCGGCGATTACTCGGACAGGCTCCTGGGTTCGCTGACGGAAGGATGCATTCATCTCATGAAAACACGCGAAAGCTCTATGCCCGAAGCCCCCTTGTGGGAATCATTTTTCACGCCGGATGCGGTTCTCCGAGCGCTGGGGCTCGCGCCGACGCATCGAGCCGTTGCCGATTTCGGATGCGGGTACGGCACCTTCACCATACCGGCCGCAAAAATTATCAGCGGTGCCGGCGGCAGTGGCGGTGCCGGCGGCGGCGGAATAGTGCACGCGCTGGATATTGATCCGGCCATGGTTGCGGCCACCATCGCCCGCGCCAACAACGACGGATATACAAATATAAATGCCATCACACGTGATTTTGTCGCCGAGGGAACCGGGCTGCCTCAAGGCAGTGTCAATTACGTGATGCTGTTTAATATTCTCCACGCCGAGCTGCCGGAAGTTATTCTCCGTGAGGCGCAGAGAATTTTGGCGCCGGGCGGCCTGCTGGCCATCATGCACTGGAACCATGACCCCGCCACCCCGCGCGGGCCAAGCCTGGCCATTCGGCCACGGCCTGCCGAATGCAGGCAATGGGCCTTAAACATTGGATTTGAAACCGTAACCACCGACCCGATCGCACTTCCCCCGTATCATTATGGAATCATCATGCGACGGGCCCCCGACTGACCGCGATGGCCGCAAATCATCCATGGGCCTTGGCGTGTTTGGCAAGCAGCTTTTGCACATCCTTGGCCAGCGTTCGCGGTGAATAGCCGATCAAAACGTGACGCAGTATCCCCTGCCGATCGATGATGAATTCGGTGGGAAAGCCGGTGATGCCGAAGGCTTGCGCTAATGCAGTGTTCGGGATTTTTTTACCGAATATTTGCGGCCACGATTCATTCGGATGCTGCTTCCCATATTTTTTGAGATCTGCCACGGTAGAAAATACCGGAACCCCCACCACGCGTAATCCATGCCGCCGATATTTCGTGTAAAGGTGGGCGATGTACGGAGCTTGCTTGCGGCACCATGGGCACCATGTGCCCCAGAAGTCCACGATCACGACTTTGCCCCGCCACTTTCGCGTATTCAGGTGGCCACCGCCCAAAAGCGGTCCTTGAATCTCGACCGGGTGATGTTTTTTCGGCGCCGCCACGGGTTGCGCCGCCCGCGCCATGCCTCCCCCAATACCCATCGATGGGTCCGCAACCACAAACAACGCTGCCGCAAAACTCGTCAGCGCCACCGCCGCGCCGCCCCAGAAAACACTCTTCCGCATTAAGTTTGTCATCACGATACTCCTTCGCAATTTTCGGACGGCCGCACCATGGCCATTACTCGGACAGGCTCCTGGCACCGCACCATTATATACGGGCGCTTCCCATCACTATATACGAGCGGTTCCCATCCCATATGCTGATTTTTTCAATATTCCGGCCCCTGCCACCACGCCGCAGCCGGCAGATTGCCCATTTCAAGCCCCACGACCCCGCCTGCATCAAACGGTTCATTGGGTGCCCGCCGCCCGCCGCCGCCGCATTCCGCGTTGCCCCGTTGCACGCCTGCGCCGCCATTTTGGTCTTTTCTATCGCATGGCCTTTCGCCGCCACGGCGTTTGCCACTCCGGCATTCGCCAATGCAGCCGCGCCCGCATCTGCCGGCCAGTTAGGAGCAGCATGACGCGGCGTTGAGGTAGAAGTTGTATCCGGCGAAACAGTCGTAATTTCATATAACTTGCGTGCGGCATGCGGATCGTTTCAGCGATGCATTCTGCCGCCCGGCGGTGGGATCCGGCATTTTGCATACGCAGGGTGGGCAGAGGATATTGGCTTTGCGCGGCAAATCGGTGGCGGCGTATCCGGACCATCGGCACCTGCTTGGTGGTATACTGCCGTCGGCAGAGGGTGCAACGGGTTCGGACCTGATGCATGAATTGCGGCCCGAGATTCAGGAGGAGCTGGGTCTTTCAACGTCAGATTTAATCACCGTCCCCCTGCCGCGCGGCAAATTGCATGAGCCGAATCTGCGCCCGCCGGAATTGGTGTGGACGGGTGGCGTGCGTGCGGGGAGAGGGTTGACTCGGCCGTAAACCGTAAGCACCGCGGTTTAATGCGGCTTACGCCGGCTGAATGAGAGCGGGTGGGTGGTGGGCTGCCGCCGATAACCCCGGTGGCGCGTGCGGCATTGGAATTCATTCATGCTTGACGCACCGCTGCGATTTCGGCCGGTGTGTTCGAATAGAGGTTAAACCTGAGTGGCTTCGAATCGCCATTACAAAAATGCCCCCATCGAAAACGCCCTGATCGATGTGCAGGTGGAGGCGGGGACATTTTGCGATTTGGCGCTTCTGGCTGCCCCACCATTGCCGATCAGGGAAAAATATCCTGAAAGCAGTCCGGTGATATCGGGTACTGCTGCAATATCGATTGGCGCTGCTTCCTCTGCCAGTTTCCAGCCCAGCCAGGTGGGCTATTTCCGGGGGAGCAAAACCGGCCCCTTGGGGATGCAGGTTCGACAGGACGGCCTGACGGTAAGCCGCGGCAGGCCATACGAGAGTTGGGAGTCTCTGCGGACGGAGTTTATGGAGGTTTGGGACTGGTACAAAAATGTTGTGAATGTCGTCCGCATTCGACGGATCGGCGTTCGGTACACCAATCGAATCCTTCTGCCGCAGCCGGTGGAAAATTTCAGAGATTATTTCAATACGCTTCCAACCATCGGCGATGGGCTGCCGGGAGGGCTGGCGGCGTATGCTATGCAACTGCAGATTCCATTGGGTAACAGCGGTGATGTAGCAATATTTAGCCAGGCAATGCCACCCTTCACGGGAGGGGACGGGATACCGATCATTCTGGATATCGATGTTGTCAGGCCAGTTGCTTTACCTGCTGCGGCATTACCAACCGCGCTTGACGAACTTCACGCCCATGAAAATAAGTTTTTTGAAGATTCCATCACAGACAGGACGCGGGAGATTATTTCATGACGCCGATTTATCCTTCCCCCCCGCCGATGATTGTCGTTTCGGCATCGGGCGGCAGCTCGGCGACGAATGCGCCCCCGCCTTTCAGCCAAATGTTGGAGCGACTTAACTTGCTGGCCCGCGGCGAGAAAGTTGACAGTGGGCTGCAGGTGAGGCCATACAACCACCAATCCCAAACCGAGCATTATCCACCGGCCATCGACTACGACGCGGCGGAATTTGCACTCAGGCAATATATCGGTTCGCAGGGCGATGATTTTGATAAGTTGGCCATTCAGGCGGGCAGACATTTCGGGTCGCCCCATCTGAAGCCCGGCGGCACCCCCGTTACCGACGACGCCATCCGGCGCCTGGTAGACGATGATGAGGAGTGGTTGGGTGATGAATTGTCCTGATTGGTCTCGGGACGATCCTTGCTCGAGAGGGGGTCCGGCGAAAGCAGCCGCCTTGTTGGCCTATAAATCTGCCATGTATGTTGCCGGTGCGGGCCAAGCAATAACGCCATCGCACTGCCGCGATTGGCACCTTAAGTTTTTCCGCTCAGTGGTGCCGCTTGCCTACTACGCAGGAAATTTTCGACAAATTCGCCCGGAAATGCCATGCCTCAATGTTGAAGTTAGGGTAAACGGATGCCAGGGCTCTCCCGCCCAGAACGCCCAAGCCGATGTCACGCAGCTCTTTTTATGGTTTAACCGCGAATGGTCAACGCTCGCCGGCATGTGGCCTTCGCTGGCTCCAAAGAAGCGAGCGGTTTTCGCGGCAATCTTAATTGGCGGCTTGGTGGGGCGGTTTGTGCAAATACACCCCTTCGTTAACGGGAATGGCAGGCTGTCAAGGCTATTATGGGCATTTGCATTGACGAGCGCCGGGGTAGATCCCCAAGTCCGAATACGCTTGCGACCGACTGTGCACAGCTACTCCCAGGCAATGGCGGCGGCAATGGGTGGCGACTTCACCCCCGTTCGGGCGATGGTGTACCGGCATTTATCCGCTCACCAAACCTGAGAGCGTTTCCAGCGCTGCCGAATGGCAGGCGGGTGCGTGACACGTTATGCCGCAGGTCGCCCATCCATGAGCCACCAATCATATTCCATACACCGCTCGGCCATTGATGATGTGGTGCAGGCGTCTCGCCTGCTTGTCGGCGTCTCTGCGTCTCCACTTCTCTGCGTGAGATAAAAACTAATCACATCATGCCGCAGCATGATCCCTTTATTTTTGCCTTGGCAAAAATCGCTCTGCTTTCTACTTTCTAATTTCTACTCACTCGGCCGTAGGCCGCGCCGCCGCCGTACCGCAGGCGATTGAAGCCGTTGTGGTGCGGGCATCTTGCCTGCATCGGAAACATGCGTACCGCAGGCGTCTCGCCTGCTTGTCGGCGCCGTTAAGCCGGCCACGCCGTCCAGCTCTACTTTCTACTTTCTAATTTCCACTTTCTCGGTAGCCCCCGTGGTCGTCTCTGCGTCTCCCCTTCTCTGCGTGAGATAAAAACCAATCACATCATGCCGCAGCATGATTCATTAAATTATCTACAACGACGTTATGTCTCACGCAGAGGCGCAGAGGCTGCCTGCGGGCAGCACGCCGCCGATGCTTTGGCGCAGCGCCCACACGCCCGTATGCCCCCCGTGGTCGTCTCTGCGTCTCCCCTTCTCTGCGTGAGATATTAAATAATTACATCATGCCGGAGGCATGATTCCTAATATCACCCGGAACGACCATTGTCTCAAAAAGAGCTCGCAGGGCGGCAGAGAAACGCCGGTGCGCGGCCAGCAGGCTGGCCGGCGAAGTTTGGCTCGTCGCACGCGGGCGCTGTGCCGCCCGGACCGCAGGCGTCCCGCCTGCCACCATCACGTTTCTGATGCAGGCAAGATGCCTGCACCACAATGGATTCAGGCTCCCAGTCGCCCCATTGATAGCCGATCGGAGCAAACCAACAACCCCGGCATTTCAGGCCACGCACCCCGGCAGGCTCGCAGCAACGCTTTGCCTTGATTTTACGGTTGCGTGGGGATACTGTTGACCCTCCGCAGGAGAGGTGGCCGAGTGGCTGAAGGCGTCGGTTTGCTAAACCGATGTACGGGCTTAAACCTGTACCGCGGGTTCGAATCCCGCCCTCTCCGTATGATCAGCTAAATCGTCAACCCGGCGTGCTTTTTTTTCCCCCTCTGCGGCGCGGCTCCTCGGTGTACCCTCCGCGTCAGGTACGCCATCGTCGCCGCTGCTTGATGGGTGCCAAAAATCACGCCGTCACAACCCGGCGATTACTCGGACAGGCTCCCAGGGCACCTTGGCCCCCTTCCGGGCCTAAGTGAGAAACATGCCGGTCTGCCCACCACGGTTTACTTATCCATGTACCCGTTGGCGCTGCCCGTGGCCGCCAGTCGTTTACTGCTGCCCACAAACCGCTCGGCATCCCTGCCGGCGCTAAATGCGAATGGCTTTGATGAGTTGCCGAACGTGTTCCACCGAGGCGTCGAACATGGCCTTTTCCGCCGCCGAGAGTTTCACTTCAATAATCTCTTCCACGCCACGGCTCGCGAGTTTTGTCGGCACCCCGACAAAATATCCCCCCACGCCGTACTGCGCATCGCAATATGCCGCGCACGGCAAAATGCGCTTCTTATCGCGGATAATCGCTTCAGCCATTTGTACCACCGCCGCCGCCGGTGCGTAATACGCGGAGCCGGTTTTCAGCAGGCCCACAATTTCGGCCCCGCCATTGCGCGTCCGCTTAACGATCGCATCGATCTTCTCGGCCGACATCAATTCTGGCAGCGGAATGCCGCCGATGCTGGTGTAACGCGGCAGCGGCACCATGTCATCGCCATGGCCGCCCATTAATAGCGCTTGAATATCCTCCACGCTGACATCCAGCTCGGCGGCGATAAATGCGCGATATCGGGCGGTATCCAAAACCCCCGCCATGCCGATCACGCGATGCGCCGGAAAACCGCTCACCTTGTGCGCCACATAAACCATCGCGTCGAGCGGATTGGATACCACAATCAATATGGCATTCGGCGAACTTCGCGCCACTTGCTCGGTCACCGCTTTGACGATCTCCGCATTTTTCGCCAGAAGATCGTCGCGGCTCATGCCCTGCTTGCGCGGCAACCCCGCGGTAATCACCACAATGTCGCTCTCCGCCGACGCTTCATACGCCGTCGCCCCCGTCAAGCGGACATCAAAACCCTCAATCGGGGCCGCCTGTGAAAGGTCCAGCGCTTTGCCCTGCGGTACGCCATCGACCGCCGGTATATCCACCAGTACCACATCGGCCAATTCCTTGGCCGCCGCCCAGTGGGCCGCCGTCGCGCCGACATTCCCCGCTCCAATAATAGTTAATTTCGCTCGCTTCATATCTGCCCATGGCTCCTTAAGGAACTAAAACAACGCTCAGCCAAACGGCACAATTGTTTTACGCGACGAGCGCCGACACTGCAAACCGCACCGCCGCCATCCCCGCCCCCCCAACCCCCGCGCGGCCCGCACCGAGACCAGCGAGCGTTGGGCATCCCGCCTTGTGCACCGCTTCCCGGAAGCATTTTCACACTCTCCGTGATGGCCGTGGTGTTCGCCCGCAAGTTCAAGGTGCCGTCCCCGACCCCTCCGCACTCGCAATCCGGGCCTGCAATTCTTTGAGCGATGCCCATGGATGAAGGGCAAAAAAATACTCGCGATCCGTAAGGGCCATCTCATCCGCCATCTGCTGTCGGCTCTCTGCAATCCGCTTATCCATCGCCACCAATGCGCCGCTCGCCATCACGCATTGCCGATTGATCTCGCCGAGCCGCACAAACAGTTCATGGCGCTGCCGTCGGCCTGCCGCGTCATACTTCCGGCGCGGAGCGCGCAAATCACGCACCAACTGTTCTCGCTCCGAAAGCAGCGCCGTCAACGCCGGATCGGCTGCCACACCTGGAATCAATTGCGGGTTATGCCGCAGATGGTGCCGCTGCCACAACAGGGCGGACAGCGGTTCAGACGCCCGTGGCGCCCGTTGGCCCACCGGCAAAAGCCAACCCGCCGAACAGCAGACGAAGCTGCCGATTGGCATGCCGATGGCGGCGGCAATCTGATCGGTCATTTCGTCGTACATTGCTCCGCCGATGCCGTGAATAAATAAATCTGAAATAAAGCTGCGAACAAAAAGCGTCAGCGTCAGTGCCCGCGGCCGCAGGCAAACATGGTTGTCGCGCAGTACCGCAGAAAGCGCTTCCGCTGCGGAAAACTCATCGCCGCCAGCTGCCGGCGGCAAAAATATCGGTGTTTCACCCACCAGCAAATGCCGTCCGCCCGCCCACCGCAGCATAAGCCGCTCGCGGGGCAGGCCCGGGCGATAGCCCCAAAATGGCAGTTCCAAACCGGCGGACGAAATCACCAGCGGCGGCATGGGCCGACCGTTGGCCCGGATCTTGTGCCGCTTGCGGTAGCCCTCGATGGCGGCATTGTAAATCGGCACCCACTGCTCTGCATGCTTCACCCATTGCAGCACAAACGCCAGCCACGCCGCACCGCCGCAAATGCCCCCGCTGTAAACATGATGCACCTCGAGGCCAAATGCCCGCTCTACCGCGCCCCGGCTTTCGCCCATCCATGGAGCATATTGCCGGCAGCTGTTCTCTCTTAGGGCCTGAAAAAATAACTTGAGTACTGCGGATTCCGGCTCCTGATTGGCGCTCATCGATGAGAAAATTTCCGCCTGCCAACTTCCCACCACCTCGGCGGTTGGCGTCGGCAACCCATCGGCGGCCACAGCGCTCGCGGGCGCCCACGTGTGCCACACCTTTTTCCATGGCCGGGTCGGCGCATCGGTAGCCTGCTCCGGTGTCGCAAAACCGAGATGATCCACCGTGTCATGATCCACAAGTATGTCGATGGCTACACCGCCGGTGGACCGCGCCAATTCATCCGCCAATAACACTTTGGCCCACACCCCCGCGTGGTAAAACTCCACCTGATGGCCGGTCACGATCCACGGGCGCAAAAGCCGCTCCGGTGCGGGCTGCCTTTCGCCGAGGCAATTCAGCAGTTCGCGGCGGGCAACCAGCCGCAGACGGGCCCAAAAGCTTGACGCGTTCTCCGCGTGAGCGGCCGCAGCGGGAGAATGGTTTAAAAATTTAAGGATGGAGGTCAGGTTCGGCTCAATCAGCAGCTGCCCATGCTGTCGGGGAATAATAATCTTTTCGCTGCGGGGCCGGATGAAGCCCCCCTCGGCCATGGGCGAATCGGCTGCGGTATCGCTCACGTCGTCGGCGTCATCGGGCAAGGGGCGGGCTCCTTCAGCACGCCGCAGCCAACGCACTTCGCGGCGCCGCGTGGTTTAGTGCCGTGAAAAATACATCCAGATAGTGGCGAAGCCGCAAATCCGGGTCATCCAACTGTCCGCCAAAATGGCGATTGGGATCATTGTAAATCAAATCCACAGGCAACTCGCGAATGTTTAATCCCTCGCGCGCACAGAGAACCCAGAACTGCATCGGAAATGCATACCCGGGCTCGGTAAGTTTCAGCCGCCGCACCGCCGACACCCGATGCGCCTTAAACCCGCAGAAACTATCCGTCAGCTGCATTCCCAGATTGCGGTTCACCACCTCCGTCAGCATCGAATTAATGCGGCGACGATCGGCGGGGGGCAGGTCTTGCACAAAGGCGGAATTCATGTAGCGCGAGCCGCTTATGATGTCCGCATCATCGTCGGCTATCGCCTTGAGAAAATCATCGATGCGCGCCGGTTCATGCTGTTCATCGCAGTCCATCGTGATCACCCACTGATAATCGCGGCGGGCTGCCCAGTTAAACGCATCAATCAAGCTCGCCCCATATCCCCGATTTTGTGCGTGCTGGATTTTAAATATTCCCGCGTGGCTTCGGGTAATTTCCGACGTTGCATCGGTCGATCCATCGTCCACCACTAAAATATCCGCGGAATGTCGCGAAACCGCGCGGATTTTGCGCAGCACCTGCCGCAAATACTTTTCCTCATTAAAAACCGGAACCGCAATAAGCACTGGCTTCATATCAGCAGACCTCTACACCGCCGCAGGAAACATTAGGTGGCTAAATTGGCCATGTCAAGGCGGTTGCGGGCCGCCCCCATAAGCCCCATCCTTAGGCCCGGCAGGCCCCGCCAATCCCGCGTGCCGCCCAAATGCCCCCGGCCCTCTCATCTTGTCTTAACCCGCTTCCGTTACTATCCTTATGCAAGCATGGGTTCAGTGATGTTTACCGCTTGCGAAGGAGTGGCATAATGAAATGCGCAATGTACGCCCTCGGGATTGTTCTTTTCGCCGGCCTGTGTCTTGCAACCACCGGATGTTCCGAACCGGTTACACCCAGCACGCCAGCCTCGCAAGATTACATGACCCAGCGCGTCAACGGAACCATCACCGAATTTAAAGCCGCCAAGCCCCTTATCGCTTCCCTGATGAAATCCGCCTACGGCTATGCCGTTTTGCCGTCGGTCGGCACCGGGGCTTTCATCATCGGCGGAGCCGAAGGACGCGGCCAGGTTTTTGAGCAGGGCCGTCTCATCGGTTACTGCAAACTTACCAGCGTATCGGTGGGGGCCCAAATCGGCGGCCAAAGCTATAGCGAATTGATCCTGTTTCAGAATTCCGCCACGATGGCGGCATTTAAAGCCGGCGAAAGCACCTTCGATGCGCGGGCTTCCGCCGTGGTGGCCGCGAGCGGTGGGGGAACCGCCGTCAATTATGTACGTGGTGTATTGGTGTTTGTTTTGCCATCGCAGGGATTCATGGCGCAGGCCGCCATCGGTGGTCAACACTTTACATTTGCTCCTTTGCTGAGTAACTGAATTATTGACGGCGAAATTCCGTTCCACACGCATGTTCCCGGCGCAGCGCACGGCAAAAGCGCCCTGACCCTTCTGCCACGAACTGCATTTACCGCGTTTGAACCCGATTTAGCCGCGATGTCCCCACTCGGCGTGCCCACGCGCGTTACCATTCACCACACCGGCTTTCCCGCTGGCTTTACTTCATGCGAACCGAGCGCCATTAAGATAAATTTGCAATCCATTCTCATGCTTCACACGGCACCGCCACCCGAAGGGCGGGGATGGGCCGATATCGGCTACCATTTTGCGGTCGATCCGGCGGGCCGCATCTGGGCGCTGCGCAGCCTTGCGTATCAGGGAGCCCATGTGCGCAATCACAATGAAAATAATATTGGTGTTGTCGCCCTCGGTAATTTTGATCTTCACGACCTCCCTGATCTACAATTCACCGCACTCCGGCAGTTGCTTGCAGAACTCCGCCTCGCATTCCCCATAACCGATGTCTTCGGCCATAAGCATCTTGCCGACAATGCAACGAATTGCCCCGGCGCAGCGATTGTGGCCAGATGGCCACAGCTGTCCAGCCGGTGAGATGCCCGATTCGCCCCGCGCCCGCCGCCGCCGTACCGCAGGCGATTGAAGCCGTTGTGGTGCGGGCATCTTGCCTGCATCGGAAACATGCGTACCGCAGGCGTCTCGCCTGCTTGTCGGCGCCGTTAAGCCGGCCACGCCGTCCAGCTCTACTTTCTACTTTCTAATTTCCACTTTCTCGGTAGCCCCCGTGGCCGTCTCTGCGTCTCCCCTTCTCTGCGTGAGATAAAAACTAATCACATCATGCCGCAGCATGATCCCTTATGGTCGGTCGGCAATGCCGCGCCGTTACGCCGGCCAGCCTGCTGGCCGCGCCTCGTCGGCTGGCGTAAACGAAAAAGCCTCGCGATGGGTGTCCACCGCGAGGCTGATGCTCTTGCGCTGGATGGCGTCCGATACGTCTAGCCGATGGTTCGGCGACGCCGGGCGAGCAGCAGCAATCCGCCGCATGCCGCCATCAGCGCCATCGCGCCGGGTTCAGGGGTATTCGTCAAGCCGACCGCCGTCCCGAGACCGATAACCGCGAAGTCGTTATTCGGGGCATCGGTCACCGTCCATGCGGTGCTGTTGGTGGCATCGACTCCGTAGGAGCCGTTAAACATGAGCCATTGGGCATCAGTTAGCTGTGAGAGGCTCGTGATCCCACTAAGCACGCTTTGAACCAAGCTTAGGAAAGACCCGCTGTAGTTGGATTGGGCGTCCGCACCGGTGGCCAACTGATCCAGACTGGTGGGCAGATCCAACACGCCGTTGACCATATCCGCCAGGTAGATGCCGGTGTCGCCGCTCGGATTGGTATACGCTTCGCCATAATAGGTGGGCACTTCGCTGGCGGGCGGGTCGCCCACGACAACAAATGGCGCAAGATAGCCGGCGGGTACCCACGCGGCCTTAGGCGCCACTTCCTGCCCTGCTTTAGCGGCTTGTAGATTCGGGGCGCCGCCGACGGCGTTCGCGTAGTTGCTGGCGTCCGCCACGGGATTATTTGGATTCTCGTTTTGCCCCGCCCCGTTACCGGCTGCAAACGGTGTGCCCGTATCCTCCAGCCCTTGGTTCAGCGCCGCGTTGCCGGCGGCGTCCTCTCCAAATAGGAGCGGCAAACTTCCTGCGTAGGCCCATGCCGGGCCCGTTCTCGCGGCGGGGAATGTCCAGCCAGTGATTTTTCCAGCGTTATTGACCGTGGCCACACCCTGCACGCTCGCTGAAGCGTTGTAGGCGTTCCAATATACGGTCTTGACAGGCAAAAGGACCGGCGCTACCGCCCAGCCGAAATTAAACATTTTTGGCGCGTTGTCTGCATTGTCAGGCCCGCGCGCCACAAAAAACTGTGTCGGGTGCGCCCCGCCAATCGTAAAGGCCGGACTCGACGGCGTCGATTTATCAAGCGGCGTGTTGGCTGGCTGCACCAGCGCTGCCGACTGCCCGGGCCCCAAAGTCGGCGCCGTTGTGCTGGTGGTCACATCCAGATTGATGGTGTTAAGGCCGCTGCTATTGGCGGTGAAATGATTGGAAAAGCCCATCGTGTAATAGGTGCTCGCGGGCAGATTGGCTGGAATACTGGTCAGCGATGCATTCCATCCGCTGAAATTATTGCTGTTATCCTGGAGCGAACCGTAATTGATCAGCTGATATGTGCCGGTATTAAATGAAGCACCGGGCGTGACCGAAAGCGAAATGTTGGGATTGATCACCACCTGGCCCGCCACGGTCGCCATGTCGTTCCCATTGGTACCGCCGACCTTATTTGGCGCGTTGAGCGAATAACTCAGGTTGGCACCGGTCGACAACGTCAGAGCGCTATTCCCCGAGTCGCTGAACGTGAGCATATCGCCGGCAGTCCCGCTGCCGGGGGCCAGGGTCGCCCCACTCTGAATGGATGTGCCGCCGCCGACGGTACCGTCGCCCCCGAGGGTGCCCGAGGTGGCGCCACCATTCACCAGCACAGGCCCCGTGCCGGTGGACGATCCGCCGGGAATAAACGCTGTGCCGAAGTTATTGGCCAGCAGCGTTCCATCATTGATCGTGGTGCCACCGGTGTAGGTGTTGGCTACACTATTGCCGATGGTCAATGTGGAACTTCCATCTTTCAGCAGGCTGCCGCTGCCCGCGATGTATCCACCCCCGGAGAAGACGTAATTATTTGTGCTGCTGTCGACGGTAATGCCCGCCGGATTCAGCGGTGGGGTCTGGGGCGCCACCGTGACATTCACATTGTTGGGGCCGGCGGTATCGTCGAATTGGACGGTGTCTCCGTTGGCGTACAAATTGGTTGTGGTGTTCCAGTTTTTGCTGGTGGTATTCCACAGGTTGTCACCGCTGCCGTTCGTCCAGATATCCGTGGTGGCCTGCGCAGAGGAAAGCGCACCGGTGGCGGCCACGGCCGCGGCGAGCACCAGCAGCGCGCGGGCCGCGCGCGCGGTGCGGGGTGGTCCTTGTGTGAACCCCCAAAAGCCGGATTGATCATGAAAGCCTCTCATAAAAAACCTCCTGCAAAGCGGTCGGGTGCGGCATCTCCGTCGGCGGTTCCGAACAAAGTCGGAATCAAAAACGCCGCGGAAACGCAGGCCGACGCACTCGGTACATGCGTAAAAAGCGCACGAAAAACCCCGCGCGGGCCCATCCGTGAAGCCGGAACGAAATAGATTGTCTACAACTTAAAACAAAAGGATGCGCGGCTCACCCCACTGCCGATGCTCCCACGGCTTAGCCCTTCACCCTGGCCCCTTCCGATCGAGAATTGTCATGCTATCAGCAATCAATACTCTCCCGAAAGAATCCGCGCATCTAGATACATCAGGTCTTATAATAAGTCAAGTGAATTCTGGAATATTTTTTCAAAGCACCGGCGGCTGCCCCGATCTCGCCGGATAAGCTTCATTTACCGTGCCCCGTCGCCGTCCCGGCAGCCGGTTGCCTCGTGGCATGCTCCGGCGCCGCAGCCGCATTCCGCCTCGCCGCAATCGGGGTTGCCGCCCTGGCCGCTTTCGCCCCCATCGCCCTCGCACTGGGCGCCCTTTCTCTTTTCCCGGCGAGTGCCCACGCCGGCCCGCGCGCCGTAAAACCAGACACCAAACTTCCGCCCAAACTTCCACCCAAACTTCCTCTGAATGTGGTTCTTGCCCAGGTGCCGTGGAAGCGAGATTCCCGTCATCCCGTTCCAGAGTTCGTACCGTTGGCCACGCTGCCTTGGGCCAATTGCAATGTCGTGCCGTTGTATATGCCGCGTCGGCCGGAAAAGACAAAGAAATGGGTCGATCCCGATTACAACTTCATCATGGCCATGTGCCGCGATAAGCGAGGCAATCTGTGGCTCGCCACCGAAGGGAGCGGCATTTACCGCTACGATCCA
>JAJZGD010000200.1 GCA_021804985.1 Planctomycetota bacterium
TTCGTCTCCGGTTGCTCTTCACCTTGCCTCGCGGCAACGCAATGACCTTCGACTACGGATCGGAACATCGATCCGGGAGAAACTTACATCCTCCTGACTCAATACACTCTCCATCGCACTAGCCGGCCAGCCTGCTGGCCGCGGGTCGTCGTCGCCCGGCGGCGCGCCCCGGCGTGCTGCCCGCAGGCAGCCTCTGCGCCTCTGCGCCTCTGCGTGAGACAACCGTCGTTTCAGTTAATTTACGGAATCATGCCTCCGGCATGATGTGATTATTTAATATCTCACGCAGAGAAGGGGAGACGGCCGAGAGAGTAGAAATTAGAAAGTAGAAAGTAGAGCGATTTTTGCCAAAGGCAAAAATATGGAATCATGCCAATGGCATGATGTGACAATTTAATATCTCAGGCAGAGATGACGACGCGGCACCCCCGCGCTGTTTAGCCGGCGGCATTGTGCCGCCGTGTGGTTCAGCGTGCGTCACTAAGCCGGCCAGCCTGCTTTACCGCGCCTCGTCGTCGTCCGGCGTGCTGCCCGCTGCGGTCATTATGCCCAATCAAACCGCCAGGGTGACACAGGCATTCCTGCCTGTGCCCCACCGTGCCACAAACACAGACAAGAATGTCTGTGCCACATTGGCATCACCATGCGCGCGCAAGCCTATTTAGCCGGCCAGCCTGCTGGCCGGCTTAACGACGCCGACCAGCAGGCGAGACGTCTGCGGCAAGCGCCTCGTCGCCAGGCGGCGCGCCGCGGCTCCCTTGCCTCGCAGCAAGTACGCCCGCCCACAACCAACCCCCTCCCCCTGGCGCGTCCTGTCAAACACCCCGAAATGCGATAAAAATTCAGTGGTCTTGTCATGGCGCGAAAGTGTCATAAAATCAGGGGCTCGCCCAAAAGGGCGACTTTCGAGGCCGTAGCTCAGCTGGTAGAGCAACAGACTTTTAATCTGTTGGTCCTGGGTTCGATCCCCAGCGGCCTCAATTGATCCACAGAAACCATGTTTCGCAGCGCCAAATGGGCGCTCACGCTGGCCAATGCCGTCGTCCGGATTGGCCGCATTTTACAATATTGCCGAAGTTGGCCAGTGGCGGCCCCGCCCCGCTGGCGTATCGCTTAGCCGCATTTGGGTTGCCGCGCTGTGCGATCCACGCACTTGGTGATCTCGGCTACAGTGCCGGCGAGAGCCCTTCATAGCGAACCCGCCACCGACCATTGTCAGGAAACCCGGGGGCGCGTCGTTCGGGCGCGCCCGGCCACCCCGCTGGCCGCGTGTGGTGCGTCGGCGGCGTGCTGCCCGCGGGCAGCCTCTGTGCCTCTGCGCCTCTGCGTGAGACATTGGTCGTTCCGGGTGACTTAATGAATCATGCCTCCGGCATGATGTAATTATTTTATATCTCACGCAGAGAAGGGGAGGCGCAGAGACGACGACGGCGCGCGCCGCGTCATTTAGCCGGCGGCATGGTGCCGCCGTGTGGTTCAGCGTGCGCCTTAAGCCGGCCAGCCTGCTGGCCGCGCCTCGTCGTCGCCCGGCGTGCTGCCCGCTGCGGTCATTATGCCCAATCAAACCCACAAGGTGACACAGGCATTCCTGCCTGTGCCCAACCGTGCCACGAACACAGACAAGAATGTCTGTGCCACATTGAGCATCCCCAGCGGGGCGAGCAGGCAAGGGTGTGAAGCCGCCAAACCCGGTTCAAGGAAGGTTTTGGTGGCGGTTTGGCCCGCGACATAAAGGCCTTGGTTGATGGCCAGCGGGGGCAGATTTTTTCGGACTTGCCGCCAAAGCGGGTCCGGGGGCAGGCCGAGCCGGCGGCGCCAGGTTTGGGCAATCCCTAAAGCCCAGTGCCAATAGGCCACTTCAAAGTTCGGATTCCACTGCTGCTCAAAATCGCGATAAATTTCGGCGGCATCATAAACCGGTGGCCCGATCTGATAGCGGCCAGTTGCTTTGGGCCGGCAGGCAAAACTCGCGAGAAAATCGGCTGTGGCAAATACGCGATCTTTATAAAGATTCAGCGTGCGCTGGTTCGGTTTGGCCTGATAGCAAAGCTCGGCATAGGCCATCTGGTGGGGCTGCTGCCAGATCAAAGTTGCTTCAATATCCTGCGGAGCCTGATATCCAGATGGCCCGCAGCTCTTCGGCCAGCGCGCGCCGCGAAAGCCCTGGCTATGGGCGCGATCTTTCGCAGCCGACAATATGCGTGCATAAAAAGGGAGGCTACGTTCCAACATTGGGGCCCGTCCCCATAGCGGAAAATGTGCCGCATGCCACCAGTGCATTTCCAGATGGAACTTTCCATACCAGGAATTGCAGGTAAGCCCGGTTTCCTGTGGAGGCAATTTACCGCTGCAATTGATATGCGTCAGATATTGCGAATGCACAATCCGGCGTTCGAGCTCCATCCACCGCGGGTCTTTGCTGCCTGAAAGATCGATGGCCCCACCGGACATCCAGAAATCGCGCCACATATCGGCCGCCGCGGCTCGCGTGGCGGAAAACCCGGGTATGCCAGCGCCGATTGGCTCCGGCGAAAAGGCCGCCACAAATTGCAACGTTGCCGCATGCGGGGCGCCGGTCAGAACATAATGATGTGGACGCGTCTGACTTAGATTGGCGCTTTGCCACATCATCGCCGCATAATATTGCGTGGCGTCAAGCACGCAATGAAAGTTCGCCCGTGCGTTTCCCACCCGGGTCAGGTGTGTGCTGTAGGCGTTCGGCCTGCTCCAATCGGCCCCATTGCCGTTCCACGCATTGGACGCGTAGGGAAATGCAATGGCCACCTTCAACCCACCGGAGCGGATCAACGGAGATTCAACGCGCACGCCAATCTGGTCCTTTTGGCCATGGCAGAAAGTTTGCACCCGCACCGGCTGGCCATCAAAGGTAAAGCGGCTTTCGAGCATGCCCGTCCATAAATCAAGTGTCTGGATGGGATTGCAAATATCGGCGAGTACCGCATCGTGGCCATTGGCATGGGTCAAAATAAGACCGATGCGGCCCAGATTCATCCGCGTGGTCAAGGCATACAGAAAATTGGCCTCATCAAGCAGCCGCTGCGTTTTGCCGACCAAAAGATAGGGAACGCTGCGGCCGCAGCAGTTCTTCAGCGGTGTTTTGGGGTACTCCGAGGCGGCCCACCCGTTAATATCTGGTTGGTTGTGCCAGCCCCAATGGGACAGAGTCGAAAGCGGAATTCCGCGATTGTATTCATTCTGAAAGGTTTGCAGGCCGGTGATATCGGCACCGAATGCGAAGTTGCCATTGCCCACGGTGAGAACGTTCAGTAATTCGATATTGGTGAAGGTTATTTTGTGGCGTGCCACGAGTGCGCGGCGGTCGATGCGATTCGCCGGTGTTCCATTGCCGGAACGACGGCGTTGAGTGGCGTGGGCTTTAGCGGAGACCAGCGTCCCCGCGGCCAAGGCACCAATTCCGGATCGCAGAAAGTGCCTTCGATCCATCAGTGTTTCGCCCTTTTAAAATCACGGGTGGCAAATTGCCCGCTTTGATTATGTCCAAACGGTCGGTTTTCTCAAACACTCGCGCGGGATATGCGTGGCCGATGCAGTGGCGAGGTATCGTTCGCTTTATTTTCGGTCATATGGCCATGTCACATATATACGTGCGCCGGGCACACCGGGGGGCGCCTGGGGGGGCGCACCGGGGGGGGGGCAACGGGGGGGGCGCACCGGCTCAGGCGTTTAATTCCGTCCGCAGCAGCACCAGGGAAGCAGATGCGTGCTGACTTAATTTGCGCTGCAGCGTACGCACGCTGATTCCAATCGCCTGTGCCGCCTTGGTTTTATTATTGTCAAAACGGGCCAGCGCCGCCGCAATGGCCATCTGTTCCAGTTGTTCCAATGTCAGCAGGGGCCCATCGCGATCGGTAAAGCGGCGATTTTGGCTGATGGATGTATCGTCCGGCGGCGCCGCGGGGTGCATACGGCGCCGCGCCTCCTGCTGATTCGTCGGCACGGCAGATGGGGCGGTGCCGTTTATAGCGGCCGGAAGATCTTCAAGGGTGATAAGGGTTTTATCCT
Source organism: Planctomycetota bacterium (assembly GCA_021804985.1). Taxonomy (GTDB): domain Bacteria; phylum Planctomycetota; class Phycisphaerae; order WQYP01; family WQYP01; genus JAJZGD01. Next base: position 4,045 of record JAJZGD010000200.1, read on the forward strand.
TATCGGCAAGCACCATAATGTGTTCGATAATGTTAAGCAGCTGACGCACATTGCCGGGCCAGCTCAAGCGCTGAAGGGCCTCCAAAGCACCCGCCGAAATGGAATCAATGGCGGAATGGTTTTGCTCATTGATGCGATGAATAAATGACTTTACCAGCAGGGGAATATCCTCCGGATGATCACGGAGCGAAGGCATCTGAATGGTGAGGATATTGAGCCGATAAAACAGATCCTCGCGGAACTGGCCGTTCGTCACCATCGTCGGCAGATCGCGGCTGGTGGCGACAATCACCCGCGTATCAACTTTGATCTCGCGACTACCGCCGAGCGGTGTGACCACGCGATTTTCGAGGATGCGCAGAAGTTTAGCCTGCAGGGGGAGCGCACAATCGCCAATTTCATCGATAAACAAAGTGCCGCCGTGGGCCGCCTCGAACTGGCCGATCCGGTTTGCCAAGGCGCCGGTGAAGGCGCCCTTTTCATAGCCGAACAATTCGCTTTCCACTAGTGCTTCCGGCATGGCGGCGCAGTTGAACGCGATAAATGGCCCATTCTTGCGGGCCGAATTGCGGTGAATGGCATTCGCGGCGAGATCTTTTCCGGTGCCCGATTCGCCCAGAATCAGCACGGTGCTGAAAGCAGTACCGCATCGACGGATCATTTGGATAATGCCCTTCATTATGGGCGAATGGCCGATGATGCCGTCACTGGAACCGTCGGTCTCGATGGCGACCTCTCTTGCTTTCTGATCCTGTTGGCATGCATGAACCAGCTGCATAAGTTTTCGGAGAAGGTCCTTGGCTTCTGAAATGGTTTCGATTCCTTCCTTGCTTCCCGCCTTATCGGCGCTGATGAGTTCAAGCAGCGACATAACGGACTGCGATTCTTTTATGACGGGCAGCGGTGTATCGGGGAAATGGTTCTTCCAATGCTTGATGACATCGAGGCGTGAGATATCCCCGGTAATCACGCCTGCTACCACGCAGTCAATGCCGTCTTGCACAAAATGCAGGGCCTTCTCAACGGAATTCGTGGTTTTTACGTTATACCCGGCTTCGGTAAGCAACTTCTCAAGCGTGGCTCGTTGAGTGGGGTCGTCTTCGATGATCAGAATTTCATATTGGTCGGCGCTTGCCATGGCACAGGTTCCAGATAAGTTTATCGTCGCTGATGTCGGGCATCACGCCTAACCTCAACCGCGGGCGGGGCCCGGCACTCGATTTAAATATTGATAACGTCGCCCCACCAAAACTATATGCTTTTAGCGCGGGTAATGCAATCGGGAAGGCCCGCAAACAGCAATAAGCGATCAGCAACCGCGAGATCGCCATGCTCATTTATTCGGCGTGCCCCAGGCCTCGATCCAGCGGCAAGTTATTTCAAGAGCTGGGGCTAATTGGGTTTGCGCCGTCGGCTCCGCCTCCGGCCGTGCGCCGTCGCAACCCGGCGATTACTTGGACAGGCTTCAGGAGCCTGTCCGAGTAATGGCCGGGATTGGGATGGGTCTGAAATGTGCCGAATGCGCGGCGCCTGAATGCATTGGAGGGTCGAGCC
>JAJZGD010000027.1 GCA_021804985.1 Planctomycetota bacterium
TTTACGCAGCCGCCGGCCGCAAGCCGTTGGTTCCTGCGGCCCGCCCGGCGAGAATGCGCCGCTCGGAGCGATCAAACAAATCGCCAAATATTTCGACCGGCCAAAATCTGGCCCGACAAATATTTCCTGCGGGTAGGAGAGGGTTAACAGTTAAACTATTATGACATCTGGATGTCTCAATTATTCAGCCCCTGCGAACGCATGACACAGCTTGCCGATCGGTGATCGGGATGATTGACCGAATTTCTAGCGGTTCCGGCTTACGGGCATGCTAAGATCAGACCTTAAACTTTTCCGGCTGTTGATCCCAATCAAAGGCACCCATCAGATTGTAAGCCGTGCGATCACGATGGTTCAGCGGATCAAGTCCGAAGCGTGCTTCAATAAGCTTCAGGATGCTCGCGCTACTTGCGACATGATGATCCACTAACCCCGCGCGCGCCCAAGGACTCACCAGGATCGCGGGTATACGCGTGCCAAAGCCAAATTCATCGATTTGGGGCGGCGGCACAGAATCCCAGAAACCACCGCCCTCATCGTACGTAATGAAAATCGCGGTTCTTTCCCAGGCAGGGCTCTGAGCGACAGCACGCACCAGTTTTTCGACCCAGTTCATGCCGAAAACCGGTGCGCAATCAGCGGGATGTTCCGAGTGGGCAGCGGTCGATCTCAGAAATGACACACCAGGAAGTTTTCCGTCGGCCGCATCCTGCAAAAAGTCGTCGCTGTCGCGGATATGCCCTTGCGTCACATATTCCGGCCAGCGTGTGTAATACTGAAACGGATTGTGATGGGCCTCATACAGGCGGCCGGTGTCAATAACCGCTGAACCATCGCCGGGACCAAAGGCCGTCTTGAGCGCCCACGCTTTGACGCGATTCCAGTTCTCGTTGTACCACGCCCAATCCACGTGGCCGGAACTCAGCCGATCACCAATATTCGGGTAAGACTGATATTGGGGCGGTGGGGACAATTTTAATGCATGCCGATTATTTGCTCCGGTTGGCCCCTGCGTTGGCGGAAGGTCATTGATGAGAATGCCGTGGCGATCATAAGGCAGGTCAAAAAAGGAATGATCCAGGCCTGTTGCCTTGGGGTCGTAAGGGCTGCGTGCATCGATGGGTGCCTTCGGGTTGACACAGGAGCGCTGGGCGATCAGATACAAGGCGTTGATAACAGAACCGCCCGTCGCAGCCTGAAAGAAGTGATCGAACAGCGTGTAACGGTGCGCCAACTGATGGTAGAACGGGATATCCGCACCCGTGTAATACCCCAACACGGGGCCACTTGGATGTGCGAGGTCGAACTCGATACGCTGTGCGACATAGTGATCCAATTCTGCCCGGGAAAGATGGCGATGATCACTCATGGCCAGCGCGACGAAGCGATCCATCTTGCCATTGTTGATTTGCGCCGACATCCGAAAAAAGCGATGCTTTGGATCCCAATGCGCATTGTCATCCGCCGGAATATAAGGGGCCAAATGAAACGGTGCATTGGGCAGTTCTACGGTTTGAAACGCGGGGATATCCTTTGGCGTCGGCAGGATCGTATAGGGAATCCCCGCCGGATTTTTTTGGAAACCGACAAATCGCCCATCGAGCTTTCCGTGCGCATCAAGAAGATTGATGATCCGCTGGCCATTTTTCGGTTGAAATGTACCAAAATAATGGTCGAAGCTGCGGTTCTCCTGAAAGATAACCACAATATGGTCAATTTTATGCCGCAACTGATTCTGGACGCCCACTCCGGCGGCGCGCGCAATTCCGACCAGGCTTGGAGCCGCCATTAAGCTGGCACTGCCAACACCAACCGCTTTTAAAAATGATCGACGATTGCCCTGATTCATTAAATATCTCCATCCGCCACCTTCTGCACGAAGATACTCGCCCTGAGCCCACGGTTATAGGGGTTAACGGTTACCTTGGATCTTGTCAACCGCATGGCTTAGGATGGCTGCCGGGAACGTGATCAAGCGAACCGAGCGGCTTGCGGGCGCCCAATCGCCGCATAAGGTCTTATGGGCCTTGGCGCGGGGGCGGCTGGCTTGAAGGGCGGCGCGGGATTTTTGGGAGCACTTGCCAAGCCGCTTTTCCCCGCTATACTACTTTGTGCCTGTGGGCTGTAGCGCCCGAGTTCGAGGTTGGCCGAAGCCATTCCCGCACCGCCCATCGCTTTTTCCATATCACCCCTTTAAGTTACTGGAAACAATCCAGGGAGTCTCTATGTCTTACGAAGACAAAACAATTGTGTGCGTCGATTGCGGCGCCGAGTTCACGTTCACGGCTGATGAGCAGCAACGCTTTGCCGAACGTGGCTTTACTAACGAACCCAAGCGTTGCAAAGCCTGCCGCGATACCCGCAAGGCCCAACAGGGCGACAGCGGTCGCAGCGGCGGCGGCGGTCGTGGCGGTTATTCCTCGCGTCCAGCCGGCGGCGGCGGTGGCGGCGGCGGTCGTGGCTTCTCGTCGGGCGGCCCCCGGCAGATGTTCCCGGCTACCTGCGCCAGCTGCGGGCAGGCCACTGAAGTCCCATTTAAACCATCTGGAAACCGTCCGGTTTATTGCCGTGACTGCTTTCAGGCCCAGAAGTCCGGTCGTTAATTTGACCGCTCAACCCGAGCGCTAAGCTGTTTCGGGCGCTTGGCTGTCGCAAGACAGTACAAGCCTTACCATTAATAAGCGCAACGTGTAGTTGCCACCGATGAGCGCTGTGAGACCCATGGAAGTTTCACGCGTGCTTTAGAGAACCACAGGCGACAGGCCGACCCTCGGGTCGGCCTGATTTTTTTTATCCCCGCCCGGAAATCCCTTCCCGTTGCTGCACCCTGCCTTTCTACCTGCCCCTGCGCATACAAACAGGCACAGAGCCTCGGCTGCCGCTAAACTAACCCACAGCGATCAGCCTGGGAGCCTTTCCGAGTAATGGCCCCCTACCCCTCGGTGGAGAAGCGATGCGTTCCATTATCGCAGGCCTGCAACTGACGCGCGCGGCGCTTGCGCTCACCGCCGTGGCCGATGTATGGGTGCTGATGCTGCTGCATATGCCGGGCGAACCGCCGCTGCAACATCCGATCTGGCAGCTGGCGGCCGGCGGCCTGGCGGCACTTTTTTTGTACGGCTTTGGCATGTCGCTTAATGATCTGCTCGATGCCCGCCGAGATCGCGTGTTCGCCCCCTGGCGTCCGTTGCCGTCGGGACGCATCACCATCGCCAGCGCCACGATCCTTTGCCTGCTGCTGCTGCTTTTAGGAATTTTCTTTGCCGGTGTATTGGGCGCAATCCAAAATCAATCCGTTATCCCGTGGCCCTTGCTGGTCGCTTTTTTCACCGCGATGCTCGTCGTTTTTTACAACGGGGTCGGAAAATATCTGGGTTCCATCGGCCTGCTAACCCTGGGGCTGATTCGCGCCTGCAACTGCCTGATGGGCAACGTGCACGCCCACAACCTGCTTCCATCCATGGTGCTTTTTGGCCAGGTGCTGCTGGTGAGCGTGATCAGCTATCGACTGGAATCCAAGCGGCCAAGGCTGAAGCGCATCGATTATGCGCTTTTGGTGCTTCTGCCGATGATTTTTCTGGCCCTGATGACCGGCCTGATGGCATGGTGGCACGCGATCACGGCGCGGTGGCTGCTTTTAGCTGTGGGGCCAATAACGGTGGGCATTGCGTTTTTTTCCTGGGTGGCATGGCAGACGGTTCAACATCGCAAAGAACCGCGAAAGCGCGGCGAGAAAATCATTCGCGCCGGTCTTTTTGCGCTCTTTGCGTACGACGCGTCGATGCTTGCCGCCAATGCGCAGTTTTTCTCCGCCCTGCTGATTATCGGTCTGGGCGGAATTTCGGTGGCGTTCTTCGCGTTGATGCGTGCCATGAGCCGCGGACTGCCGGTTGGCAAACTGCGCTATCGCATGCGTGCCCAAAGTCAGGCGCGGTAAAATCGTGCTGCAAAACCCGAATGCTGCATCGGTGCGGCGCGTTCAGGCGTTGTACCGCTGTAGGTGAGGTATGCCACGCACCCACGCCCGCGGGACATCGCAGCGCGGCCCGGCGGCGGGCATCGCTTCGGCGAGCGTATATCGATTTATCGCGACGGTGCCTGGTACGGGCGGACATTCGGAAGTTAAAAGCGGGTGATTATGAAATCGAACGGCTATCGACGCATAGAAATTGGTTTGATCTACCTTCTGGCCGGGCTGCTCGCCACCGCTGCAACGTGCCGCGGCGCAGGCGTGCTTGGGCCGGGCTGGCCCTACCGACGGGCGTTGATGGTGGCGGCCAGACCGGAAAATGCGCCCGGCAAATCGATGGCATGGGCCAGCTTTTACACCAATTCCAAGCGGTTGCCCAATGGATCTGATCTGCGGATTACGACCGCTGGCGGTTTGGTCATGCCGATGAAGTTGCTGCAAATATCGCCGAACAATGATCTGGTCACAGTGGCATTTGAGGCGCCGTCCAGCGGAACGTATTACGCCTGCTGGGGCAATCCGCACCCGGGCGCCCCACCGCCGCCCCTGAAAATCGATCGCGGCGTGTACCTCAGGGCTTATCGTTTTGCCCCCGGCGGCAACGGATCGCCCCGCGGCATGCTTCGGGCACTTGAACATGGCCAAGTGGCCGGCCGCCTCATCGTGCCGAATATTTTTCTCGGCTACGACCCGTTGGGCTTCGCACGCCACGCCATGTTTCTTTACACCGGATATCTCCATATTGTGCGGCCGGGAAAGTACACCTTCGGATTTGATGTCGCGAGCAAGGGGTTTTTGGATCTTGACGGCGACATGCTCCTTACCAAGCGATATCCCGGCGGCATGTGGGGTCGGGTGCGCTTTCATCGCACCGTCCGACTGCGGCCAGGATGGCATAAGCTCATCGTTGGACAGATCAGCTATGGAAACCGGATGGGTGTGGCGGTGGATTGGATTACGCCAGGCCGACGCCAATACCAGCCAGTGCCGCCAAGCGCTTTCGCCATGGCGCCCCAGGCCACGCCGGGACGACTGACGAAAATTGGCGACGGCTATCAGGCTGATTTTAATATACAACCCGAGGCGCAGATTTTTGTGCCCTCCGACCATTATTTTCAGCGTTGGGCGTTTGAGGTGGATGTGCCGGCCAGTTTTGCGCCGGCGGTGAAATGGAAATTCTCGGATGGCCAAACGGCGCTGGGCCTGCGCGTGGATCACGATTTTCTAACCCCCGGGAACTACACCATTACCGCCGTCATTCGCGAAGGGACCCATCGTTTTTCGGCCACGCGGCGCATTACCGTCCGCACTGAGATGTATTCGCAATTTCCGTACCCCCCGACCGACCCGGCAATCAATGTGGCAAGACTGATCAACGGATACCAACTCGATAAACTCAGTGGCGAGCAGCTTTATCGCGGTGTCCGCTTTTTTGAGCATTACAGCGCCTATGCAGGCCTTACGCACTGGGGCATCGCCTGGGCCTTATCACCCGATAAGCAGCCCGACAAACAAGTCCTTAAAATGGCCGTTCGATTGGGCCGCCGCCTGGAACTAAAAAAGCAGTTTACGCAAGCCGCCAACCTTTATTTGCTGGTGGCCCGCAAGCAAATTTCAGCATGGGCCAAAGCCACGCTTATGGCACATTACGCCCTGACCGAAGGGGATTTCGGAAAAGATTCCGCCCGTGCGCTGGCGGTTACCTCACACTGGATCCGTCATCAGCCGGGCATGCCCGCGGCGGCGCGGCGCATGGCGGAGGTTGCAGAGTGTTATGCCGCCATCGCTGCGGGTAATGGCCCGCTTGCTACCAAACTGGCGCAAGCCGCCACACCGCCGCACATCAATTTTAAATCCGCCGAACTGCGGCAGGGCGAATGGGCCCGTGATGTGGAAAGCTATATCGGCAGCGGGCATTTTGATACGGCACGAAACCTGCTCAATCAATGGGATTGCCAGTTTCCGCTGGAGATGATCCGCGGGTTTACCCGCATGGAACGCATGAAGCTGATGGTTGCCATGGGATATCCTACGGTCGCGGCAAAAATGGGAATGGCGTTTGCCGCAGCCTGCCCGGGATCCTTCTATGCGGCGGAAATTCTATACCGCAGTGCCCAGAATTTTAAAGCTGGCGGGCACCGAACCATGGCAATGCTGGCGATGGCAAAAATTAAAAAGGCGTATCCTGAATCGCCGTACGCGTACAAGCATTAAAGCCGCCCGCGGAAAGAAGCGTGGCCCGTTTATACCCGGAATGGCGACGGGGATGGCTCCACGGGAAGGCCGCCCGTTTAACCGCTGTTGGCCGCCTTTCGCCCGCTCGGCGACCGAAATTTTGAAAATCGCCTAAAGCCCCATAACGCGGCATTCCGATGGCTTATAAAGGCGGTAACCGTTCCCGCCGCTGAATCATTTTTAGGTTCGGAGAATTTTTCGTAAACCCGCTTGCAGTTTCAAGCGTAACAGTGTTATTCTGCGTATCGTAGAACTATGGATGGTTCCGCGATGGGCTTTGGCTTTCAAGCCGCTGGCTATCACCTTTCAGCTTCAAAGGGGCATAAGACCATGGATCGGCAAACGCAATCAGTAACGGACATTTTTCCAAAAATTTCCCGACGCGAACTTTTAGCGGCGCTCACGATGGTTACCGCGGCGGCTGGCCTCGGCGGTTGCGCCAGCACCCCGGAAGGCTTGTCCGCTGATCGCATCAGCCTGCCGGATGGCAAACTGCCACCCGCGCCGGTTCAGATGGCGCAGAGCGGGCCGCCGGATACCGGTTATGCCCCGCCTGCCGATTATGTCATGAAGACCCCCTACCGGCGACCGACTGCCCACCCCGCCGTCGCACGCGGGGCATTGGGAATCATTCCGCGATCAGCCTGGGCGCTGGCAGGCCCGAACATGCGCACCATCCAGCCGATGAACGGCGTCAATCTGATCACCTTCCATCATTCCGGCGATCCACAGCCGTTCCTTGACGACTCGATCGAAGGAACGGCCCACTATCTGGAGGCCATACGCGAATGGCAGGTCCGCCAGGGCTTTGAAGATATCGCCTACCACTTTGCCAACGACCGCATGGGCCGCATCTGGCAGTTGCGTTCGTTGCAGTATCGTGGCGAGCACGTGCGCGATGGCTTCGCAGCACCCCGCTGGCTGGATCAATACGTGCAGTGGAAAAATTCGCCCACCCATCCGGTTAATGGCCGCTATATTTGGAATGCACACAACATCGGCATTGTCACCTTGGGCAACTTCATGATTCAGGAGCCGACGATTTATCAGAAGCGGCGGATTGTGGAATTTGGCCGATTGGTACGCACGCTATATCAGATTCCCATTTATCACTGCTACACCCATCAGGAGCTCGTCGCCACCCTTTGCCCCGGCAAGATTTACCAGCCCTACATGGAATACATCCGGCGAGATGGGCTCATGTAAAGCATTCTCAGGCAGAGCGTGCTGCCGCATGCTGCTGCCCATCGCGAGCTTGATCCGCTCGCACCTTTGGGCCTGCCCACCGCGCTGGTTGCGATGCGCTGTTTCTTAAAAATTAAACACACTGCTTTTTGGCGCTACTGGCTTTGGCGCCCAATTACCCCGCCCGTAGAATCCCACGATGCCCATCTTCCACCATTTATGTGACATACCACCTGAAGCACGCGGCGGCGTGGTATGCATTGGCAATTTTGATGGGGTGCATCTCGGGCATGCGGCCATGCTGCGCACCGCACGCCGAACGGCACAGGACCGAAACCTGCCGCTTCTCGTCGTCACATTTGATCCGCACCCGCTGCAACTGCTGCGACCGGAGATACCGCGGCCGTATCTGACAACCATAGGTCAACGCCTGGCATTGATCGGTGCGTTCGCGCCGGAGGCGATATGGCTGATTCGGCCGGATAAAAACTTTCTCGCCACCAGTGCCCAGGCATTTGAGACCGATATCCTCGCGGCCGAACTGCGGGCGTCGGTTTTGGTTGAGGGAAGCAGCTTCACTTATGGCAAAGGTGCGCTCGGCAATACGCAAAGCTTGCGATCCGCCGGAACAAATCTCGGCTGGCAGGTGGTGGAAATTGCGACGACCCAAGGCGTGCTAAGCGATCAGACCATCGTGGATGTCAGCAGCACGCTCAGCCGCTGGCTTATTGGCCACGGACGCATGCGCGATGCGCAGATACTGCTCGGCCGCCCCTATGCACTGGCCGGAACGGTCATTCATGGTAAAGGGCGCGGGACATCGGTGCTCGGCTATCCAACCATCAACCTGCAATCACACCAATTGCTGCCCGCAGATGGTGTATACGCCGGTGAGGCAGTCATTGCCGGCTCCGCATACCGAGCCGCGATAAGCGTTGGAAACAATCCCACTTTCGGCGATACCGGAAAGACCGTGGAAGCCTTTCTGCTTGATTTTTCCGGCAACGTGTATGATCAGGCCGTGGAATTGGTTTTTAGACACTGGCTGCGCGATCAGCACACCTTCCCGTCGGTGGCGCTGCTGAGCCGGCAGATTGGGCGCGATGTCCATCGAATAAAGGCGCTTTCGAAGGTCGCCGGAGAATCAGGATGAATCAACCGAACCGTGGGGATGTGGTGGAAAGTAACTGGCCAATGTTGATCAGTGCACTGGTCGGCAGCACCAACGCCGCTATTTTTACGCATCAGCGCCCCGATCCCGATGCGATCGGTTCGCAGGTGGGCCTCGCGCGACTTCTTTCCGCGGCGGGTAAATCTGGTGCTGTGGTTGAATTTCCACCCGTTCCGGGCAGCTTGGAATTTCTTCTCAAGCATTCACCCTGGCCATTGGTTGAATACACTGAGGCCTGGGCCCGGGAGCATCTGCCCAATTACGACGCAATTATTGTTGTAGATACTTCCAGCAGTGAGCAGCTTGGCACACTTGCCAACGTCCTGCGCGACATGCCCGAAAAACTCATCTGCATTGACCATCACCTTTCCGGCGATGTGCAGGGGCGTTGCATGTTTCGTGATTCACAGGCGGGTTCGTGCGCGGAGCTGATCGTGCAACTCGCGGGCCAACTCGGCGTCATGGATAAGGCGGCAGCAACGGTATTGCTGGCCGGCATTACTTCCGACACCGGCTGGTTCCACTATGAAGGTACGTCGGCCGGGACGTTGCGGGCCGCGGCCGAGTGCGTGCAGGCGGGCGCATTGCCCGTCGAATTATGGAATCGGCTTATGGAGCGAGATTCGGTCGCCAAGCTTAAGCTCACTGGTTTGGCGCTGGAAAAATGCCGCTTTGAATTGAGCAATCAAGTTGCCATCATCGAACTGAGTGTTTCTGATTTTGCCCAGACGAAAGCCCAAAACTGGGAGACCGAAGGGCTAATCAATATTCCCATGGCCATTGCCGATGTGCTTGTAAGCCTTTGCCTGACGGAACAGCCCGATGGTAATCTGCGCATAAGCCTGCGCAGCAAACACACGGTCAATGTGGCGGCGGTCGCGGCTGAATTCGGCGGCGGCGGCCATGCACGAGCGGCTGGCTGCCGCATGAAGGGATCATTGCAAGATGCCGCAGGGCGCCTGGTAGCAGCCATCGCTGCGCACCTTAACACCGCGAAGTAAGCGGTCGAGCGGCTGATTTTCTAATTTTCGGACACGCCCATGCCGCATTGGAAGCCGGAACGCTACCTGCAATTTGCATCGGAACGCGCCATACCGTGCCGCGATCTGATTTCACGCCTGCCACAAATTCCACTGGTGTCGATTGTTGACATCGGCTGCGGGCCGGGCAACAGCACCGCCGCGCTTCATGCCCGCTTTCCGACCGCAGCAATTCTTGGTATCGATTCATCGCCCCACATGCTTCAGGCGGCTCAGGCGTTATTGCCCGGCATCGCATTCAGGCAGGCGGCAATAGAAAGCTGGTCACCGGATCAAACATTCGACTGCCTGTTTTCAAATGCGGCCCTGCAATGGGCGCCCGATCATGCAACGCTCTTTCCACGGCTTGGCAAGATGCTCCGCCCGGGAGGCGTTTTCGCGGTGCAGATGCCCTATCCGGATGACGCGTCGCCCATCAACGTAACAATTCGAACGATAACAACGAGTGCGCGGTGGCGGCGCGTTTTTAGCGCGCCGGTTCGCAGCTGGGGTGTTGAGCACCCCGCCTTTTATTATGACCTGCTCTGCCGCGATGCGCAAAAAATCGACATATGGCGGACGGATTATTATCACCCGCTTGAAAGTGCGGATGCTGTCATAGATTGGTACTGCGGGACGGGTTTACAGCCCTATATTGAGGCCTTGGCGTCGGCGGAGGATAGAAGCGCCTTTTTGACGGACTGCCGCCAATGCATTCGCCCGCTCTACCGCATCGGAGCCGACGGACGGGTTCTGTTTTGCATTCCGCGGCTATTTATCGTTTACATTCGCAACGAATAGCCCAAAAGCTTTGTCCCACCGGAAGTATTCCTTGCAATCTTTACCGGGCGGGCGAACCGCTCGGCCCGTGGCGCGCCCATGATGACGCGGTGCGCATCGGGAATATTGTTCTGATGGTTTTCTACGAGGCGATGGCCGGAGATGCGGGGCATTCGTTTGCAAATGCTCAATTTGACATTCCGGCTGATCCGGATAACCTTTGCGCATTGGAGAAATGATGATGTTGCGTCGCCCCACCAACCTGCTGCTGCTACGAATGCGAGTTAATCTGGCAGGCTCTTAGGGTACGTTTACATGTTGATTGGCCTTAAAACCCTGCGAGCAAAAATCGCGGGGTTTTTTGTTATTGGCGGTTAGTCAGGAGTCGAAAATGTCGGAAGTTCCTTCACCAAGTGCAACCTCGCGCATCTTAATATTTGATACCACGCTGCGTGATGGCGAGCAATCTCCGGGGGCATCACTGAATCTGCAGGAAAAGGTGGAAATTGCCCATGCCCTCGAGCAACTCGGCGTCGACATCATTGAAGCCGGTTTCCCGATTACCAGCCCCGGAGATTTCGAAGCCGTTCGTACCATCGGTAAGGAAATCAAACGCGCTACCGTCGCCGGCCTGGCTCGTTGTACCGAGCGTGATGTGCGCCGCGCCGGCGATGCGGTGCAGGGCGCTGCGCATGGCCGCATTCATATTTTTTGTGCCACGAGCAAAATTCACCGCGAATTCAAGCTGCGCAAGGCCAAGGATGAAATCATCCGGCTTACCGTTGAAAGCATTAAACTCGCCCGCGAGTACGTCGCAGATATTGAATTTTCGCCGGAAGATGCCAGCCGAACCGAACCGGATTTTCTTGCCGATGTCGTGCATGCAGCCATCGATGCCGGCGCCACAACCATTAATTGCCCCGACACGGTCGGTTACACCACACCGGAAGAATATCGCGAACTCTTTGCGCAGCTCATCGCGCGGGTTCCGGGCGCTAAAAATGTTATCTTCAGCGCCCATTGCCATGATGACCTCGGCCTTGCCGTGGCTAATTCGCTCGCGGCGGTGGCCGGAGGTGCCAGGCAGATTGAGTGCACGATCAATGGCATCGGCGAGCGTGCGGGCAATGCCGCTTTGGAAGAAATCGCGATGGCCGTCCGTACCCGACCTGATTTCTATCCCTACACCACCGGCATTGTCTCCAATCGATTGGTGCCGATATCGCGTCTCGTGAGCACATTAACCGGCATGCACGTACAGCGCAACAAGGCGATCGTGGGCGACAATGCGTTCGCGCATGAATCGGGCATTCATCAGGATGGCATGCTCAAGGAACGCCGCACTTACGAAATCATCTCGCCGGAAGATGTGGGGCTGATTCAAACCAAACTGGTTCTCGGCAAGCACAGCGGCCGACACGCCTTCCGCAATCGCCTTGAAGAATTGGGCCATCGCCTCGACGACGCGTCTTTGGACAAGGCGTTTGAAAAATTCAAAATTCTTTGCGATAAGAAAAAGGAAATCTACGACGAAGACCTTGAAGCCCTCGTGGAGCAACAGCTCGAAGGTGAAAAGCAGTTGTTCCAGCTTACGAACTTGCAGGTTATGTCCGGAATGAACGGCACGGCCACCGCCATGGTCAGCCTGACGGATGCTTCGGGCACCGTGATTACCGATGCCGCCACCGGCGACGGCCCCATCGACGCCATGTTTGCGGCCATTTCCCGGCTCACGCATATTGCCGCGACACTCGACTCTTTTCAGGTTCGAAGCGTTACCGGCGGAAAAGAAGCCCAAGGCGAAGTCAGTGTGGAGTTATCGCACAGCGGACGAAAAATTCGCGGACGAGGCTTCAGCACCGATATTCTTGAGGCCTCGGCCCGGGCCTATCTTGCAGCGATCAACCGCATCCGAACGATGACGGAACGGACGATCGGGCAGGCCTCCTCGCTTGAAGCGTAGGGCACCAAACGGTACCGCAGAACGGCGGAGGCGTTCAGATGGTGCCTTCCGCCAAGCCGCCCAGCATGGCCGCGCACCAAACGGTACCGCGGAACGGCGGATGCGTTCAGATGGCGAAAATGGAAATCCGCAGCATCATTTCAGGCAAACCTGAAACGATGCGCGGAACGATAACATAAATGTAAAATGGGAGAGGCTGCGGAACTCGCCCCGCAGCAATGGATCACTGAATGTGATGGCGAGCCTTCCACTTGGCGTGCCGCTTTTTACTGCCGATTTTTCTGCGTCTGCGTGGTTTGGGCATCGATTACTCCGCTTCACTTCCGGGGGCACCAATGTTCTGTGCGGCGCCCTCCGTCGAGCCCCTGATTCTAGGCCCTGCGGGCCTTTGCGTCAACGGGCGCGCTGTTACGGCAGCAAGAGGGGCAGGGCAATTTTTCCGGGCAGGGTGAACATGATGATGCCAATGTGGCACAGACATTCTTGTCTGTGTTTGTGGCACGGTGGGGCACAGGCAGGAATGCCTGTGCCACCTTTGGGGGTTTGATTGGGCATAATGACCGCAGCGTGCAGCCGCGCCGCGCACGAGGAACCGTTTCCACACTCCGCCGCCAGCAAACAACACGACCCACGGCGGCACCATGGCGCCGGCCAAATGAGGCCGCGGGCCGTCGTCTCTGCGTCTCCCCTTCTCTGCGTGAGATATTAAATAATTTCATCATGCCATTGGCACGATTCCTGAGAAATATTTTCTGCATTCATTCCGAGCGAATAAGCCACAAGCCGACGAGGCGCGGCCAGCAGGCTGGCCGGCTTAGTGGCGTGATTCCGCGAGCTGATGCATTTATCAAATCGGAAATCATTCTGCCAACGCAGAATTACGAGCCGATGTATTTATTCCATCGGAAAGTTTCCCTGCAATCATTGCGAGCGGATAAGCCGCCCGGCCCGTATTGGCGCTTGGGTTTGCGGCGCCGCTACCCTTACGCCATTTGGGATTTTATGGCCGACGGCAAATACGCAATAATGTCGGTCGCCACGACGCCCACACCGCCAATGGCTTTGGCCGCGAGATCGCCGGCTAATCCATGAACGTGCACGCCGAGCAAGGCCGCCTGCGCCGGCTTGAAGCTCTGGGCCAAAAAGGTGCCGATCACACCAGAGAGCACATCGCCGCTACCGCCTGTGGCCATCGCCGGATTGCCCGTTCGGTTAATGCCGAAACGCTGGCCATCGGCCACCACCGTATTGGCCCCTTTAAGCACAACCACGCACCCCGTGGCCCGGCTAAGCAGCTCGGCGAGTGCCGATCGGTCGCTGCCGACATCGGCGGGCTCTGCCACGGCCGGGGCGGCCGCAGCCGCAGCCGGTTCGTCATCGAGGGGAATGCCATCGGCAGTGGATGGTTCATCATCAACCAGGCTGCGTCCCGTCGGCGCCGCATCATCCGGCGCCCGCCCCGCTGAATCGGCTGCCAGCGAGGTGCCCCGCTTGGTCACCGCAGCCATAAGCCGCATGAATTCAACCATATGGGGCGTCAGAACGACGTTGGACCAATCGCGACGCTGCGGCCATTCGCTGGATTCCAGCGAACTAAGGATATTGAGTGCATCGGCATCTAAAACCATGGGGCCGGGATGGCGCTCAAGCAGCTCGATCACCATCCGCCGAGCGAATGGGCCCATGCCAAGGCCGGGACCCACCACCAGGGCGTCATGCAGATCGGCAAACTCGAGAAGCGGTTTGACGTCCCGCGCCGGCAGAGCAAAACCGGTTGCGGTAGGACACAGCACCAGCATTTGCGGCAGCAACTCTTTGGGGCCGGCAATACGGCACAGCCCGGCGCCAGAGCGCATGGCTGCATTGGCCGAAAGGGTAGGAGCGCCAAGCATCCATTCGCTTCCGCCAATGACCAGCACTTTTCCAAAGTCACCCTTGTGTGCGTCGAATTTACGGGAAGGTATCCGGGGCAATTGAAGTTTTTCCATGCGGATAGATTATTGCACCGATGGCGATGCTTCAAGCCCCCCTGCCAGGCGCCCCCGATTGCTCGCCTTCTCGGATGTTTGACCGCTGGGCTGTTTGACCGCGATCGCGATTTGGGGCGGCAATCCAAATTGTCCGTCGCATTAACCGGCGGCGGCAGCGCGATCCACATAAAGCAGCAAATCGCCGGGGTAGGGATTAACGCCCAGCGACGGACATTGGGCCACCGTTTTTTTCCGATCCCGAATATCTTCGATGACCTGCTTTTTGCGTTCGCCGGCCGCCAGAATCATGACATGCCTCGCTGCATTGATGAGTGGAAACGTAAATGTGATGCGATCAATCGGGGGGGGAAGCGTGCCCGCGGGGCTCCATGTCACCAGCGAGGTTGAATTAAGGGCAGGCGCGCCGGGAAACAGCGATGCGGTGTGGCCGTCGTCACCGACCCCCAGAAGTATCAAATCAAAAATGCAGGGATGGGGCTGGAAAAAGCGGATGATGGTGTTTTGGTATTCTTCAGCGGCCTGTGCGGCCGTGGGAAGATGGGTGGGTACCGGAAAGAGATTGGTTTGCCCGACGGTAACGTGATCGAGCAGCAGGCGTTGTCCCATGCCAAAGTTACTCATGGGATGATCGGTCGGTACGTGCCGGTCATCGCCAACAAAAATTGCCCAATGAGCCCAATGATCTTCCTCGGCAAAATGCGCTGCCAGATAACGGTAGGTTTCTTCCGGCGTCTTGCCGCCGGTCAAGGCAATCGCAAATCGCCCGGACGCATGGATGGCAGCCATGGCGAGATCGCGGATTTTGGCCGCCGCCACCGCCGCGAGCTGTTCGCTGGTGTCGCAAATATGATATTGCATCTTACCTCCTTCGCCAGTGCATGGCATCGCCGCGGGCGTCAGAGCGGCGGCTGTTCCACATCTGCATCCGGCGGGGTTGTGGGTTTAGCGTTTGACCTTCGAAAGATGGCCAGCACCTTTTCCAAGGAAACGACAAAAAGCCGATTCTCGGGATCAAATTCGACGGGAATGGCTTCGCGCGGATCAAATAAGATTTTATCGTATTGGCGAATTGTGTTATCGGGATCGTTTTCCACCATTTTAGAAATTGCAATAACCCGCCCGGTCAGCGTCGGAATTTCATGATTGCCCGGCAATACAATGCCGCCCTTGGTTTCGCGCCGGTTATCATCCTTACGCACCAGCACGCGCCATCCGACCGGTTCAATAATGTCAAAGTCCAGGCGGCCCTTTTTTATCAGTGGTTCGCTCATCAGCGCACACTCCTACATCCTTAACTCATCATAGTATCAGATGGCCGCTATGTCAGATCGGCCGGCGCAGCGGGCGGGGCGGGGAACTTTGATTGTACAAAGCGGGATTTCCGTGCCGGCCCCCCGGCTTGCCGGGCCGGTGGTGATACGCGGAAGTTTTCAACCGTATCGAAGGGTGTCTGCTGTGTGGGTGCGGCAACTCAGTAGTGGTACTGGTCGTCGATGTTCCATTTCATATTCGCCTGAATGGCCGCTGGTGTGTTCGCAAAGCAGTTGATCAGATCATATTGGGTTTGCCAGCCGACGTGCCCGTCGGCGTAGAGCACATTGGAGCCACTTGCATGGGGGTTCCCGACGGATTCCGGGCCGACCGGCAAGCCGTTGGAACTCGCCAGTGAAGTTGTAACGCCCCAGTTGCCGGGCCATGCCTCAGCATCATAGGTCCACGGGTAACCGGTGCCGGATTGGTTGTTGATGCCTAAATCCGCGAGGTTAATGTGATCGCAGATGGCGATAAGCTGGCTCGGAGACACAATTTTGCTGGCGGCCACCGGCGTCCACCACGGCAGTGTGCCGCCGAGACCGCAGCTTTGCTGCGTCGCCTTCACGGTACTCGGATAGTTCATCTCAAAGTTATTGACGGGGGCCCAGTAATCAGCTCCCCAGGCGTTGTAACCGTAGCATGGCGATGGATTGGGCGCAACCCACGATCCGCCGGCCGGCCAGCCGCCGTACCCCAGCGTCCGCTGGCCGTATGCGTAGCCATACCCACTTAAAGATCCGTCGTTATAGAGGGGCATCGCCGGATTTTTTTGCACCACGTTGGCGACATAGGCATCGGTAATCGGCTCCGACGGGCAATAGAACGCAGCTGCGGCACCGGGGCCGCCCATTTCAGCCATTAACTCGGGCATCCATACACAAAAGCCATTGATGTCGTTGTTGGGTAGAAAGCCCTGGTAGGTGCTTTCATATTCTTCCATGGCGGTGCCCATGGAATGAAGGTTCGCCTTGCAAACGGTAGAGTTGGCCAAGGCGCGAGCCTTTGCCAATGCCGGTAAAAGAAGCGCGATAAGAAGCGCAATAATGGATATGACCACCAGAAGTTCAACCAGCGTGAAACCGGAGTTCTTTGGGCGATTTTGTCGGGTTTGGATCCAAGGCGTGACCATGATCGAACCTCCCTTTTTTATTCAGTGGGCCGCCGAACGTTAAGAGGCCGGATGGGTGCGGCAGAAAATCTGCTTGATTGGGCAAATGGTCGCCGATACCGAATTAATTTTACTTAGTTTTACATTTAAATCAAGCATAAACTTGCATCTTTGAACAAATTATAATCGACGGGCCATCGCCAGCCCCCCTTCTGATTTTTGATTTGGCCAATTCCCCGCACAGCGGCCAGACCGGCCCCTTGAATAACATCGGCATGCAATGCGTTAATCCCGGCCTTTTGGCAAAGTCATGAATGGCCGATAGAATTGCTGGATTCAGGAGAGAATTTGACCCTGATTGGCGTATTTGAGGCCACCCGAACTTGGCGATGGTAAAACAGCAACACAGCAGCCACCCCTCCACGCTTCGGCAGATCGGCGTGGCGGGCACCATGCTCGCCGCTTTGCTGGCATTTTCAGCGGCGCTACAGGCCGGTTGCAGCGGCGCACGCCAACGCCCTCAGCCAACCGCGTCCAATGTATTTCTGTCGGTCATTGGCCACCGCAGCCTGAATCGGGCGAATGTGGCGGGCCTTCCCCGGCTATCGGGCCGCGACTTTCTGCTGATGCAATTATTGATCGCGAGTATGGTCGCGGTGGTGGCTCTGCACATCATCGGTGGATCGGCATCGGTCATCGGCCGCCCGGGCCCATCAACAGGATTATCCGCAAGATGGCGTGGCCTTTCCCCCATGGATAGCCGCGAAATGCGATGGACGGCTCTTTACGGCCAATTGCCGCCACCGCGGCCCTGACCTTCATTCTTGTGGGCGCAGGGGCGCGGTGCAAACAATCAGAATCCATTTCAAAATACGGTGTCTTCATGGTAACCAATATTCTCAATCGGTCGCTGGCAAAAATATTTGGATCGCGAAATGATCGCCTGATCAAGGCGTATCGCGAGCGGGTACTGGCGATCAACGCCCTTGAAGCATCCGTGCGTGTGCTTACCGATGCGCAGATGCGATCAAAAACCGCAGAACTAAAAGATCGGCTCACCAAAGGGGAGAGCGAAGCGGCCATATTGCCGGAAGCGTTCGCCATCATGCGAGAGGCGATGGATCGGCACATTGGCCTGCGCAATGCGTTGGATCCGGCGCGAAAATTCAATGCAGAAACGCTTAGCCCTGTTGGCCAAGAGCTGTTGGCCAAAACGCTTGCGCAATGCACCAAGCCGCAGGATTGGCGCTTCGTTGAAATGCCAACCGAGCTTTATGACGCCATTCGTTCTGCAGTGCAGGAGGCCCGCCCGCCCTACCGCGCCCGCCCGTTCGACGTGCAGCTCATTGGTGGGATGGTGCTTTACGACGGCAAAATTGCGGAAATGGCCACCGGCGAGGGCAAGACGTTTGTTGCCCCGCTCGCGTGTTACATGATGACGTTGCGCGGCATGCACTGCCACGTCATCACCGTCAACGACTACCTCGTGCGGCGTGATGCCGCCTGGGTGGCGCCGGCCTTTTACGCCCTGGGGCTTTCCGTCGGATACATTCAATCGCACATGGACAACGAGCCGCGCATGGCGGCGTATCAATGCAACGTGACGTATGGTACCAGCAGCGAATTTGGCTTTGACTATCTGCGCGACAACATGAAGCAAAGCGTGCAGGAACAGGTGCAAGGCCCGTTGGATTTTGCCATCGTCGATGAGGTCGATAGCATTCTCATTGATGAAGCCCGCACGCCTTTAATTATCAGCGGCCCCGCCCATGATGATTCCCCCCGCTACCGGGCGGTGGATGAAGTGGTTCGCAAAATTCTCGCCTGTCAGCAGCCGTGGCAAAAAGCGAAGGACCGGGTCGACCAGATCAAGCGGCGGATCGGCGCAGCCGAGGGCGAGATCAAGTTGACCAAAAGCGACAAAACCAAAGTGGGCCAGTACCAGCAGACGATCGAGACATCGCAGGGCGAACTCGTTGAGGGGGAATCCAATCTGGCCAAAGAGGTCGCCATGTATGAAGTCGAGATGGACCGAAAGTCGGTTCATCTCACGCATGAGGGCACGCAAAAGGCGCAGGAATTCGCGGGCGTCGGCTCGTTTTATATTGGCAGCAATATGGATTGGCCCCATCTCCTTGAACAAAGCCTGCGCGCCCATGTCGTCTACGAGCGCGACAAAGACTACGTGGTGCAAAATGGCGAAGTGGTGATCGTCGACGAATTCACCGGACGATTGATGGTCGGCCGACAATGGAGCGACGGCCTGCACCAGGCGGTGGAAGCCAAAGAGCGCGTCACCGTAAAGCCCGAAACCCAGACCATGGCCACCATCACGCTGCAGAATTTTTTCAAGCTTTATAAACGCCTCGCCGGCATGACCGGCACCGCCATGACCGAGAGCGAGGAATTCGGCAAGATCTACTCGCTGGAAGTCGTGGGCATTCCCACCAATAAGCCCATTGTCCGCGACGACGGCGAAGACCTGATTTTCATGAGCGAGCGCGGCAAATGGAAGGCCATCGGTGAAACCATTGCGGAAGTGGCGGCCCGCGGGCAGCCGGTGCTCGTGGGCACCACCAGTGTGGAAAAATCCGAACGGCTCTCGCGCCTGCTTTCTCAGGATTACCAGCTTGAACATGAAGTGCTCAACGCCAAAAATCACGAGCGCGAGGCGGACATTATTGCCAAAGCGGGCCAGCAAGTGTCGCGGCCGGATGGCAAAGTGGTTGGGGCGATCACCATCGCAACCAACATGGCCGGCCGCGGAACGGATATCGCCTTGGGCTCAGCAGTACCATCCGCCGGTGGCCTGTTCGTGCTCGGAACCGAACGCCACGAATCACGCCGGATTGACAACCAGTTACGCGGTCGTTCCGGCCGACAGGGCGATCCGGGCCTGACCCGGTTTTATCTGAGCCTGGAAGATGATCTGATGAAACTTTTTGCAGGCGATTTCACTTTGCGTGCCCTGCAAAGGCTCGGGATGCAGGAAGATGAAGCCATCGAACATCGCTTTGTTTCTAAGGCGGTTGAACGGGCCCAGAAAAAAGTGGAAGAGCGGAACTTTGGCATCCGTAAAAACCTTCTGGAATATGATGAAGTTCGCAATTATCAGCGGACCTATTTTTACAAAACGCGGCAGGATATTCTGGAAGGCCGCAACCTTCAGGAAAAAATATTTGATACCATTTCTGAGGCCGTGGCCGATTCGGTCGTTTATTACCTTGATCGCGATTATGTGCCGGGCCGCGTTGCGGAGTGGGCGCAGGCCAATTTCAACGTGACCATCGATCCGGGCGAATTGCGCGATACGGAACTAGCCGTACTTGAAATGACCATCAAGGATAAGGCCCGCGATGAAGCCCGCAGCAGCATTTATCAATCGCTGTCGGAATTTATGGACCCGGATGCCGATCCGGATGATTGGGACTACCTCGGCCTTTCCAATTGGGCCAAAACCCAGTTCGACGTGCAGATTGCGCCGCAGGACATCCGCAAAATGGATCGCCAGCACATTGCCGAAAGCCTTGTCGAGCGCGCCTTGGATCAGATCGATCACAGACCCTGCAACGACCTGGCAAAATATCTGGTGAGCTACTACGGGTACCGCCAACTCGCCTCCTGGGCGATGGACAAATTTGAACTCACCATTGCCCTGGAGGATATTCAAGGCAAGACCACCGAGCAGGTAGAAAATATCGTCCTTAGCTTAGCCCGAAAGGTATATCAGGAACGCGAACTCGCCTATCCGCTCGACTACGCCCTGATGGTCACGAACATCAATGGCGGAATCGCCAATGTTTATGCGTCCGAACAGTTGTCCGCTTGGCTCAAAGGCAAGTATGCGCTGCATATTTCCGGCGATGACATCCGAAGTTACCCGGCTGAGGCGGCACGTGAAAAACTACTTGAACAAATTCGCCCCACCGTTCTCAACATCGAGGATCAGGTGCGCGAGGCGGTGGAGCGGTTGAATGAATCCAAGCTTCTTGCGGCATGGGTCGCGGAACGCTTTGTCACCCCGGCCGAACCCGACGAGTTTGATGGCGAACCGGTTGCCGAGCGAATCGCACGCGTCACCGAATTGGCGAAGGCCTTTCTCCGCATTGAACTGACCGAACTGGAAAGAAATGTGCTGCTGCAAATATATGACACCACCTGGAAAGATCATCTTTACGCGATGGATCAGCTTCGCGATACCATCGGCCTGCGCGGCATCGCCCAGCGCGACCCGGTCATCGAATATAAACGTGAGGGCACCCGCCTTTTTGAACAATTTCTGCGCACACTCCGTGACCGTGTGACCGACACCATTTTCAAGATAAAGGTTGCGACCCCCGACGAAATGCGCAACGTCTACGCCGCCCAGCAGGAGGTTTTCGACCCGCCGGAATCGACCGGCGTTAATGCCGCCCAGCTGGCCGAGGCCGAGCGCCCCCCGCAACCCGCCGATGATCGCCAAGTGGAAATGGAGGAAGCCCCCGTCGCCACCATTGTCAATACGGTTCCCAAAATCGGGCGCAACGACCCCTGCCCTTGCGGCAGCGGAAGGAAGTACAAACAGTGTTGTGGACGACCCGGCTGAAAATGCCGGCCATCCCGGGCGTCAAAGCCCCCTATCGGAGCGCACCCATCATGAGTATTGCCAGTGTTGCCATCGTCGGCCGACCCAATGTCGGCAAGTCGAGCCTGTTTAATTTTCTCTCCCGCCGCCGCATATCCATTGTCGATCCGACCGCCGGTGTAACGCGTGATCGCATCATGGCCAACATCGAACATCAGGGGCGCGTGTTTGAATTGGTCGATACGGGCGGCATGGGCATGGAAGATGTCGACGCCCTGACCGAAGAAGTACAGGAGCAAATTCGGCTGGCAATAGAAAATGCCGCGCTGGTGCTTTTTGTGGTTGACGCCAAGTCGGGCGTTACCCCGCCCGACCAGACCGTTGCCCGCTTCATACGCCGCTTTGCCCGACCGGTGGTACTGGTCATAAATAAAGTGGACGGCGCGGGGCAGGCGCAGGCTGAGAGCGACTTTTTTGGTCTCGGCTTTTCGGACATCGTTCCGGTTTCATGCCTGCATCATCGCGGACGCACTGAACTGCTGAAAATCATCGATTCGCACATCACCCTCAGCCCCGCCACCGAGGCCCACGATCCGACGCTTAAGCTCGCGGTTGTCGGCAAGCGCAATGCCGGCAAAAGCACGCTGATTAATACTTTGGCCGGAGCGCCGCGCGTGATTGTTTCCGACGTACCCGGCACCACGCGCGACAGCGTGGATGTGCAGGTTAGCTTTGAGGACAAAACCCTTCTCATGATCGACACGGCCGGTGTTCGCCGCCGATCTCAGATGATGGCGCACGATCTCGAGTTTTACAGCCACCACCGAGCTCAGCGCTCCATTCGCCGCGCCGATGTGGTATTGATGCTTCTCGATGCAAGCCTCGAGACGGGGGATGTAGATCAAAAGCTGGCTGCCTATATTGCCGAGAACTTTAAACCCGCGATATTTGTCATCAATAAATGGGACTTGGTCGAAGGCAAGGCGAATCCCGCTGATTTTGGCCATTATCTCGGCCAGATTTTTCCGCAGCTGGGTTTTGTTCCCCTCGCGTGCATCAGCGCGAAAGACAACGACAATGTGCTCGAAACGCTGCATCTGGCAATGAATCTTCATCAACAGGCGGGAATTCGGCTGCCCACGGCGCAGCTTAACGCTGTAGTGGAAGACATCCTAAAACTGCGCGGCCCGGGGAGTTCCAACGGTCGGCGAATCAAAGTGTACTATGCCACGCAAATCGCCACGCACCCGCCGACCATTGTGCTTTTTGTCAATCATCCCGAAGCGGTAACGCAGGAATATGAGCGCTTTTTTATCCGCGAACTGCGAGAGCGAACGGTTTTGCGCGAGGTTCCGATTCGGCTGATGCTTCGCGGCCACCGCGGGCGGCAGCGGGAGAACGCTGAGGCCGCCCGGCCGCGACACCATGCGTAAAAGCATTCCAACTTGGCTGCCCCGGGATTTCGTTGGCGGGATGGTGCCGCCGTCGGTCGTGCGGTTTGCTGGCGGCGGAGTGTGGAAACGGTTCCTCGTGCGCGGCGCGGCTGCACGCTGCGGTCATTATGCCCAATCAAACCCCCAAGGTGACACGCCCCATCAAAAGCACAAGGTGACACGCCC
>JAJZGD010000201.1 GCA_021804985.1 Planctomycetota bacterium
CTACCGGCGTTCTCACGGGCACAGCGCCCACCACGGATACCGGTGGCGCCACGTGGGCACTTGCGGGCGCTACGGGCAGCGACTGGAGCGCCAGCGGTTTGGCACCCACCACCACTGGGCCCAACTACTCCACGGCTGCGGAATATCTCCCCCTGACGGTAACAAGTGGGAACATCTACACCCTCACCGTTACCGGACTAACGCCGGTAACCGGCACCACCGGCAACTGGCTCGCCGCCGGTTTCTTCAATTCAAGCAGCGGTGACATCTTCACGGGCAACCAAGGCCCACTCATGCTCCTGCGCGACACGGGTTTTATCCAGGCCTTTGGTGGGCCGGCCCTTGATTACGCCGCAAGCTTTAATACCGGAAATGGCGCCGGCCCATTCGGCCTCGGTGACACTGCGACGGTCACCCTTGACACCGCGGGCGCACCGTCCCAATGGACCGCCACCTACGCGTACGACGGGACTACCCTTGGCAGCATCGTTTACAACAATCCCACTGCCCCGCCCGAGACCAATATTGGTGTCGGCTTCCTGAGCTACCAGAGCGTGCAGGGGTCGGTTGGATCACTCACCTTGACCGAAACCGCATCACCTGAACCGGCCAGCCTCGCCCTTATTGGCCTGAGCGCTGGTGCGCTGCTGCTGCTGAAGAAACGCCGCACAGCCTGAAGTAATGCCGAATCGTTTGGGTTGGTGGGCGGCCCCACGGCGGGCCGCCCACCACCTTGGCATGCTGTCCGCCGCACCCCCGCATAGGCGGGCAGTCGCCGCGAGATGGGCGAAGGGGGGGGGCTGGGATAAGCACCGCGCCGTTGTAAGCGCCTTAACCGCCTACGCGTTGCCCAACCAACGCTCGGCAAGCAAAGGTTTTATCAGACAGGAGCATTTACATGAAAGCCAGACGCGGTTTTACACTCGTTGAATTGCTGGTTGTGATCTCAATCATTGCTCTGCTCATCGCACTTCTGCTGCCCGCATTGGCGAAGGCCCACAAGTTGGCCCTGCGCACCGTATGCGCAGCCAATATCCGCTCTCTCATCCAGGCGATCCTCATCTATGCCCCCTCGCAGCAAAATGCTTTTCCCCCAGATTATCAGGGAAATTACCCCATTGGTGGGCTTGCCGTATTGCCCAACACTTTGGCCCACGGGGCCACGTGGGGATTCGGCCTGCTTTACACCACCGAAATTCTCAAGAACCCCGCCTTCATGTATTGCCCCGACGCAGCCCCGGCCCTGGCCCCCAGCAGCCCCAACGGCAGCGGGGGTATCTGGGGCGGCGTTCCCGGCTACCTGCCCGCCATGCTGGCGCACTTCAGCAGCACGCAGGGGCCCACCTTTTACAGCAACTGGCGAAATAATCTGGCGAGTATCAACGGCACCGATTACTGGTACGCCGTCTATTCCAGCTATGCCTATTGGTACCAACGGCCAAACGGTGTGGCTTCCGGCTTCAACACGAACGCTCCGTTCGATGAAAAAGATGTGCCCGTAACGCAATACGCGGGCTATACCAATCCCGCCACCCGCATCCGCGCCATCCACAACTACCAGGACGCTGCCGGTGGCCTCTTCGCAAAAACCCCCACCTCTGCACCCGGGCGTATTTTAGTCAGCGATGTCGTCGCCTCGCAAAGCGGCTCCTGGGACCTTGCAGCGCCCACCTGGACACCCGGTTATTACAGCAACCATATGGGCTCCAACGGTAATCCGGATGGGGCCAATATCGGTTACAACGACGGATCTGTAAGCTGGAAACCCATTGGCAACATGTCGCCCGGCTATGGCTACGCTATCTACGGCGCAAAGGTGAACTTCTACCGCTAAGCCGCGCGACCAGCCGCTTATACTCCGCTCGGCCATTGATGATGCCCGCTTGCAGGAACGGGAAAATTAAATGTGATGCAGGCGTCCCGCCTGCCCTCGCCAGATGGCAATGCGAGGGCAATCGTTCGGCCCCCCATGGAGAACGCACTGTAGCCTGTGATGCGCTATCGAATGGAACGCCCTATCGAGATGACAAAACGCGGCTTACTGGTTATTCGCTGCACGACCATTTTTCTGCTCGCCATTGGCGCGTCTCAGCGGGCCTTCGCCGCGAGCATCTCGCCGGTGCGCTTACGCTGCGATCTCGTGGCTAAACCGCTCGGGCTCCGACAGCAGCACCCCAGCCTCGCGTGGCACCTTGCGGCCGCCCAACCGGGCCAATTCGCCCTCCGCCAATCGGCTTACCAGATTCTGGTCGCATCCACGCGGGCGCAGTTGAATGCGGGGCACGGCAATCTGTGGGACACCGGCAAAATTAAGTCGGGCAAACATTTTCAAATCCGCTATTCCGGCCAAACGCTGGCCGCTGGCGGCCGCTGTTGGTGGAAGGTGCGCATCTGGGGCAAGGCGGGCCACCCGTCCCCGTGGAGCAAGCCGGCATTCTGGTCCGTGGGTTTGCTGCACAAAAACAATTGGCTGGCCCACTGGATAAAAGCGCCGCCCAACCGAATAAGCGACATCATGCATCGGCTATCCTGGTGCTGGCTGCCGGGCGTGGGCACCAATGCCCCGGTGGGCAGTGTGTATTTTCGTAAGACCATCCATCTTCCCCGGGACCAAAAAATCACCAAAGCCGTTTTTTACCTCACCGCAGATAATGAATTTCAATTATTCGTCAATGGCACGCTGGCGGGTTCCGGCCTGCATTGGCGCCTGATGCAGCAGGTAAAAATTGCCCCGTTGCTGCACCCCGGACGCAATATTCTCGCGGTAAAGGCCACCAATGGTGGCACCTCGCCCAATCCCGCAGGCCTGCTGGGCATCCTGCGCATCACCTATGCCAACGGTTATACGCACGACGTACCGGTGGATAACTCATGGAAAATTTCCAACCGCCCGGCCCACGGATGGAAATCCCTGCGGCTCAATAATGCCGCACATTGGGCCCCCGCGAGCCCCATCGCGCGGTGGGGGGCGGGGCCATGGGGCCGGATCGAATTTCCCATCGGCGGTCTACCCCTGTTCAGAAAGGCCTTTGATCTGGGCAAACCCATCGCCCATGCGGTGGTTTATGTATCCGGCCTCGGCCAATATGAGCTGTTTATAAACGGGCGACAAGTCAGCCACGATCTGATGCAGCCCGCATGGACGGATTATCGCAAGCTCGTGGCTTTTAATACTTCCAGCGTTACCTCCATGCTGCAGCCCGGGCGAAACGCGTTGGCCATCATGCTGGGCACCGGTATGTATGACAGCGCCCGTTACACCGGCCGCTATAACCATGCCCCGGCAAGTTTCGGGCCTCCCAAGTTGATCCTGCAGTTGCACATCACCTTCAAAGACGGCACTTCACAAACCATTGTCAGCAATGCCAGTTGGCGCACCGCGCCCGGCCCGATTACCTTCTGCAATATTTTTGGCGGGGAAGATTACAACGCACTTGATGCCGTGCCGGGCTGGAAGTTGCCGCAATTTAACGCCCACCATTGGCAGCACGCGGTTGAAACCCACGGTCCGGGCGGCCGGCTGGTGGCGCAAAAGGCGCCGCCCGTTAAAATCATGCGTATCTACAAAGCCATTCGCATCGGTACGCCTGCGCCCAACGCGACGGTTTATGATCTCGGGCAAAATATTGCCGGGCGCCCCGTCATCACGGCTCGCGGCCCCGCCGGCGCAACGCTGACGGTCTTCCCCGCCGAATTAATTCACCCCAATGATTCCGCGTGGCAATCTTGCGCGGGGCCCATTTGGTGCACTTACACGCTCAATGGCAAAGGGGTGGAAACATTCCACCCCCTGTTTTCCTATTATGGATTTCGCTACGTCCAGGTGAACGCTGCACCACCCCCCGGCTCCGATCACGTGCCGACCATCCTGGGCGTCGTCGGTGAAGCCACACATACCTCTGCACCGGTTGTCGGCCATTTTTCGTGCAGCAATAAGCTGATCAACAAAATCAACCACCTCATTACCATGGCCATGGCCAACAACATGATGACCATTATCACCGATTGCCCCACCCGCGAAAAAACCGGCTGGCTGGAGGAAACCTATCTCGTGGGGCCTGGAATTATGGATAATTTTGGCGCCGCCAATCTTTATCGCCAAACCGCCGCCAACATGCGCAGCGATCAACTCGCCAATGGCCTGGTACAGGATATCGCCCCCGTCTATTTTCATTATGCCGGCGGCTTTGCCGATTCGCCCGAATGGGGTGCCGCCGCCATCATGGACCCATGGCTGGTCTACCGCTTCGATGACGACAAGCAGATACTTTCCAAAAATTACCCCATGATGATGCGGTATCTGCACTATCTCCAGATGCGGTCATCCGATGGCCTGCTTACCTTCGGCCTTGGAGATTGGTATGACCTTGGCCCAAACCCGCCCGGTTATGAACAACTTACCACCCTGGGCGTGACCGCCACCGCCACCTGGTATCAGGATTTGACCGTGATGGAAAAAATATCACGACTGCTTGGCCATTCGCGGGCGGCGGCAACCTACGCCGCCGTGGCGCGGCGGGTGCGAGCCGCGTTCAACCAGCGCTTTTATCACCCCGCTACCGGCCAATACGATCGCGGAAGCCAATGCGCCAATGCCATGGCACTTGTCACCGGCCTGGTGCATCGGGCGGATCGAAAGCGAGTTCTCGCAAATTTAATTGCCAATATCAAAGCCAATGGCGACCATACCACGGCAGGTGATATCGGCTTTCATTACGTCGTGCAGGCACTCACCGACGCCCATCAATCCGCACTGCTTTACAAATTGGCCACACGCACCACACCCCCCAGCTACGGTTACCAGATCGCACAGGGAGCCACATCGCTTACGGAATCCTGGAATGCACTCCCCCAGGATTCTCAGGATCACTTTATGCTCGGCCATATTGAGCAATGGTTCTACAACGGCCTGGCGGGCATCCACCTGAATTTTGCCAGGAAGGCGGGCCACCAGCTGGTGATTCGGCCCGCGATGCCGGGCCATTTGCAATGGGTACACGCCAGCTATAACTCCGTCTTCGGAAAAATTGTCAGCCGGTGGAAACGCTCCGGCGGCCGCTGTCTGATGACCATCCGCATCCCGATTGGTGCCGTTGCAACGGTTTATATTCCACACCGCGGACCTTCTCCCGTGCTTGTAAATGGCGTTCCGATTGGCCGATTCGCCGCCATAAAACTTCGCAAGCCGCACCGCGGCCATGTGGTCTGCCGGGTCCCCAGCGGGCTTTATCACTTCATCTCGCAAGACAAATGAAAGCGCGCACGCGCGCGCCGCGCACCGTCGGCGGCGTGCTGCCCGCGGGCAGCCTCTGTGCCTCTGCGCCTCTGTGTGAGACAACCGTCGTTTCAGTTAATTTAATGGAATCATGCCGCGGCATGATGTAATTATTTAATATCTCACGCAGAGAAGGGGAGACGCAGAGACGACGACGCGGCGCCGCACCGCGCGCTGGCGTCATTTAGCCGGCGGCATGGTGCCGCCGTGGGTCGTGTTGTTTGCTGGCGGCGGAGTGTGGAAACGGTTCCTCGTGCGCGGCGCGGCTGCACGCTGCGGTCATTATGCCCAATCAAAC
>JAJZGD010000202.1 GCA_021804985.1 Planctomycetota bacterium
CGATGGGGCACAGGCAAGAATGCCTGTGTCACCTTGGGGGTTTGATTGGGCATAATGACCGCAGCGTGCAGCCGCGCCGCGCACGAGGAACCGTCTCCACACTCCGCCGCCGGCAAACAGCACGGCCCACGGCGGCCGCGCGTTTTCCCCCGGGGCCGCCGGCTAAATGACGCAGGGCGGCGCCCCGCCGTCTCTGCGCCTCCCCTTCTCTGCGTGAGATATTAAATAATTACATCATGCCGGAGGCATGATTCCATATTTTTGCCTTTGGCAAAAATTGCTCTCCCGCTCACCCGGAACGACCGATGTCTCACACAGAGGCGCGGGGGGCGGGGCTTCTTAATAACCGTACACGAAATTACGAGAATGCACTTTGCGGTGAGTATTTGCTTTTCCTGTATCCGCGACCGTTGCGCTGAAAATTGGTTGTCGTTCGTCGAGAACGATGCGGGGGGAGGGGGGGGGGCAGTGTCGGATTTTCGTGGAACCGAAAATTTGAACCAAAACTTGCAGTCGGCCTCCTTTTGGCGATAATAGTTGCATCGACGGAAGCTGCCGCCTGCGGGTTTGGTAGCGTCTGGTTTTCGGAAGAAAACGGCGGCCTGGTCTGGCGCCGGTGTTATCCGCCGCTGGCGGACGCCGAGCTAACCGATCTTCGGCAGCCGATGATGCGAGGATTTTTATGTCTACCATTACCCCCCCGACCGGGGCGGCTCGGCCTGTTGGCGCCGCCAAAACTAAAACTGACACCCGCCCCGATGGCCGCTCCGATGCGCGCTCCGAACATCGCCCGGCTGACGCGGCCGAACAGGGCAACATGGGGCTGCCAACCCTTGGAGCCCCCACCGGCCGCACCGAGCGATACATCGGAAAATCGGGCGCCGAAATTCTTCTCCAGATGCTTGTCGAACATGGTGTGACCGATGCGTTCGGATATCCGGGCGGGGCCATTTTGCCAACCTTCGATCAGCTCTACAAAAAACAATTGAATTTCATTCTGGTGCGCCATGAGCAGGGTGCCGGCCATATGGCCGACGGCTATGCACGGGCCACCGGCAAGCCGGGCGTGGTGATTGTGACCAGCGGCCCGGGTGCCACCAACACCGTCACGCCGCTGGCCACCGCGTTCATGGATTCAATCCCGATCATCGTTTTTTCCGGTCAGGTGCGCACCTATATGATCGGAAACGACGCATTTCAAGAGGCCGATGTCACGGGCATCACGCGACCGGTGACCAAACGCAATTACCTGGTGAAAAGCGTGCATGATCTGCCGCGGATCATCAATGAGGCATTTGTGATTGCAACGACGGGTCGGCCCGGGCCGGTGCTCGTTGATTTGCCGGTGGATGTGACGACGGCCAAGGTGGAACACGCCATCGACGATACGCCCTACCTGCCGGGCTACAAAGTGTATCGCGCAGGCCACAGCCGCATGATCAAGCAAGCCGTTGAGTTGATCAACGCGGCCGAGCGGCCGGTGCTTTATGTGGGCGGCGGAGCAGTTCTCAGCGAAGCCTGGCGAGAAGTGCGGGCATTGGCCGAGAAGGGAAATATTCCGTGCACCACCACGCTTTTGGGCATGGGCGTTTTTGATGAATATGACCCGCGCAGCCTGCACATGCTTGGCATGCATGGGAGCGCCTATGCCAATTACGCCGTGCAGGAATCTGATTGCCTCATTGCCGTCGGCGCCCGATTTGACGACCGCGTGACGGGCAATCTCAAGCTTTTTGCCCCCAAAGCGCGGATCATCCACGTGGATGTTGATCCATCAAGCATCAGCAAAAATGTGAAGGTGGATGTGCCCGTGGTCGGTGATGCCCGGCTTTGCCTCGCAGAGATGGTGGAAATTGTACAGTTCCGCCCGCGGACGGCGTGGTTCGAACAAATCAAGGCATGGAAGAACAAATATCCATTCGCCTATCGCGATGATTCTGATCTACCCAAACCACAGGCCATCCTCGAGGCGATAAATACTGTTACTCAGGGAAAGGCCTACTTCACCACGGGCGTCGGCCAGCACCAAATGTGGGCGGCGCAATTCATCCGGTGGCGTTTCCCCCGCAGCATGATCACCAGCGGCGGTTTGGGCACCATGGGCTTCGGCCTGCCGGCCGCCATTGGCGCTCAGGTGGGCCGCCCCGGCGAATTGGTTATTGATATCGACGGCGATGCGTCATACATCATGACCGCCATGGAACTTGCCACCATCCGGCAGTTCAACCTGCCGGTGAAGGTTGCCATCTTGAATAATCGCTTTCAAGGCATGGTGCGGCAATGGCAGCAGCTGTTCTACGGCAGCCGCTTTTCCAACAGCGAAATGTTCAACCCGGACTTTGCGGCCATGGCTGAAAGTTTCGGCATTCGCGGTCTGCGGTGCGAGCGAAAAGAAGATGTTCTCAAGACCGTGACGGAAATGATCAACCATCCGGGCCCGTGCGTGGTCGATTTTCTATGCGAGACGGCGGAAAACGTTTATCCGATGGTGCCATCCGGAAAAGGGCTTCATGAGATGGAATTGGGCGTGGTTGCCGAATTGCCGCCAAACACCGGGCGCGAGCTTGGCACCTTGGCGTAAGTACCCGCCCTGATGCCAGGGAGCCGCGCACCGCTGCCTTTTGGCTTTTGGCGGCATGCCGCGTGCTGCCTTGGCGATACCAGATAAACTTCAACGGAGGTCGCAATATGCGCCATGTAATTACCGCCCTCGTGATGAATGAGCCGGGCGTTCTCGCCCATGTGGCCGGCATGTTTGCCGCCCGCGGATTTAATATTGATTCGCTGGTGGTGGGCCGCACGGAAGATCCGCAGCTATCGCGAATGACGATCGTCGTGGTGGCCGACGACCGCACGCTCGATCAGGTGCGAAAGCAGCTGGCGAAAATTGTCACCGTCGTAAGGGTTCGTGATTACCGCGACACACCGTTTGTCGCGCGCGATTTAATGCTGGTCAAACTAAGCGCAACGCCGCGATCGCGCAGCGAAATCATTGAATTGGCGAGCCTGTTTCGCGGCCACGTTCTGGATGTCGGCCACAATTCCCTCACCGTTGAACTTTCCGGCGAAGAGGACAAACTCGACGCGTTTATCGATCTCGTGCGCCCGTACGGCATCCGCGAACTTGCTCGCACCGGTATGATCGCCATGGCCCGCGGTGGCCATGCCATGTCATTGGCCAGCGAAGACGGCGATGCCCCGGCGACAGCCGCAGGCCAAGGGGCTGCCCACGCGGCAAGCAACTCCGGGCAGCATTCAGGCGCCTATTCCGCTGGCCATAGCAGCGGGGGCTCATCAGGCGGCACTGCCAGCGGCACACGGGCGGCAAAAGCGGCGGCGGGTGCCAAACGTATGCCCACGCAGGAAGAACTGGAATCAACGCCACCGGGCTGATGCTGCGCTGCTGCCAGATTATCGCCCGGCTGATGCCGGCCCGGCGCGGCCCATCGGTTACCGGTTTGTCGGCTGCACCTTGAGAGACGCCGAAGATTGCCCTAAACTTCCAAAACTAGGAGCCTGTCCGAGGGCAACGACCCGGCAGTTAATATGATAGGATTTTCGTAATGCTGGATATTATTCGTGGAAAAGCGTATGTTCTGGGTGACAATGTGGACACCGATCAGATCATTCCCGCCAAATTTTTGAGCTATAACCCGTCGGACCCCGCCGAAAGAAAATATTTCGGCATGTACGCCATGGATGGTCTACCGCCGGGGCAGATGGGCCTGCCGGATGGCAACATTCCCTTTGTTAAGCCCGATGAATTCAAAAGTGAGTTTGCCATCGTCGTCGCCGGAAAAAATTTCGGCTGCGGCAGTTCGCGTGAGCACGCCCCACTGGCCATTGCCGAAGCCGGCGTGCGCGTGGTTTTGGCCGAATTTTACGCCCGAATTTTTTTCCGCAACTGCATTAACGGCGGCTATCTGGTGCCCTACGAAACCCTTGAACGGCTGGTGGAAAAAACGCATACCGGCGACGAACTCGTGGTGGAGTTGAAAGGCAACATGGTATCCAATGTCACACGCAAAACCGAACACAAGCTTGCCCCGCTGGGAGATGTTGCGCCGATCATTGAAATGGGCGGCGTTTTTGAATATGCCCGCCAGGCCGGCATGCTTTGATGCCCCGGTCGCATGCACGTAACGCCGGGCTGCAAAACGAATCCGCCACGGGCCGCTTTTGGGCCACCCTTGGCGGCGCCATGTCATGGACGATTTTTCTCAATACAAAGATTGAACGATTATGAATATTTTGCTCATCGGGTCCGGCGCGCGTGAGCACGCCCTGGCATGGAAGCTCGCTCAAAGTCCACTCTGCACGAAACTGTTCATCGCGCCGGGCAACCCGGGTATGGCCGAAATAGGAATACTCGTTGACATCCGCAGCGATGCGATTGCGGACATCACCCGCTTTGCCGTGGATCAAGCGATTGATCTGGTGGTCGTCGGGCCGGAAGACCCCCTCGCACTCGGTTTGGTCGATGCCCTGGACGCAAAAAAAATACAGGCCTTTGGCCCGAGCCTGGCGGGCGCGCAGCTTGAGGCGGACAAAACATTCTCCAAAAAAATCATGCGCGAAGCGCTGATACCCACCGCCGAGGGGCGAAGCTTTAAATCCATGCGCGATGCCCTGAATTATGTCGAAACACGCAATGAGCCCCTGGTGGTTAAAGCCGCCGGCCTTGCCCGCGGCAAGGGTGTTGTCATCTGCAAAGACCCGGTTGAGGCGCTCGATGCGGTACGCAACATCATGGAAAAGAAAATTTTCGGCGCCGCCGGATCCACCATCGTCGTGGAAGAGCGCCTCGCCGGCCCTGAAATTTCACTCCTCGCCATGATCGACGGCCACAATGCCTACATCCTGGAATCGGCACAAGATCACAAGCGCATCGGCGATAACGACACCGGGCCCAATACCGGGGGCATGGGCGCTTTCAGCCCGGCACCACTGATGACCGAAGAACTTTGCCGCCGCACCGAGCGCGAAATCATCGTGCCGCTGCTTGACACGCTCTCACGCCATGAAATTGACTATCGCGGCATCCTTTACGCTGGCCTGATGTTGACCGCCGGGGGGCCTAAGAATTTGGAATTCAACTGCCGCTTTGGCGACCCGGAAGCGCAAGTGCTTATGCTTCGCCTGAAAAGCGATCTGGTTGAAGCGATGCTCGCCTGCATCGAAAAACGTCTGGATCAAATTACGTTGCAGTGGGACAACCGACACGCCGTGTGTGTGGTGCTTGCAAGCCAGGGATATGGCTGGGAACGCGATGATAAGGTGATCAAGGGCATGCCGATTGAAGGCATCTCAGCCGCCGCGGCATTGCCGGAAGTCACGGTCTTTCATGGCGGTACGGCCCTGCACGACGGGCAATTGGTAACCAGCGGCGGCCGCGTGCTGAGTGTGTGCGCATTGGGCGACACGCTTTCGCAAGCCCGCGACCGAGCCTACGAAGCGGTGGGGAAGATCAGCTTCAAAGGCATGCAATACCGCCGCGATATTGGCCAATAGAAGGCAGCGCCTCGGGTGTGTGATACGAA
>JAJZGD010000203.1 GCA_021804985.1 Planctomycetota bacterium
GTCGGGCCCCGGCGGCGGCACGGGCGGTCCGGTACAAAGCAGCGGCGGCGGCGGCGCGTTCGGCGGCGCGGGCGGCACCGGCTTCACATTTCCCAATGCCACCGGCGGCACCACCGGAACACCCATCGCCGGTGGCGGCGCCAACGGCAATCTCAATAGCAGCCTCTCCGGCGGCAGCGGTGGCGGCGGCGGCAGCGGCCTTCTCGGCAACGCCGGCGGCGGCGGGGGTGGCGGCGGTGGCGCGATCGCACTCATTGCCGGCGGTTCGCTCTCGGTGTCCGGTGCAGTGCACGCCAACGGCGGACGAGGCGGTACCGGTTATTACGGTGGCGGCGGCGGCGCCGGCGGCGGCATCATTCTCGCCTCGCTCGGCTCATCCGGCGGTGGTATCTCTACCGGCGGTTCCGTGACCGCTGACGGCGGTAACAGTGGCTTTTATACTCCCGGATTATTTGCCGGTGGTGGTGGCGGCGGCGGCAGGGTTATCGATTATTTGCATCAGTGGAATGTCAGTTCTGGCGGTACCAATATTTCCGTATTACCGGGAACTTATGCCGGGGGAACTGGTGCTTACAATGGCCACGCCGGCTCCATTGTCATTCAGGCCGATTCCACCTACATTTCCTCCGGCAATTACTTGAAAATAAATGGAACCGGCGCCAATACCACGCTGAAAGTCAGCACGGCCGGCTACTCGTCGCCGCTGCTTTTCCAGACCAACGGCTTTACCATCAACGGCACCGGTGCGCTCACGCTCACCAACGCCTCGCAAACCATCAACACGCTTAACGGAAACGGCACCATTGTTCTTTCCGGCAGCAACCTGACGTTAAATCCGCCCTCAGGCACCAGCAGCCAATTCACCGGCACGATCAGCGGCACCGGGTCGTTAACGATGGCCGGTCCAGGCGTCTTCATTCTCGGTGGTACCAACACCTATTCCGGCGGCACGTTCTTAAATGGCGGTGTGCTGTCTCTGCTCAGTGCAACCGCGCTGGGTTCCGGCAATCTCACCTTCGCCGGTGGAACACTCTATCTGCCGACTACCGGTATCACGGTGGGCAATGCGGTCACCCTGACAAACGGCAAGACCAACACCGTTTTGGTGGCGGGCGCTGGCGCGCTCGACTCTATTTCCAGTGTGATCAGCGGCGCCGGCGGCCTGACCGTCGCGGGGGGCACCGCCAATAGCACACTAAACCTATCCGCCGCCAACACCTATTCCGGCGGAACATTTGTCACCGCCGGCATTCTCCAGGTCTCGGGCAATGGCACTCTCGGCCTCGGCGGCGTAACGCTTAACAGCGGAACCCAGCTTACGTTAAATGCTGACAATCTCACCGTGGGTGGTTTGGCCGGCAGCGGATCGGTCGCGTTGGGCTCCAGCACGCTGACCATCAGCCCCAATGCGGCCAATGCTTCGACGTTTTATGGCGGAATTTCCGGCCTCGGCGCGTTGGTGGTGGGGGGCGCGGGCCCGCTCACATTAGCCGGCACCAACACTTATTCCGGCGGCACCACTATCAATTCCGGCGCCACCCTGCTTATCGCCAACCAAAACGCCATGGCGCTCGGCGGCCTCACCAACAACGGCAACTTCGGCTTGTCCGGCGGATTTAATAATGTCGCCATCAACGGCAATTTCACCCAAGGCGGTTCCGGCGTCCTCATCACGCGCGTTGCGGGTGTTAATCCCGGCCAGTTTGATCAGTACCGAGTTTCCGGCAGGGCCACGGTCAACGGCGGCGTGCTCGGCGTCGCACTGCAAAATCATTTCGACCCCACCGGCAGCCCCAACACGCTCGCCGTGCTCACCGCCACCGGCGGCGCCACGGGCAATTTTTCCTCGGTCAATCTCGGCGATCATCCCATCAATCTTTTCGCAACCACCGTTAATACCGGCAATTCTATTAATTTGGTATTTACGCTTCAGCAGCCATCGTTGATACCGTACGCCCAAACGCCCAATCAAATCGCGGTCGCCGAGTACCTCAACGCCACCGACGGGTATCAGAATCGCTCCCAAACCTCCCCCTCGTATCAAACCCTCCTTAATGCGCTCGACGGTTCCTACTCCAGCCAGATTCCAACCATCCTCGATATGCTTTCGCCCATTGATCTCCAGGCGTTTCCGCAGGTAAGCATACAGAATGGCATCAATCTGGATCAAACTTTCAGCCAGCACGCACAGGAACTCGACAGCGGAATGCGCGGCTGGAATAACTCCGGCTTCAGCATGCTCAACCCCGGCCAGCAATCGAACGATGCCATGGCGCTCCATCAAATGCTGCAAGATCAGTCGCAGATGGTCGCATTGGATGCCGGCCTTCCTTCTTATCTCGGTTATTCGCCGTCCGGATCGTCCAGCCAACTGCCGTGGAGCGCCTTTATCACCGGCGCCGCACAATTTGATAATTACTCCGATGCCAGTTCCATCGGCAGCCCCAATATCACCACGGAAAACGCCACCATTGGGGCCGATTACGCCTTTCTCAAGCCCCTCTCCGTCGGCGTCCTGTTTAATTATGCACATAGCAATATCAATCTTGACAGCTTTGGCTCCTCCGGCCGCGTTAACAGTTACACCCCCGGCATCTACGCTAATTTCTACATGAATCATTGGTTTGTTGATGCCGTCGCCGCATACACCTACAGCGACAATCATGAACAAAGGCAAATTGCCTTCAATAATTTCGCCGCCGCGGCCAACGGAAATTTCTCCGGAAGCGCCTACAACGGCTCGCTGGATATGGGGTACCGCCTTTTTGCCACCGGGCCTACTTTTGCCGGCCTAAGTGCCTGGACCATTGTTCCGATGCTGTCGCTCGGTTACACGCACGCCAGCTTTAACAGTTTTGCGGAAACCGGTGCCGGGCCCGCCGGCCTTGATGTCAACTCCGTACAGGCCGATTCCTTCCGCTCCACGCTTAGTGCCACGTTCCTTTACACCGTGAAATTATCGCACAGCAGCAGCATCGAACCGGGCATTCTCCTCGGATGGCGCCACGAATACCTGAATAATTCGCAGGGCATCACTTCGCAGCTGCAGGGGGCCGGAACCGGCACGTTTACCGTTAATACCGCGGCACCCGTTCGCGATGTGGCCGTGATCGCACCTTCCCTGACGGTGAACTTCACGCCCAATATCAGCGGCTTCGTGAATTATGAACTCGATCTGGGTTCCAATAAGTTTCATGCGCAGCAGGTCTTCGCGGGTTTATCGATCGCGTTCTGACGCACCGCCATCGCGGGCCGCCATCCGGAACGTCGCCCCGCAGCGATCATCCCGATTCCATCGGCCCGTTATGCCAACCGTCAGTGGAGCCGTACATGGCAGACGGCGGTATCCCCATTGGCATTGAGCACTTCAAAGACCACACTTCGTGCATGCCGGGCGTGGACCGCCGCGTGCAGCAGCTTGGTAAATGCGGTGCCGTTGGCAACCAATTTATTATTTATCCGCGTGATGATGTAGCCCGGCTGTAATGGCGTCTGCCCCAGTCCCGCCGGCGCACCGGTGCGAATGAGCGACACCAATACACCCTTTTGATGCGGCGATAGCTTCCGATTGTACCGATCGAAAAATGATAAATCGCGCACAACCAAACCGAGCTTGCGATTCAAATACCGCGGCATCCGCGCCCCACGCAGCGGCTGCACGCCAACTTTCACCGCAATGGTCAGGTGTTTGGTGCCATCCCGCAGCACGCCGAAATGCAATATCGTGCCCGGCTTGCAGGCAAACAATTTCCGCTCGAACGCCTTAAGCATATACGTCGGCAGCGGCGAATGAGAAAAGGGCTTGCCGTTGATCGTGAGAACAATATCCTGACTTTTAAGCCCCGCTTTCGCCGCCGCCATGCCCGGAATCACGCGCCCGATCATCACGCCCGACATCTGCTTGATGTGGTAAAGTTTGCGCACCGCCTTTTTTAGCCCGGTGGAATCCATCGTGCCAATCCAGGGTGCCTGCCACGGCATACGGTGCAGCGGCGCTTGACGAAGGTACGATTTAACCGAATCCCATGGCAAAAATATCCCGGTTTGTATGGGGTCGGATATGGTCACCGGCGCCGCGTGCCCCAGAATATTCAACTCCACCAGATGGCCGCCATCATCCGGAATCGTAATGCCCGCGAATGCCCCCGTGCGCATCGCATACACCGGGCTTGTCGCGTTCGTAAGGCCCAAAAACTCGGTCGCCGCGATCCACCGCTGCTGAAGCGAAAGAATTTTCACATGGTCAATACCCACGTAGGGCTCATACGCCAGCGATTTTGCCAGCCGCCCGATCGAATACACTTTTTCCCCCAGCCGTACTTCCGTCGTCTTGCCGATTTTCAGCGGTGGTAAATCCAGCGGCTTGAGCGCCTTGACATAACACATCACGCCATCCGGCGAGCGACCAAGATATTTGGCCGCGACGCTCGGCATCCGTCCCGTCGGAATACAGATGCGCAAATGGTGAAAATACTGCAACGGCAAATTCAGCGGAAATAAATCCGCAGTTACCATCACCACACCGCTGCTATTAAGCACAATGCCCTGGGCGCTGAGTTTGCTGCTCTTTTTGAATTCGTTTTCAGCCGTATACGTTACCACCACCAGGCTGCGGGCCACCGCCTGCACTTGCTTTGCGGGCACCGCCGCTCGCAGCAGATTGGCCGATGCCAAGCCCATGGCCACCGCCACAACGGCGGCGCACAGACGTGCCCGGCTTATTGCTGTCACCCCCGAAGCCATCTTTCCACGCCCTTCGGCTGCCGGCAGGCATCCGCGGCCGCTCAAATCTTCCGCCATCGCCCCGCTAACGGGCCCGCAATCGGGGATCCCAGACGCGGTCGCCGCCGCAAGCCCCGCCGCCTTCATTCCAAATTTCATTCATCAGCTCCTTGCCAATCAAAACCAACCGGATGCCCGATGGGCCGTCCAGAGTTATTTACCCGCATCCCGCGTATCAGTCATTCGGATGCTTGCGCGGTGTAAGTACCAGCGTGCGGCGTGTTCGCCCGCGTTGCACAACCACCGCCACCGGTGCGTTTTTCTTATCGACTTGCGGAACCAATAATTTGAGCGCCGCAGCGCTGCCGACCGGCTTCCCACCCACCCGCACAATGATATCCCCACCCTGAATGCCCGCCTGATCCGCCACCGAATCGCTGCGCACACTCGTCACAAGCACGCCTTTAAGCATCGGCAGCCGCGCTTCACGTAAAAATGTGGTCGTTAGATTGCGCACCACGATGCCCCAACCGGCGACCGCATGCTGCGGCGCCACGGCGCTTTCAAGCCGCTGCGTCACCACGCGAATCGTCAAACGCTTTACCTCATTGGCGCTGTTGAGCCGATCGATCGACAGCACCAGGGTTGAGCCGATCGGTTGCGATGCAATGTCGTTGCGAATCGGCGCGAGCTGCTCAGGAAACTGGCAATTGGTTTGCCACCCATTGACCGCCGGCAAAACATCCTGTGGTTCAACGCCCGCCTTGGCCGCCGGTGAATCCGGATCCACCGAC
>JAJZGD010000028.1 GCA_021804985.1 Planctomycetota bacterium
ATATCACGGTTGGGATCGTAGCCGGGGGTTTCCGCGATGATGGGGGTGCGCCTTTGCCAGAGGTCGTGGAGTGTGCGGTGTTCAATCACGACGGGCCGACCCCGGCGGATATCATCGAGGCGGTACCTGAGTGCCGCGGCCGGAAATCGGCCGAGTTGTTCAGGTGCGCCAATCTGCCATTTACCCATGGGCGGGTGCCAGGCGAGATCGGCAAAGGGCTGCCGCCATTGGTTGTGAATTTCAAACCAATAAAAGCCGGCCACGCCGGAAAGGGAGCTGTAGGCGGCCACGAGAAATGGCCCCTCGGCCTGGTATTTGTCCGGCGTTACCCATTGCCCCTCGGTAACAATCATGGGATGGCCAAGAACTTGTTTAAGATTGACCGGTAGAAAGCGGGGATGAAGCAGGCAGGAGAAATTGGTGTAAAGATTTCCTGGCTCAACGGCCCATCCGGCGTTTTGGCCGATGTGAATGCCGGTGGTGTAGCGATTCACAGCGAGCACATTGCCGGCGGTGTACGTCCAGCGTTCCACATCGTTGAGCAAAAGCGGATCGACGGTTTTCCAATTTCCGGCATTGATCAGCTGGGGGGCACCGAGCACATGATGAATATAGGCGGCCATTTTTGAATTAAACGCATACATGATGTGGGCGAAGAAATGAAGCTGATCGGCGAGCCGCAGTGCCATGCCGCCGGTTTCATGCTGCGTCCAGAACCAGTCGATAAACATGCCGGCGATGCCATGCGCGAAATCATCGCCGGGTGCCTTTACGCCATGCCATGCCGCAAGGGCCTTTGCAAGCGAACCGTATTTTTTAATAAGCCAAAGCGCGTAGAGATGCTCGAACTCCAGCCGCTCGGCATTTTCATGGCTGGGCATGCCGATGATGTTGTCGATGTTCCAGAAGAGGAGTGAATCTTCATTTTGCAGAGAGATAATGGCGACCGCGGGGTCTTTTGCCAGGGGAATGCCGGTATACGGATTGGGGCGCGTAAGCAGGGCCCGGAGCCACGCCTTGTATCCCCGCTGCATGGTGGGATCCCAGAACAGGAGCGACATTGCGGATGTGGGATTTCCCGGCACATGCCAGGACTTTTGGATGTGCACCGGCACCGCCCAATAGGGCGAGATCGTGGTATAGATGCCTTGGCGTTTCATGGCGGCGACGAGCTTCCATACCTGATGCAGGGCGGCGGTATTGACATCGGTTATGCGTGAGCCGGGGTGGTTGGGCGCCAAAATGCCATGAAATCGGACCATGTTCACGCCGTAGCGGGCGAGGAACCGGGCGGAATTTTCGGCGGCCGCGAAGCTGTGCAAATCGCCGGCGTAGCTGGTAACGGCCCAGAAGCGAATCGGCTTACCATCGCCGCGGACGAATCCCCGGCCATGTTTGGATAGGCGGATGAAGCCATGTTCACCGGCAACTTTTTCATTGAGGTAGCGAAGGTTCAGGAGGGTGCGGCCGGGGCCTGGCAGCCGGGATGGGCTAAATGCCCATGAGCTCGGCTGGTGGGCGCCGGCCTCTGCGGCAGAGACCGCAAGGAAGACCGCCGCAATGGAGAGGCGGAAGAATGAAATGGCTTTTGCGGTTCTCATGCCTTTCCCTGGTTGCAGCTTTGCGGTGTAAGCGACGCGGGCCGCAGGCTAAGCTGAGCCAATGTTGGCGTGGGCGTGGGCGTGCGGGCCTGCGCGTATGGCGAGAGGGATTATCGCATGGTGAGAGATGAGGTCAAAGCGGCGATGGGGGCGAGATGGGAAGGGGTCAGGGGCTGCGGCGCCGCTGGCTCCGCGCCTGCAGGGCGGCGTGCTTTTTGGCCCCCCTCTGCGGCGCGGCTCCTGGGCATGGTTGCGTCATGGTTCATATGTTTGTATGATAACCAACATATAAGCGAAGCGGCACCGATAATGCGGGTGAGTTCCGATGGCAAACCTTAAAAACGCTGGTATTAGCGGCGAACTTTCCGATTTTGGCCAGCATTTACGGGCCATCCGATTAGGAAAGGGCATGACGCAGGATCAACTCTCAGCGAGCGCAGAGATCAGCAAGCCGTATCTATCCAACATTGAAACTGGCCGAATCGTCGGGCCTCCATCCGATGAGAAGTTGCACCGGCTTGAGGTGGCGTTGGAACTGCGGCCGGGCGAACTGCAGGCGAGGGCGGATTGGCTGCGTGTGCCGCTGCCCATGCGACAGCTGGTCAAACTGGTGCCCACGGTGCGGCGCACGGCGGATGGTGCGGTGGACCTTGATGCGACACTGGCCGACATCAGCGGCAATCACGCCAGCGGCGAGCCTGACGAATTGGCGGACTTTTTGGATGATGCGCCGCCAGCGGTTGTGCCATTGCACCGCGTGCCGCTGATCAACCGTGTCGCAGCCGGTGCACCCATGGAGGCGACGGATCTGGATTATCCGCCCAATATCGCCGATCGAGATGCCCTTGTTCCGGGCGAGTTGGTCGATGGGTGTTTCGCGCTGCGGATCGACGGCGATTCCATGTGGCCGATGTATCAACCGGGTGATATTGTGATTTTCGCGGGGAATCAGAGTCCGCAATCGGGCGATGATTGCCTGGTGCGATTGGGTGCGCAGGAAAATTTTTCCACGACATTCAAGCGGATTCATTTTGTTGATGCGCAGGGGTTGAAGCAGGCCGACGGGCAATATTTTTTTCTGGAACCACTCAATAGCCAGCACGTGCCGCGGATTATTCCGCGTGATGAGATCACGGGGATTTATCCGGCCATTTGGCGGGTTTCTGCGGTGGTGCGGGCGGGCGCGCCGCACGCCAGGCATGTGGCGATTTGAGCTCGTGGCCGTTTCTGCGGTGCAGCATTGCTGGATGGCGCAGCGCGGGCCAGACGCTGGGGGTGGGGGCGGGGGGGGGCGCGGGGGGGCGGGGCGAGCGGCGGTCATCCCCACCGTTCATATGGCGCGGTTTATCTTTCGCGGCTCATCCCCCGCGAATAATCCACCACATCGGGCTGCCGCATTTACCTGTCCCATTTGTTTGCCACATCCATCTATTGGGCGCGGCGCCGGGGCAAAAGTTTGCGTGTTGGGCGATGGAACCAAATCATTGGCATCAGGCTGAGGCCGATCACACTGAGCAAATTCCAGCTTGACGGTTCGGGC
This sequence comes from Planctomycetota bacterium, assembly GCA_021804985.1. Taxonomy (GTDB): domain Bacteria; phylum Planctomycetota; class Phycisphaerae; order WQYP01; family WQYP01; genus JAJZGD01. The sequence goes on from JAJZGD010000028.1 coordinate 3,142, forward strand.
ACTACCTGAGCCACAAATTCATAGCCGTTGAAGCTGTTTTGCGAGTCGCTGAAAGGGCCGGCGTGGTATACCTCGGACGTTAGCACGGGCGCGGAGGGGAAGAAAAAGGAATTGCCAAACACGGATGCGGGCGGATCGACGGTAGTAAACGAAAATCCGGAAAGTGTTTGGCCCGGGCTTAAATACGAAGCCGAGCTGGTTGCCTGCCATTCGATGGAGGCTCCTTTTTCGCCCAATGCGCCGCCAACACTTTGCGAATCGGGCCCATCTTCCCAGCCGGTGGGCTGCGAAACGGAAAGGGGGTTGTTATGGAGGTAACTTTGCCTCGGAATCCATGCGAACCAGAAAGTGCCAATCTGGCTGGTATCCGCGCTGGTGTTGGTGAGGGAGAGATTGTAGGTGTACTGAATTTGGCCTCCGACGTTTTGGGTGGTTGGCTGACCAATTGTGGCTGTGGCCGTTTCTGAGCCGTCAACCGGTGCGGTGGCCAAGGTCGTCAGTCCAATTGCTAAGGCGGTGGCGACGAGGATGGGTGAGTACCTGATTGCGCTGGTTTTCATGGCGTAAGCTCCTGTATGAATGGATCGTGAAATACACGGCATGGCGCGGCGGCGGCGTTTTACCGCCTCGGCCGCTGGTTTTTGCGTGCGGCGGACGGCACAACCGGCGCTACACGCGAAACACCCGCGCACATGCGATCAACACACTTAAAGCAACTGTTGTCACTGCCACAACGCAGCTGAATGTGCCACCAGCAAATCGATACCGATGGCGGACCGTCGAGCGTTTTAATTTTTTACAACTTAACTTTGCGGTATCCGATGGCAAAACCGGGGGCGAAATGCGTGTACGACCTAGGGCATTCGACCGCGGCTGGCGTTTCGATGCCGGAACCTAACTTATGCTTTGGCAATTCAGAAAGGCCAAGTATGTTGATACATCTTTTCGGATGCCAAGTCAAGTAAATTCTCAAATAAAATAAATTTGCCGCGGCCATCACGCAGCCTTCGCGGGCGCGGAGAGGCGTGGGGGGGCGTGGAGGGGATTGGGGGCGTTGTGGAATTGTGGTGGGCGTGGAAATCGGAATCTTGAAAAATGGGGCCGGCGCCACTATGCTATCGGATTCGTTATCCGAGGGCGTAGCTCAATTGGTTAGAGCATCGGATTGTCGATCCGAAGGTTGCGGGTTCGATCCCCGTCGCCCTCGCTATGAGCCGGCGGCGGCTCGTGTGGCGTCTGTCGCAACGGCATTTCCTCATGATAGAGCGTCCGTTGAGAGCATTGGCGGATAGCCTTTCCTGCCGTTTGCATTTCGTTTACCGTTATTTACATGGCAATACCGATTTCAGCATGCATCATCTGTCGGAACGAAGCCCCTCGGATCGGCCGCTGCCTCGATTCGCTCGCCTGGTGTGATGATGTCGTGGTGGTAGATTCCGGATCGACCGACACCACCGCGCAGGTGGTTGAATCGCATCCGGGCAAAGCGCGATTTATCTTCCATCCATGGGCTGGCTACAACTTGCAGCGAAAATTTGCGGCGGAGCAATGCCGCCATTCGTGGGTATTGGCCCTTGATGCCGATGAAGAATGTTCGCCGGAACTTGCTGTGGAGCTTTCCTTGCTTACGCCCGAGGCGGTTGCGGGGATGGCTCAGTATTCGATGCCGCGGCGCAATTACATTGCCGGCCGATATGTGCGGTGCTGGTCGCCGGATTACCAGGATCGCTTGATCCATAAACAGCGCGTGGAGTGGGATCCAACGAGTGCGCCGGAAATTCGGCGGCCCGCGGCAGGATTTAAATCCGGGCGTCTTAAAACGCCGCTGCTGCACAACCGCCTGTCGCCCTATGACCTGACCGATTTTAATGACGGGCCGCGAATGGCGGAGCACGCCTATATTTTGGCGCAGGCGATGGCCGGCAAGGGGCGTAAGGCCGACTTTGGCCAATTGCTGCTGCGGCCGCTGATGACATTCGTGAAGTATTACATTTTCCGAGGCGGATTTCTGCAAGGGCGGTTTGGGCTCGCGGTGTGTTACAAAACCACGATCGGGGTGATGCTTAAGTACACGGTGCTGTATGCCGAGGATGAGTTGAACACCGCAGCGCACCCGGCGGGTTCAACGGCCGGCGGCGATGCTGCATCCCCGCGCTCGCGAGCGCTTCAAGAATAAAATTGGCGAACCGGGCATTGCCGACATCGGCAGGCATCAGGGCTGGGGCACGGCCGCGAGTGATTCGAAGGCGCCAGCCAGGGCCGGATACAGGTTGCCATAGCAGTCAGCAAGCTGATTGTAAAAACGGGCGCGGCGGGAATTTGGCTTGTAGCGGGCTTTGGTTTTGATCAGCGCGGTGGTGGCTTGGGGCACCGTGGGCCACACCCCGATTCCCACAGCCGCGAGGATGGCGGCGCCGAGTGCGGCGCCTTGATCGGCGCGGATGGTGCAGACCGGCGCGTTATACATGTCGGCCTGCATCTGCAGCCAAAGGGGGCTTCGGCTGCCGCCCCCGCCGGCACGAATTTCCTTCACGCCAGCGCCCAAATCCCGCATCATTTGAACCTGCTGGCGCATGGCTAACGTCACACCTTCCATAACGGCCCGAACCAGATGGCCGGCCCGATGTTGCGGCGTCAGGCCCACAAAACAGCCGCGGGCATTGGGATCGGCGTGCGGACAGCGTTCGCCGGTAAGGTACGGCAGGAAAAGGAGATTTTCCGAACCGGGCGGTACGCCATCGGCCATGGCGTTCATGCGGTCGTAGGTGAGTGCGGCTGCGGATGATTTTGAGCCTGCGGATTGCAGCATATTTTTAAGCCATTGATAAGACCCGCCCGCACTGAGCATGCATCCAAACATGCACCATGTATTGGGGATGGCGTGGCACATGGTATGAATGCGGCCCTGGGGATCCGTGAGGGGCTTATCGGTGGCTGCGAAAATTACCCCGCTGGTGCCAATGGTCGCCGACAAAACGCCTGGGGAGACCACGCCGGCCCCCACCGCTCCGGCGGCCTGATCTCCGGCGCCGGCAACCACGGGGATTCCGCTGCGCAAGCCGGTCAGGCCCGCAACGGACGGCGTGACGGTGCCGCTGATATCCGTCGATTCCATGACGGAGGGCAGCAAATTGGGATCGATACCGAGGCGGGCAATCAAATCGGTGTGCCATTGGCGGGTGTTAACATTTAATAAAAGTGTGCCGGAGGCGTCGGCCACATCGGTTACATATTGGCCGGTCAGGCAATAGCGGATGTAATCTTTGGGGAGAAGAATGTGGCGTGTTCTGGCGAAACGTGCGGGTTCGTTTTCCATAAGCCACAGGATTTTCGGTGCGGTAAAGCCGGTAAGCGCCGGGTTGGACACCATAGAAATGAGTGCCTCGCGCCCACCGGCGAGCTCGACGATGCGGCGGCATTGCGGGCTGGTCCGCTGATCGTTCCAGAGGATGGCCGGACGAATCGGCTTGGGGGAATCGCCAAGAAAAACACTTCCATGCATCTGACCGGAAAGCCCGATGGCATCGATTTCAGAGGCCTTTCGGCGGGCGAGGCGTAAAACCTGTTTCATGGCCGCGAGCGCTGCGTGCCACCACTCAGTCGGGTCCTGCTCGGCCCAGCCGGGTTTGGGGCACATCAGATGGTGGGGAGACTCCGCCGCCCAGATGTCTCCATTGGAAGAAAGCAGCAGGGCTTTGGTGGCCGACGTACCGATATCCAAACCGAGCATCAACATGTTGACGGCTCCCGAAGGTGACAACCAGAATTTCAGACGTGTGTTTATTTATCGCAAACGGCGCCGGGATGCAAAGCGGGCGCGGCGGGTGCACCCATCATCCGCCCGATCGATGGTGCTGAAATGAACGGTGCATCGGCAAATTGCCGCAGACATTTGGAGAGCGCCATCAGGGCGCATCGCGTGAGACGGGACATTGCACGGCGGACGCTGGCGGACGGTGCTGTCGGGATGGGCGGCGCGAAAGGCAGATGGGCGGCGCTATGGGCATCCTGAAGCGCGCCGGCCGCCTTCTGAAATGTCTTGAGGGCCGAAAGCGCTGCGGGTGTCCGAATCAGTCGGCCTTCCTGCATCAACTCGAGCAGATAGCGGAGTTGCTTTCCGGCGATGCGAGTGCGGTGGATGCGTTCGGGTGTCGGGGCGGCAAAAGCGCGCCGGGCGCGGCGATGGAACTTGCGGCCGTTTTCATCGAGGCGATTTTCGATCGCCTGGCAAAGCGGCGCAGGTTTGAGATGCAAATCCAGTGCGCGGGCATGATCGATGATCGCGCGCAAGGACAGATCGCCGATAGCTGCGTGGAGCTTATGCGAAAGCGCTCCAACGGCTGCCCTTCGCTTGGCGGCAAGTTGGCGCGCGGCCCGACGAATCTCGGGCGATGAGGTAGATTCCGCCGACATTTTTTCCGACCACGCATCGATGTCACGGACGGTGCCGGCGGCGCGACGAATGCCCCGGAGCAGCTTGGTGCAGCGGCGTGCGTCGCCGGCGGGTAAATATCCCGCGATCGCCAAGATGGCCACGGCTTCGGCGGTGCGGCGTGTGGCCACGCGGAGGTCATGGATTTCGCGCTCATTGGGATGGGCATGGGTTGTGATCAGATGGCCGCGGATGAGCGAAAGCCGGCGGTAAAGTTGATTGGACAGGCGTGCGAGGGCTGTGGGGGTCAGATGGCCCCGCTCGAGTCGCCAAGCGGGTGGACGCAGTTGGGGCAGCAAGGGTTCGGAAGTGATTTGCTTTGATTGCGCGCGAGCCATGCGTAAGCCAAAACCCGATAGACAAGATATAACCTCGCCAGCATAATCATGGCCAATGGTAAAGTCCCGCGGAATTATTAAGGCCGCTGCTTCGAGCGCCCCCCCACCGCGCGCGGGCGCTGCAGCGTACCGGCCGCAGCGGCCCCGGAACCGCACACCCCACGGTCTGCGCCTCTGTGCGATTGATATTGGCACCAATTCATTGCACATGGTTATCGTGGAGGTAACAGCCGCGTTGGCCTTTCGCACCCTGAGTTCGCAAAAGGAGCTGACGCAGCTTGGTCGCGAATCGCTGGTGAAGCATGTTTTGACCCGGCCCGCAATGTCGCACACGCTTTCCGTACTGGGGCGCTATCTGAAGGTTGCACAAAGCTTTGAATGCGACCAGATTTTGGCATACGCCACGAGCGCCGTTCGGGAAAGCACCAACGGCGGAGACTTTATCCAACTAGCCAAAGAGCAGCTCGGTTTGGATGTCCGCATTATTTCCAGCCAGGAGGAAGCGCGGCTGATTTATCTGGCGGTTCGGCAGGCGATCAATTTTGAACTCGGCGCGGCATTGGTAGTGGATATTGGGGGCGGGTCGGCGGAGTTTATCCTCGCGAACTATGACAAACCGCTGATGCTTGAAAGCCGCAAGCTTGGCGCCAGCCGCCTTACCCAGGAATTTCTGGTGGACGACCCACCGACAAAACCGCAGATCAAATCGGTGCGAAAGCACATCCGCCAGATACTTTCGCCACTGCTCCGACGGATTGCTAAATTGGGGCCGCTCCAATTTGTCGGCACGTCGGGCACAATGGAAAATATTGCATCGATGTGCGCCGCCCTGCACGGGCAGGAGGCATCCCGAGATCGCATCGCCGGCGTGATTACCCGCGAAGATTTTGATCTGATTTACCGGCGCATCAGCCGGATGTCCCTTCGTCAGCGCCAAGGGGTGCCGGGGCTTGATCCTGCAAGGGCGTTTCAAATTGTTGCGGGCTGCGCGCTGGTGGCCTATTTGTTCGAGCAATTGGAAATAAGCAAAATTGAAATATGCGACCGGGCCATGCGCGAGGGGATGATCATCGACTATATGCAGACGCATTGGCCGCGGGTGCGGCTGTCGGTGGAGATCATGGAGCCGCGGCGCCGAAATATTGTGGAACTGGGCCGGCGCTGCAATTTTGATGAAGCGCATGCCAATCATGTGGCTACATTGGCGCTGCAGATTTTTGATCAGCTTGGCCGCGTGCATCGCCTTGATCGCCGCTATCGCGAGCTGCTGGAGTATGCGGCGATGCTGCACGATATCGGCTGGCATATTGGGCACACGGGCCACCACAAGCATTCGTGGTACTTGATAAAGAATGGCGATCTGGAGGGCTTTTCGCCCCAGGAGATTGATCTCATCGCCGTCACCGCGCGCTATCACCGCCGAAGCATGCCCAAAAAAAGCCATGAACCTTATATGGCCCTGCGGCTCGAAGAGCGCGTAGTGATTGACAAACTCGCGGCGATTTTGCGAATCGCGGAAGCCCTTGATCGCGGCCATTATCAGGGGGTGCGCCGGGTGCGAATAAGCCGCCAGCGCAATGCTGTGCATTTTGGAATTTATTTCAAGAGTGATCCGGAGCTGGAACTTTGGGCTGCGCGACAGAAAGTTGATATGCTTCAAAAGGTATTTCATTGCGCGGTGATTTTTAATGCCAGAGAAGTTTCGCGGTCGAGCCGACATTGATACAACCAGCCGGCGTCATGGCTCGCATGCGAGTTTGGCGGCGGCCCCGGCGCGTGGGGCGACCGGCACGGGGGCAAAACAGATGATCCAGAAACTTTCGCCGGCGTTCGTATTGGGCATTGTGATGGCGGCGCTTTTGACCGGATGCGAGCACCGTTCGCCAGCCGCCAAAGGCAAAACGTATCACTATGCGTTGCGGGGCAGCATTGTTGCCCTTCCGGTTGCAGGACAAGGGCCGCCGCAATTACAAATCAGCACGAAGCCCATAGCGCACTGGGTGAGGATGAGCGGCAAGGTGGGCACGATGCCGGCGATGGTGATGCCGTATCAACTGGCCGCGGGCGTAAGCGTGAAAGGGCTTTTCATCGGAGAGAATATTGTTTGCCGATATGAAGTCAACTGGCAGCGCGACATTGCGCAGATCACGGCGATACGTGCGGCCAGAGCCGGCTTGCCGACAAGTCGGCCGGCAAATCAAACCGGTGGGGCAGCCGGACAATAGCGGGGCAGAATATTTTAACGGTATGGCAGGGGGCGAACGCCTCCGGGCAAGTTGCTGCGGGCGTGGCGGGGCGACGGCGTTAATGCATGCTGGTGTGTCGGACGCGGGGGGCGACGAAAGTGCGCCTTGGGGCTTCGGGCAAAGCAGCGGAATAAATGCCCATCGCAAGCAAACATACCTCCGGCGGCGGGCGCGGAATCAGCATCCGGGGCCGGGCGTTTTATTTTCGCTTAATGGTTTTGGCGCCGGGTAGGCTAATTTTTTTTCCGTGCCGGCGAGCAACCGCACGATATTGGAGCGATGCTTAATAATGATCATGGCGGAAAAAAGGACGGAGGCGCCGACCAGAGGTGCGAGGTTTCGCCAACTGTGCGAGGCAAAGATAAGCCACCGGTGCGGGGCGTAGCGGCCGAGAAAAATGACCATGAATGGAAAAATAATGGCTGCGGTTATGGAACTGAGCGAAATAATGCGATAGGCGAAAAAGACGATAACGAAGGCGGCAGTCGCGGCAAGTGCTGCGATGGTGAAGATCGGCCAAATGCCGAGCACGGCCCCGAGTGTGGTTGCCACGCCTTTGCCGCCATGGAATTTTAAATAGACGGGAAACACATGCCCGATGATGGCGGCGGCCGCAATCAGCAGCGGGGGCCAGTTGTCGCCGTGCAGATGATGGGTGAGGAGTGTGGCAAGAATCACCGGGATGAAGCCTTTAAGAAAATCGAGAAGAAAGGTGATCCAGAAAAACCGCAGGCCAAGCAGGCGGCCGACATTTGTAGCGCCAATGTTTCCGCTGCCGGATGTTCTTACGTCGATTCCCTTGGCCCTTCCGACCAGAAGTCCGAAGGGGATCGAACCGACCAGATAGGCGGCGAGAACGCCACCGGCGAGCAAACCCTGTGCGACCATCATTGCCTTGTCCTCGTGGAAGACTAATTTACGGAACCACGACCGCTAAACTTGGATTTTTCCACCGCAACCTGGTGATAAATAGCCTCAAGTGATTTCATATACGCCGCAGGCCCGAGATTGGCGAGGCGGGCCGAAACATCGGCTGCGCGTGCGAGCTGCCGTGGCAGGGATGGCTCGATGCCGTCAAGCGCTTTGGCCATATCGGAAACGCTGCGGGGCGAATCGACAATTGAGCCCATTTTAAGTTCGGTAACGATGCTCGCACAACCGAGGAAACGGGTACTGATGATGAAGAGGCCATGGGCCATGGCCTCGAGTGCTACGAGGCCGAAGCTATCGTAAAACGTGGGGAACAGAAGTGCATCGCCCCCGGCATAAACGCGGTGAATTTGGCGCGTGGGCCCGATAAATTTCACGCGTGCCGAAACTTTTAAGTCTTCTGCGATCCGCAGGTATTTACGCACCTTGCCAAGTCCCACCACCACTAAAGTCCAGTCGGTCTGCGCTTGAGCCAAGGCGCGGATGGCCCACGCCAGGCCCTTACGGCGAAAATCATGGCCGGCAAAGATGGCGACGCGCGCGTTATCCGCAAGGTGGTAGGCGGATCGAAACCATTGGCGATCTGTCGTCAGGGTTTGAGCGGAGACAGGCCCATACATCATGGGGTTCTCGAGGCGAACGCGCTGCGCGGCGGCAACGCCGTAAATATCCTTAAAATCCTGATCCACGCTGGCACTGATGCAGACAATTTTCGCCGGGCCGCCGCTATTAAATTGCGCAGTCGCCTTTTTTTCCATTTCGAGCAGTACGCGCTGTTTGCCGGAGAGGCCCAGTGTGAAGCGCTTAAAATTGGCGGCCGCCGGGTTCTCACGCGAGCTGATGGCTTGAGCCTGAATACGGGCGTAGACGCCGGGCTGGGGATGGTAAACATCGCCCGGGAATGCGACGGTAATGGAGTGAACCACATCGGGCGCATTGGCGTGGCACCAGCGTTCTACACCGCGGCCGAATTGCCGAAAGCCCATGCCGGTGCTCAATTTTGCCGCCCGAATCTGATGAATATGCGCTCCGGGGGGAGACGCATTTTTGATGCCGCCCGCGGTGGCGGAGCGTATGGCATCGTGCGAGGCGCCATGATGGGCGGCCCGGTATCGATCACTGCGGCGAGCGCTGTCATGACACAATACATGCACATCATGGCCGTGCTGCACCAATTGCTCAGCAAGCCAGACGGCAAAGTGCTCGGCGCCGCCGCGGGCGGCATCAAAATGTTCAATGACCAGAGCGATTTTCATGATCTGCGTTCCTCAATGGCGCGAGCCACTGCGACTTTGACCATGTCGAGAGTAATGCCAAGCATGCAGCGGTGATCAATGGGGCATTTTTTCAATTGGCAGGGGCCGCACTCCACCGGAACGCGCAGAATTTGTTCCTGCTCGTCATAGGTTTGTGCCCATCGGGGATCCGTCGGACCAAAAAGCGTTACCAGTGGCCGCTGAAAGGCGGCGGCGAAATGGCGAGGCCCCGTATCATTGCAAACCACAAGCCCCGCTTTGGCAACCAGCGCTTTGACGACGCCGAGCGGCACGCCAGCGCCAGCGTTTAACGCAGCGAGATGAATGGTGCGCAGGCGTTGGAGGGGCGTCAGTTGGTTGTAAATTGCATCGAGCATGGGCTTTTCAGCGGGGGAGCCGGCGAGCATCAACATCCATCCGGCGTGCGGCTGTTGGCTGATCAGCCACTGCGCGAGGCTGGCGAAACGTTCCGCCGGCCAGCATTTCGATGCGCCGAAATTGGCGCCGGGAAACAGGATGGCGTAGCGGCCGCCGACTTGGTGATCCTGGAGAATTTTTTCGGCGCTGCTTTGTTCGCCCGTGGTTAGAAACAACTGCATTTGCCGGCTGACGAGATAGCCTTTGATGGGCATCGATCCGCGGGTCGATCCATCGGCCGGTCCACAGGTCGATCCATCGGCTGCGGCATTTTGGCCTTCCGCTGGCGCAGGCGGCAGCGCGGGGACATCAAGCAGGTCCAGAATCTGAAGATAATATTCGATGGTTGAGAGGGGCTGAAAATTATGCCAGCGGAGCAAATGTTTTTTCAGGCCGCGCGGGGGTGGAATATATTCTGCGAAACGATCGTTTTTTTTCTCGGCTTGGGGCGGCGCTGGGGTAAAAGCGTGCGAGCTCGCACCGAGGCGCAGTCGTGCTTGCTGCTGTATTAACTGGGCATGCAGTTCTGCCGGGTCGCGCAATTTCGCCTTTAGATGGCGTGTGAGCAAAACGCGGCGGCCATCTCGGTCGTAGCCCAATCGGATGGGAATGGCCGCCGCCCAGGCAATCAGGGCGGATCGCCAGTTATTGGGCAGTATGATGGCGGTATTAAATTTCCGCGCGGCGAGCATCCGGGCGGTGGCGCGGATATCAATTTTTCCTTCGTGCATGGGGTAATCCAGGATTTGCTCTACCCATGGCATGCCGGTGAGCGCGGGTTGCACCAGCGGACGTGCGAGTGCGGTTACGGCCGCGCTGGGAATCCACTGCGGGAGGGCCCGGAGAAGCGGGGTGGCCATCACACCATCGCCGAGCCAGTTGGGCATGATGACCAGAATGCGGGTGGCTTTGGCTGATGGGGGCGTATTCACCCCCCCATTGTGCTTTACCGGGCGGTTGTTTGTCCAACGCGCTGCCGTGCGACGACGCGGCGCGGCCAGCAGGCTGGCCGGCTAAGTGGCACGACGGCGCGGCCGGCAGGCTGGCCGGCTAAGTGGCACGACGGCGCGGCCAGCAGGCTGGCCGGCTAAGTGACCTTTGGGCAAACGGGCGCGGGATAAATAAGCGAGGCGCCCGCGCTGGCGGCAGGGCAATTGCCCCGCCCCCCGCTGTCCGCTTTTGCGCCAAGGCCGCGGTGGATGCAACGCGCCCCCGCTGCCGCTATAATTTCCCGGCTTATAGCTGCGCCGCGGTATAAGCACGGTTCGTGGCGACGACATGGCCATCGGATTGCCGTTTCGGGGATGGTGTAACGGTAGCACAGCAGATTTTGGTTCTGCTTGTTCTGGTTCGAATCCAGATCCCCGAGTTTCCCCCCATTCACGCAGAAACAATATGCCGGCGGACTTGCCATGACGGGCCTGAAGCGGCTGCGTCTGGGCCATGCTCATGCACGCACCTTCGATGGATCGCTTAATTATTTGGAACATGGGCGAAAAGGGCGCCGGATGGCGTACCGTGATTGGGATATTGGTCGATGCGCAGAGAAGATGGGGGCGAAAGGGTGGAGTGCCGAACGGCAGGGTGAGTAGCGAGGGGGTGCGCAGCAGCGGGCTTTGGAAGTTCCGATGGCTCAATGGCCACCATGGAAGCCGGGAGAAATAGTTCTGAATCCTGCGTCGCCTTGGCCGATGGCAATCGTGTGTCGATCGGAATGGTCGGCGATGCCTGCGGAACAATGGCCTTTGCAGCAACTGCTGCGGTAGAGCTGAGCGGGCCGGCGGCGGAAAATGCCGAAGGCGTTCGGGCTGAAGTTGATGCAAAAAGGTAGTCGGAAATTGGCCCTCGGCCGAGGAAGACGGCGGCACCCGAGCTCAGCACACCCGCGCATACACACATTGCTATCGCGGATTTGGCGGCCCGAAATCGGGTGCGTTTCGGTCGCCGGTGTCCGCGGCCGGAGCGTTCAATCGCGGCGAGTTCCGAAATGGGATCGAGCGGTGGCGGCGCGATTACCAGACGCTCCGGCAAGTGGTCTTGATGAAGATCGGGATTTAATTCATGGGATGTATCGATCGGTGCGGGGGCACTGCCAGCCGGACTAAGTGAGGCACCGGACGAGGCAGCGGATGACGGCCCGGGCGGCGGAGCGGATGGCGGACCGGGAAAACTTACCGTCTGAACGGATGCATAACGAAGCGGTGGCTGAAGCATAACAAATGTTCCGATTTACAATTGGGAACCCTCAACACCAGTGATATCGTCCGAGGGTGGATAGTCGGTTAAGCGAATCTATAGGTGTTAATCGTCCCATATCGGGCGGCCATTTGCTTCAGGAGCCTGTCCAAGCTCACAATACCAATCGGGGCAGAATCGAATAGTATGTAGCCTGAGGCAAACGCAGGCCTGGATGTTGGCTCGACCTATGAAAATTCTATTTGCCATTACCGATCTATCCGCAGAAAGCGGCGGCGTTGCGAGTGCGACGGCGTGCCTGGCTGAATCTTTGGCGGCGCGGGGGCATCAGGTCACCATCGGGACGGTGGAAAACGGCGGTACCCATCTGGATCCCCATGATGTACGAGTGGCGCGATTCCCGCGGGATGGCGGAGCACGGCTGTCAAAAAGCTTGCAATTAAAGCAATTTCTATGGCATCAGATTCCGGCCCATAATGTGGTGCAAATACAAGGCGTTTGGCAAAGCCCGGCCCATCAGGCGGCGGCGGCCTGCAAACATTTTGGGATTCCGTATGTGGTGGCGCCCCATGGCATGCTGGATGAAAAAAGCCTCGCCATGGGAAGCCGCCATCTAAAGCGGTTGAGTTGGAAATTTGTCGATGGGCCGATGTATCAGGGCGCCCGGGCGGTTCAATGCCTAAGCGCAGCGGAACAGGCAGCATCGCCTTGGCTGGCGGGGCTTCCCGTGGTGCAGATCGGCAACGGAATCGATGACAAGGTGTTCGCCGATATGCCGCCGCGCGGATTATTTCGCGCCAAATATTTTCAAGGAGCGGCGGCGGAGGGTACGCCGATTGTATTATTTCTCAGCCGAATACATCCGAAAAAGGGGCTGGATCGCTTTTTGCCTGAGTGGCCACGAATTTTAGCGGCATGTCCAGCGGCGCGGCTGGTGATTGCCGGGACGGGCTCGGCCAAGGATGTGGCCGGAATTGATCAACAAATTTTGCGGTTGGCGATTGGCGGCACGGTGGTCAAAACGGGGCAATTGACGGGGATCGCCAAGTGGCAGGCCATGCGTGATGCGGACGTGTTCATCCTGCCGTCGCATCAGGAGGGATTTTCGATGGCGATTACGGAGGCGATGGCGGCGGGGTGTCCTGTGGTCATCACCAAGGCGTGCAACTTCGATGAGGTAAGCACGGTGGGCGCTGGCGTGGTGGTGCCCGACAACGCGATGGAGCAATTTGCCGACAGCGTCATTGAATTGCTGAAGAAGCCGACGGCGTCCATGGGGGAAGCGGGTCGCGGATTCATTCAGGCGAACTATCTGTGGTCGAAAATCACCGATCAGATGGAAGCTTTGTATCGCAGCATGGTGCCCGCAGACGAACCGGAAGATTCATAGATCCAGCCCCATACCTTCGATTTCACCAAGCGTACCAGCGCCGGCAGCGAGGGATCGGGGATTAACAAATTGATTGTCGTATCCGGGGATGATAACGTAGGCAATTTCATAAATTTCAGCCAGGCTGCCCAAGGCCTGTTTAATATCGTAGCAGTCGGGCGTTACTTTGCCGCGGAGAAAATGCTCCAGCGTTGCGACGGCGCCTCCTGCGACGACCAGCGTGGTGGTGGGCTGAGAAACAATCAGACCGGCCTGCCCCGGAGTACAGCCGCCGAGCGGAAATAAATCCACGCCGGGTGCAATTTTGTCGGGGGCGGGCGTAAAGCGGTTAAGCAATGCCTGATCCTGACTGATAAGTTCACTGGCCGCGTCCGGCTCTGATCCGATATTGGCGAGCGTGACGGTAAAAAGTTGTCGGGCGGTGGCTATTTCGGTGTCGCTCATGAACCATCGGGCATTGGGAAACAGCGCGAGCGCCCGCCGATGAGCCGGGCGCCACGAGGTGAGAAATACGTCGGTAATGTCGGCAGCGGATTTACCGGCCCGCTCCGCAAGGCGCTGCTCGAGGGCCACGGCCGGTAAGCCCGGATCTACGATGATCAGGTGCGCACCAGCGGTGATCAATGTGGTAGTCGCATGGGCGGTGCGCACCGGTTTGGTTTCGTTCCACAGATCATTGCGGGCCATGGCCCCAATGCTGATAACCGCAGCGATTGGCGTGCTTTCGCTCATGGATGGATTATAACCCGATTGCGTTGGCTTGGGCGAAGGATATTATTTTTGTACCATCGCGCAACGAGGCCGTCGGATTAATAGCTGCGAGAACGCATTGAAGGTGCTGGCGACCGGAAGGCGGGGCACCGTCTTGGCCGCCCGGTGCCTGTAATAAAATGCCTTGGCTCGATGAAATATGGCGCGGTCAGGCGGAGCGGCAGTACCGGGCCATAATGGCTGAAAGGAAATCTTTGATGGAACCACGAATTGGGATCATCGGCGGATCCGGCCTGGGTTCGGAATTGCTGCGTGACACGCGGGCCACGCCGGTAGAGATGGACACACCGTTCGGCCGCCCCGCAGCCCCCCCACTGCTGGCTCAATGGCATGGCGTTCCGGTGGCCATTCTCGCGCGTCATGGCATTGGCCATACATTTAACCCGACCCACGTCCCCTACCGCGCCAATATTTATGCGCTCAAAGCGTTGGGGTGCCGATGGATATTGGCATCTGGAGCGGTGGGTTCGCTGCAAGAAAATATTCATCCGCGGGATCTGCTGCTGGTGGATCAGGTGATCGACCGGACGGTGCATCGATGCCCGACATTTTTTGAGCGTGCGGCGGTGCACGTCGACTTTGCACAGCCAACGTGCGAGCGGCTGCGCAGCATATTGGAAGCGGCGCGGTCGGATATACCCGGCGGTATCACCGTGCATCCGCGGGGTACCTATGTTTGCATGGAAGGGCCGGCCTTTTCGACACGGGCTGAATCACGCCTGCATAAGAGTTGGGGCGCCGATGTGATCGGTATGACGCTGATGCCCGAGGCCAAGCTGGCGCGTGAGGCAGAAATAAGTTACGCATCGGTGGCGCTGGTAACGGACTACGACGCGTGGAAGCCGCATGATCCGACCGCCAACGCGACGGAGCTGCTGGTAGAAATTATTTCTCATCTTAAAAGCGCGTCGGAAAACGCGATGAAGCTAATTGCTGCCGCCCTGCCGCGGGTTTGGGCCATCCGCGATGAACCGCTGCCGGCACATGGTTGCTTGGCGCTGGGGATATGGTCGGACAAATCGCAGATTGCACAAGCCGAGAAGCAGCGCCTTGAACTGCTGTGGGACAAATATTTCTGATGGGGCAGGATGCAGCGGGACGGCGGATCATTTGCGACGGCGAAAGAACTTATCCGTAGCCGTACAGATTCGTTTATGAATGACCGCTGGCGAGCCAACGGCGCTGATAAGCCGATAGCGCTGCGGAAATTGGCTGCACTGCGAAACAAAATCATCGCGGACGCGCTGATGATAAAGCGCGGCGCGCTGCTCAATACGATCCTGAAAAAGACCAATCTGGTGGAGGTTTCCCTTTTTTGTCGTTCGTCGGCGGGCCGAGGCAATGGAGATATCGAGAATAATGGTGAGATCCGGCCAGAGATTTTCGGTCGCAACACCGGCGACAGCGCGTATCTCATCGGCTGGCAGGCCACCGCCGGCGCCTTGGTAGGCCAGGGTGCTGCTGGTGTAGCGATCGGCGAGAACGGTGATGCCGGCGGCAAGTGCGGGGCGAATTTCCTCAAACACCAATTGAGCGCGGCTGGCCATGTACAGCAGCATTTCGGCCCGGATATGCAAACCTTCGCCCCGTTTGGTGAGAAGAATTTTGCGTATTTCTTCACCGATGGGCGTGCTGCCAGGCTCGCGGATGCGTTTGGTTTCAAGGCCCTGGGCGTGGAGGTGCTTTTCAAATTCCAGCAGCTGGGTGGTTTTTCCGCATCCATCGACGCCATCAAAAACAATAAATTTGCCGGCCAGTGGATGGTGGGATTGGTCGTGCAGCATCGACTCCTCAGCGAAAGCGCCCTGCGATGCTAAAAGAGTTGCCCGGCGGGGTCAACAAAATGGTGGTGAGAAGGGCAATGGGATGGGCGGCATCCATGCCCCATGGCCCAACGGCGCGCCCTGTTTTATCTGGACTCATGGGGTCGGGTGAAAACGCCGAAGTAACGTATAGAATCAGGCAAGAAAGGCGGATGGGATTATGGGAACGCTTTATGAGTATGAACTAAATCAGGGGGATCCGACATCCCGGGACATGTGGCGGGTATTTCGGATCATGGCAGAGTTTGTTGAAGGCTTCGAGCAACTTTCGGATCTGGGCCCTGCGGTGACGATTTTCGGATCGGCCCGAACACCTCGGAGCGATCCACTTTACAAAAAGGCGCGAGTGCTCGCCGCGCTGCTCGCGAGAAAACGTTTTGCGATCATCACGGGGGGCGGGCCGGGCATTATGGAAGCCGCGAATTCGGGGGCCAAAGATGCGGGGGGCGTATCGGTGGGGCTTAATATCAGCCTGCCCCATGAACAGAATTCCAATTCGTATCAGACAATTGCGGTCAATCACCATTATTTTTTCGTGCGCAAAACCATGTTCGTCAAATACAGCCATGCGATCGTGTGCTTTCCCGGTGGGTACGGCACGATGGATGAATTTTTTGAGTTGATCACCCTGATCCAGACGATGAAGATCGATCCGCGGCCGGTGGTGTTGATTGGTCGCTCGTATTGGCGCGGCCTTATCGCGTGGTTGAAGCGGACGATGCTGAAGGAATACAAATATATATCGCAGGAAGACCTGCGTATTTTCCGTCTCACGGATGATCCGCAGGAGGCGTGCGAAATGATCGCCGAAGCCGAGTCGGGTAAATGCTGGTACCCGCCGTCGAGTTCATTTTCCGGCATCGCGCGCAGCCGCCAGCTTTCGCCGGAGGGGACGCGGTTTGGGATTGCACCGCGGGTTAATCCGGAGGCTATTGAGCAGCCGGAATTACCGCAGACCGAAGAATTGCCGGTCAAAAGCAAAGCGCGGGGATCGCGGAAAAAGCGGAAGTAAATATTAGCGGAGCGTAAAAATCATGACCTGCCCTTTGCGGGTGGGCATCACAATGACCTTTCCACCAATGGACCTCCGGGGCATATGCGGTTGGCGCACGATGACAAACTTCCCGGGCCACGGATTGACCAGTCGCAGTGTTCGCCCGGCATTGCTTTGCACTTTCACATACTGCACAACGCCACTGTGAATGGCGCTGGAAATGAGGAAATTTCCGCAGGTTAGCAGGTTGCCAAAACAGGCGTCCTTTTTCTTTGGCCAATCAGGAAACAGGTGGATATTTCGCTGATAGCTTTGACTTAGCATGGCGCAAATCGTATTGGGAATGGTGCTGAAGTTTTCTACGCCACCCCCGCCAAAAACATACGCGAAATTTAGCATGGAGTAATGCACCAGCATGCTGTGCATGCGGTGAAGAAGCTTAACGGCGTTATATTGGGCGCACGCTGCGGCAGGATAAAAGCTGGATGTATTATTAAAGTCATACCAGGTTTGCTGAAGTTGAATGGTATTAAGGGCGGCGGCCCGCAAATAGGGCGTGCTTTCCATGCCAATGGCCCAGCCGGGAAAGATGCATTGATGTGAATTCATACCCGCTGTTGAATGGCTGATGATGGGCGGGTCATGGCGTTTCATCAAGGCGGTCAGGTCGATCCATGCTTTGCCGGATTGCGTCAGGCGGATTACGTTTTTACCCTTAAGCATTCCTGCGGGCAGCGCGTGCGCCAATCGGGTGATGCTTGCTGCGGGAACAATGGGGAGGGGGGAAAGGTGCTTAAGAATGTGCTGCCATAGAGGCCGCACGGCGGCATCGCGATGCAGTGCGATGCTCATTTGAATCAGGGTGGGATACAACAGCCTGAGAAAAGCGATGGTAGTCGCGGGGTTGGTGGCCGACCCATCCGTCCATTCATCGGGGGCATCATTGCGATCTACATAAACGCCATGGGAATAAACAAGGTAATGATCCCAAAATGCGGCCACGCGGCGAAGCAGGGGATAGGCCTGCCGGGCATAGCGGGTGCTGCGCGTATAGCGCCAACGCATGGCGCAATCGACGGTTGAAAAGAGCCATGCGCTTTTTTGAGCGAGATAATGACTCGGGTCGTCATCCCATCCGGGCCCGGGGATAAGGTGGGTGTAGCCGAAAAGACCGTGGTAGCCGTTGTCACGGGCGAGTGCGGCGGCGCGCGCCATATTTTGAAGCATGGGCACTTCGTAATTATTCGACAGGCGAATGTGGTTGGTGGGAAAAACTCCCCAAAAAGTAGCTTCGTGGTTGTAATCGAGGGTGTAGTCCCCCTGCCATCCCACGCCGCGCATGACGATAAAATTTCCCCATAAGCCGGGCGGATTGCATCCGGGCCGCGAGCAGCAGGCGAGATCGTAAAGCGAGCCATACCACTCGGCCTGAATTCGCTTTTCGGGTATTTGGATAAATGATCTGGCCCAGAATTTTTTCCACCAGATAAGATGCCGCTGGAATACGGGGCGGAGCTTCATCTGAGATAGCGCAGCGACGGATTTCATGGCGGCGGATTTATATGCAGGTGTGTTGCGATTGGTGAGCACTGCGACGACGAGCGTTGCAGTTTGGCGGGCGGGAATTGAGAAATGCAGTGTGCCGTGCGTTTGCGATACCAGCGCGCCAAGAACGCGTTGCACGACGATGCCTTTGGGTGAACAACCATCGAAGGGGAGCTTCGGATTGCCGGTATCAATCGATCCCTTGTCCGTGCCCATGACATCGGCAGCGGTGGGCAGAAATGGGAATGATCCGGGCACCCCTTGCATGGGAGTGAGGGAACTAATGAGAGAAACGGCGCGGGTAATGCCGCCAGCGCCGCCGGTATTCTGCACGCAAACAGTTAGAACATTGGGGCCGCGGGCCTTCCAGGCTTTGCCAAGGCGCACGCCAAAGGCCTGATCCCAGCCGGCGTGCGTCGCAATTTTTATCCCGTTAAGGTAAATGGTGCCGTTGTCATCCACACGGTTAAACCAGATTTCGCGCACCGGGCCGGGAAATTTTGGAAGAACCGTTTGGAACCACGCGAACCCCACGCGGCCATGAAACACGTCGGTACCGGTCGCGACTCGTCGCCAGTTCCCATTTTGTCTTACGCCTGCGGGCGGCAGCCGACCCGGGGCCTGCCGCAGGTTGGCGGCGCGCTCATACCAGCTCGCGATGTGGCCATCCCGGTCGATACTTTCCGCAACGGCTTTTCCATCGATAAACAGTTCGAGCGTGCTATAGGTGTAGGTGGCCGTGATGCGGCTCCATTGGTGCAGCGGAAGGGGCGTCGGCGAGATAATAGTGGTGCGATTGAGGGTCACAAAGCATGCACCGTTGCGTATGCCAATTGCCAGGCCCCGGCGGTAAGGATA
>JAJZGD010000029.1 GCA_021804985.1 Planctomycetota bacterium
GGCCCCGCTTGTAGCCGACCACGGCCAAGTCGCGGACGGTCACGGGACGGCCCCGGAAAATCAGGACCACCCTTCCAACCGCCTCCGCCCGGTCGCCACGTTCCGGCGGCGGGTGCCCGGGGAGGGGCAATCCGTTCGCCGCCCTCCCTTGGCCAAGGACGCCAAGAAGGATGAACCCGCAGACAAGCAGCGCCCGCCCACGCGTGGTGGTACCCATTTCCGTGTTGGGTGGCCCCGACGCGGCTCGCCGCCCCGCCAGCAATGGGGGCAGGGCTGCGCGACCGCCGCGCCCATCGCCTCGCATTAGCAAACGCCACCGCCGGGATTTTAGTAGTTCCATTTGATCACGAAGGTCTGGACGTTCTGCGGAGAGGGGCCCCAGTTCCCGTCCGGCGGGTAGAGGCAGGCGCTCTGGGCGTCGCTTTCCAAGTCCCACCAGACGCCGCTGAGGTGGCAGTTGGTCGCAGTGGGGCCGTTGGGCCGTTGGGCTGTTGGGCTGCGCTGCGTGCGCCGGAACGGCCGGAGCCCAATCGCGAGAGAAAAAAGAGAGTTTTCCGAAACGCACATTACCAATCCCCGAGGGCAAAAGTGCTGAGAAAAATTGATCGGCGGAGTCTATCATCCCGCCATTGGTGGTGTCAAGGGGAAAATTTAAATTTTTATTTTTGGCGCAGGGCCCGCACGGCGGCCGCGGTTTTCCGCCGGGGCCGCCGGCTAAATGATGCCGATGCGCGGGGTGGCGCGCCCCGCCGGCGTCTCTGCGTCTCCCCTTCTCTGCGTGAGATATTAAATAATTACATCATGCCGCG
Organism: Planctomycetota bacterium; assembly: GCA_021804985.1. Classification (GTDB taxonomy): domain Bacteria; phylum Planctomycetota; class Phycisphaerae; order WQYP01; family WQYP01; genus JAJZGD01. The sequence goes on from JAJZGD010000029.1 coordinate 810, forward strand.
GCATGATTCATTAAATTAATTGAAACGACGGTTGTCTCACGCAGAGGCGCAGAGGCACAGAGGCTGCCTGCGGGCAGCACGCCGACCCGCGGTAAAGCAGGCTGGCCGGCTTAAGGCATCATTCCGCGAGCTGGTGCGTTTATCCAATCGGAAACCATTCTCCGAATTCACACGGACGAGCCGATGGATTTATTCCATCGGAAATCTTTTTGCATCCATTCCAGGCGATCACGTGCACGCTTTTCGGGCGAATGCCAACCGGCTGAAATAAAGCGGTGGTTCGAACCGTTACCCATGTATGTACCAACCCCCACAGGCGCAGAGTGCAGGCGCGGGGTGCGGGCAGATTGTGGGCATGGCGTGGGCGGAGTGTCGGCCGGGCGGCGTCATGCTTGACCACTGCAGGGCCATGGCAATGGGGACTCGATGAAGCAGTTTATTACAGATTTTCTGGTTCCAACGTCATCGGATAATTACCGCGCGGCGGCGGCAATTTTTTGTCTGCTTGCCATTTTGATCATTGGGGTTAGTTCGCTGGGCTTTATAGCAATTGCCGGCGTGGCCAATTGGCAGCCCAACGCCATGATCTATCTATGCATTATCGCAATCGGCGTAACCGCAAGTGCCGGGGCGGCCATTTACTGTCTCAACCGGTACGTCGATGGGAGCGTGAGCAAGGCAACCGCCCGTACAGTGGCGGGATCAATCAGCATGCTGCTGGGCGCTGTTCAAATGATTTATTTTTCCGCCTTGGTTTTTGCGGTTGTTATGCATTTCTTTGGCTATGCGCTACCCACGCCGCAGCATATCCATGAACTTCTGGCCCGCGTGTGAGGCGCATTTGTGGCGTGTGTTTGGCGGCCGTGAAGCGGCGGCAGCGGCAGCGTGACGGCATGGCGATTCCGCGTTAGCCACTGCGGGTCCAGGAGCCTGTGCCGGCCTATTTGGGCTGATGCAGAATCAAACTCGAAGCCTGATTGCTGGGGATATTCAACGCACCAAGCACTTCGGCGGCGGCGAGTTTCACTGTCGGATCGGGGTCGTTCATCGCCACGCGGATCAGGCCGTGAACTTGACCATTGGTCAAATCATTGCCGAGATTTCGTGCGGACAGGGCCAAACTGCGGAATAGAACGGTGCGTACGGGGGCGCTAGCGCCCGTGCTTTCCAGCGCGGCCCGCGCCAACGTGCGCTGCGCCATCGCGTTCTGGGTATGCCCAAGCACGCCCGCGGACGCGACCACCACTTTGCTGCTGCTGTCATGAAGGGCTGAATGAAGGGCCCGCATGGCCGGCAGCACGCTGTAGATGGACGCGCGATTCATGGCAATCAGTTGCAATTGATGAGCGGCGCTTAAAGCATCGGCGAGCTTAAGGCTTTGGGGCAGAGCGCCGCCGAGTTCGCCAACGACATGGGCATAGGCACTTTGAATTTCAGATGCACCGGCGCCGATGGGCAGAATGCTGACGGTCGGCTCATTGGCAAATTCCACGCGATACTGGCTGGCGGCTGCGGCGTGGGCGAGCAAAACCAGCGGTGTGTAGGCCAGACGGGCGTCGGTGTCGGCTAAGACGGTGTAGTTTTCCAAATTGGTCGCACCCTGTACGACAACCACATTGATGATCGGCGACTTGCGGGCCATCTCAAAAGCTTCGGCAGTGGTTGCGGCTGCGATAACGCGATAATGCATGCGAAGGCCGGCGGCGATGGCATTGCGGGCCTGAGCGGATGGGTCGATCAGGACGCAGACCGGCTTGCCGCTTTGGGCCAATGCCTCGGCGAGCACGGGAACCACGCGCTGGAAACCCGCAAATGGCTTGAGTGGATTGGCGGCCGCAAGGGCGTGGGCGGCTTGGAAACGAACCTGCAGATCAGGATAAGACAGTGCCTGAAGCAGGGGGCTGTCATCATCGGAGACCATTCCACTGACGCCGCCGGTTCGGGTTAAGGCGTGAAGCACTTTAAGAATCAGGCGGCTGTTGTGGGTTTTCAATGCCAGGGTGAGTGCCGGATTGAGATAGCGCGGGCCGGCGGCGAGGGCATAATACTGGGCGTCGGGCGCACCGGTCGGCACGGATGGATCGGTCTGTCCGGCGGGCAGATTAACTTCGCGTCGCAAATTGGCGGTTATCCACAGGCTGATGGCGGAACTCAAATTCGGCTTTAGACGCAGCGCCGCCTTGCAAGCCCGCATGGCCTGCACGTCGCGCCATACCGGCGTGGGAACGGCCACTTCCGTCACATCGCTGATGGTTCGATCGTAATACCAGATTGGATTGGTCATTTCGTTGGGGTGATTGGCGGCGAGGGAAGGCGCACCGTTGAAATAGCCTTCGGCCAGCCAGAGGAATTGCTGAGCCGCATCCATATGGCTGTAAAGGCCGGTGGGGTCGATGCGGTCGATGGCACTGATGGCGGCGGCCCTTTCATCGGCCGGGGCGCTTTTGCTTTCAGCAATTTCTTTCAGGTAGGCCAAGGCCTGGGGATACTGGATTTGCCCGAGCACGTGGATGATTTGCACTCTTTCCGCCACCGAGGGGGTGGAAAGTTCTTCGACCAGTGCGTTGAGACCGGGCTTGCCGATATCGCTCATCATCTGGAGCACGTAAGGGTGCAGGGCATGCTGGGAAGGGGTGTTGAGTGTGCGGATAAAGAACGGGACGGCGAATTCGCCGGCGGCCCGCAGTCGCTGCCGCGAAACCACGAAGGCCCGGGGGCTTTGATCCATCGCTGCGATGGCCGCGATAATCCGTTTGGGATTGCGGGCCACCGCGATGTGGCCTTTTTGCAGGAGGGTATTAATCTTGGATGATACACCGCGAAGGGCGGCGATCTGCTGATTGTCCACCAGGATTTCAGAGACATTGCGGCCATTGGCAGCGGCCTCAAAAGCGTGGAGGGCATCTACCGGATCGGGCGTAAGGGCGAGGAAGGCCTGACCAAAAGCGGTGGCAAGTTTCACATTGCCCACCAGAGAATAATGCATGAAAAGATCGGCATCGTTGACGAGCTTCTGCGAGGGAGCGGCCATGGTGGCGGCGGTCGCAGGCGCGGGCAGTGCGATCGGCACCGCCGCAAGGGAGAAGAGACATGCAGCCAGCGCGGCGCGAGCGAAGCGTGCCGTGGTTGAAAGGCCTTTGGTGCGCGGATGCTCAGTTGCCTCGACACCATTGCCGCGATACCCCGTTAGGATTTGCCGCATAACGCCTCCGTCAGTAGTGGGTCTGCCCGCCGCGAGATTTCAGCCAATGTCGGCTGAGTCTGCAATCGTTAAGAACCGCTGCCGCATAGCCGAGGAGACAACCCCCGTCTGCCTGCAGCGACCCGCTCTATAAACTCCCCAGAGGCTCGCGATTATAGACCAGAGGTTTTAGGTGTCAAAAGGGCGTGGGTGCCGGCGGCCGCCATCCGATAAAGTGCAGCCGCGGGGGTGGCCGGCGGAGGGCGTATCGGGCAGCGACGAATTTAATAAACATTGACATATGTTGTTTTAAATATCTATTACATCTATCTGGTTGCGGCGTCGTGTTTTCGCCCTGCATCCCTTTGAAAAACTCCAAAACGCCTTATGGCAAGCGGTTTTGGCGATTCCGACGATTTTTCAATTGACACACTCTTAGGCCGAGGCTATCTTGCGGACAGGCCGGTAGAAGAGTGATGTTTTGTTTTTCACCGGCTTGCAGCTTGGCCGCCGACGGCGGGGCCCGATTGCAGGGCCACCAACCGAAAAGAGCGGTTGCGGCCGGTACCACATCGCAGCGGAAGACGGGTCCGGAAATATGCCCTTTGTTTTTTTTGGGGCTGGCCATACTGTGCTCCGATGGGGCGTGCTCCGATGGGGTGTGGTTTGGTGGGGCGTGGTCCGATGGGGTGTGGTTCGATGGCAGGTGTGATGGAAAAAATATGCTGTCCTGTGATTCACATCCGGATTTTGCAACGGCGCGGGCTGGTGAACACTTTTTAACCTGCGGCGGCGTGCGAGGCTTGCGGCAAATAGATTTGCCTGCGACCGGTGGCACCTGAATTGCTCTCGCTTCTGGTTTGGTTGCGGGGGCAGGCCGCGGAGCTGCCGCCAAAGACCGGGAAGGTTGGTTCGTACGGGGTTGGTTTGTAAGGTGTTGGCTTTTATACCTGCAGAAGGTTGAAAAAATAAGGTGCTCTTCTTAGCCGGCTCGGTGGCCCAGGAGCCTGTCCGAGTAATGGCCGGGATTGGGATGGGCCTGAAATGTGCCGAATGCGCGGCGGAGGATCGAGCCGACTCTGAATAACGAGTCAGCGAGATCCGACAACAAAGCAGGCGGGGCATTTCAGGCCCACCCCGCAGGGCGGCGTGCTTTTTGCCCCCCCTCTGCGGCGCGGCTCCTCGGTGTACCCTCTGCGTCAGGTACGCCATTCGTCGCCGCTGCTTGATGGGCGCCAAAAATCACGCCGTCGCAACCCGGCGATTACTCGGACAGGCTCCTAGTGCCGCCGGGCGACACGGATGCCACCGGATCGCGCCATGCGCCCGCCTGTGCGAGGGGGCGAGCCGATACGGACGGGGCGGGATGCTCCAACTGAGAATGCGGTGAGAATGCGCAATGCGTAGCGCGGCCGCTGTTTGGGCTGCGCAGCGCGCCCTGCGTCTCAGACCGCTTAAGTCGTTGGGTTGGCCGTTGGGCTTCAAGAAGTTGGAAATCCAAGCGCGAGGTTGTAATCCCATGGGTTTGGATCACAAAGCCTTTGAGGCAAAAAATCTCTGGAATCAAACGTTCGAATACCTGCGGCAGTTTCATGCCCCGATCGTACGCATTTGGTTTTCTGAGCTGACACCCACGGATTTCAGTTCGGGAATGCTTACCCTGGCTTGCCAGACGATCATTCAAAAGCGGCATCTGCTGCACAACTGCAAGGAAATCTTTACGCAGGCGGTTCAGGCTGTATCGGGCCGGCTTGTCACCGTGCACTTTACCTGTGAGGAATCTGAATCGTCCGGCAGTGGGCTGCGGTTAAGCGAAGAAACCGTTTTGTCGCCTGATTTTATCTTTGATAATTTCGTCATCGGGCCGACCAATCATCTCGCCCACTCCACCTGCCAGGCGGTGGTGCAAAATCCGGGCAAGTTGTACAACCCGCTTTTTATTCACGGTTCGCCCGGCCTCGGGAAAACCCATCTGCTCCAGGCCACCTGCCAGGCGCTTTTGCGATCGCTGCCGGATGTCCGCATCGAATATGTTTCCTGCGATCACTTCATCAACATGTTTAACGATGCCGTGCGCGCGGGACGCACGAGTGAGTTTCGCACCCGCTTCCGGCAAAATCCGGATGTGTTGATTGTCGATGATGTGCATTTTTTGGCGCGACTCGAGACCACGCAGGAAGAATTTTTCCACACTTTCAATGCCCTGTTTCAATCCGGACGGCAGATCATTCTCAGTTCCGACAGCCTTCCGGGCGAAATACCCAAGCTCGAACAGCGGCTGGTATCACGTTTTGTTCATGGCATGATCGCACCGATCGGCCGCCCCTGCTTTGAAACGCGATGCGACATTGTTCGGTACAAGGCGCGGCTGCGCGGCATCGAAATGCCGGATGATGTCGTCATCATTGTCGCTCGCCGATTTGAGGATAACGTGCGGGAACTTGAGGGAGCCATCAGCAAGATTCATGGCTACGCGATGCTCAATGGCGGCAAGTACGATTTGGAAACGGCGTACATGGCCCTGGGAGATGCCACCCCCCCATCGGAACGCATCGTTTCACTTCAGCAGATCGTGGATCAGGTTACGGTGGTTTACAATGTCCGCCTGCAGGACATGCAAAGCAAACGACGAAGCCGGTCTATCGCATTGCCCCGGCAGGTTTCCATGTATATTGCCCGCCGCAAAACCCACCATTCATTGGCCGAAATCGGCGGATTTTTTGGCGGCCGCGATCATACCACGGTGCTGCACGCGATACGGTCGATTGAAAAATCATGCTCGCAGGATGCCGGCGTGCGCAGGCATATAGAACAGATCGAACTGAATATCGACGGTGAAGTGGCCCGCACCACTGGCTTTCTTACCGACATCCGCAAACGCAAACTCGCCAACTGAAAGCCGCAGCGGACTTTGCCCGCACTGCGCAGCGCCGCGGCGTGTCAGCCATTCGGCGAGGCCAAATGCAGCCGCATGGAGTGCATCGCTGAGGCTACAAAACCGTGCCGCTTATACATTTCGATGGCGACCGCGTTGGTGGTGTCCGTCAGCAGGGTGATGCGTAGAAAACCTTGCGCCGCCGCGTAATCAATGGCATGGGTGAGAAGCGATCGCCCGACGCCGCGGCCCCGATGGGGCTTAGCGACCACCATATCTTCGAGCGAGCACACACGGCCGCCTTCGGCCGTGCTGATGGTAAAGAGCAGACTGACCATTCCTACCACGGAGGCGCCGTCGCACGCCAAAAATAATATCCCGGTTTCGGGCCGGTCGAGGATCATTTTCAAGGCGCGAGCCTGGCGGGGGGCATGGGGCGAAAATTCGGCCTCCTGCGCGAAAAGTTCGCTGAGCAAGTTCACCATGGCGGGAATGTCGATTGGGGCGGCGGTTCGAATGTTGAGCAAATCCGCCTCCTTTCGGCGGCTGCCATTCGGCCGCGCACCGTGAGACACCGTTTGGGCTCGCCCGATTTATGTGGCCATGGCGGTGGCAGGCGCTGCGGCCCGCGCCGGGGCGGGCGCCGAGGCCGATCACACGGCTTTGCCCTTCCACACTGGTGGCAGCGCCCGTGCATACTGCGGCGGGCTGCCTGGCTGATCGCCGAGGGCAATGGCCGCATGCCATCCCCATCGCGGATTGTACAAGATGGCCCGAGCCAGCGCGATGAGGTCCGCATGGCCGCTTTGCAAAATTGCTTCAGCCTGCTGCGGCTGGGTAATCATACCGACGGCGCGCGTGGTCATGCCTGAGGCGTGCCGCACTTTTGATGCCAGCTCCACCTGATAGCCGGGGAATGTGTCGATCCGAACATGCGGCACAATGCCCCCCGATGATACGCAGACATAATCCAGTGCCATGGCCTTCAGGCGTTTTGCCAGCTCACAGGCATCTTCGATGGCCCAGCCGTCGGGGTGCCAATCGGTGCCGGTCAGTCGCATGCCCAGCGCCACGTGCGGGGGCAAAACCGCCTTGACACGTTCTGCCACTTGCAGCGCCAGCCGGATCCGATTGTCCAGCGATCCACCATAATCATCCCGGCGCCGATTGCTCAGCGGCGACATAAACTGGTGCAACAAATAGCCGTGGGCGCCGTGGATTTCGATTATCTCAGCGCCCGCCGCCACCGCACGTTGCGCTGCGGTTACAAAAGCCGCTGTAATTCGTGCGATGCCCTGCAGGCTTAAAGTCTGGGGGATGGGCCAACCATTATCAAAGGCGAGCGCTGAGGCGCTGACGGTCGGCCATGGATCTTCGTCGGCGGGCAGTGTTCCTCCACCGCGCCAAGGAATCTGCGAGGAGCCCTTGCGCCCGGCATGGGCCAATTGAATGCCGATGCGCACGTCGGGCCGAATGGTTTTGACAAATTCCAGCACCTTTTTAAGTGCCAGTTCCGTCTCGGCCGTGTAAAGGCCGAGGCATCCATGGGAGATTCGACCGATTCTTTCGACGGCGGTCGCTTCAATAATCACGCTTCCGGCGCCGCTGCAGGCCATATTTGAAAGGTGCTGCAGATGCCAGTCGGTAGCGCAGCCATCTTGCGCACTGTATTGACACATAGGTGCGACGACGAGCCGATTGGCCAAATCAATACGCCCTAACTTCATGTTTTCAAATAGTTTAGACATTTTCTATAACCCCAATATGCCGCTGTCGGGCGGTGCGTTTAACCCCGGGCGAATCGATCTGCCACCATCGGCAGCAGCCTATTGTAGACATCGAGCACTTGACTTTTCAAATGAACGTTTCAATTATGTGTTTAAGATATTTCTCTACTGCCGGTTTGGTTGGCGCAATAAAGTGAGATGGTGTGACGCGAAGAAATGATCCCGAACCCGACTCCACGCGCCAGCGCCTTTTAGAGGCCGCCGGCGAAACGTTCGCCGACCACGGCTTTGCGGCGAGCACGATTCAGATGATTTCGCAGCGTGCGGGGGCGAATATCGCATCGGTCAATTATTACTTCGGCAGCAAGGAAAAACTTTATCACGAAGTACTCACGTTTGGGCGGCGGGTCTCGGGCGAAGCCGATCAACCGCTGGTGACCGCCCCGGTCGGCGAGAACCCGCGTGTAACGCTGCGGCGTTTTATCCGGCGTTATCTCGACTGCCTGCTCAGCCCCGATCGGCCGGAATGGTACAACAAGCTGGTGGCGCGGGAGATTGCTGAGCCTTCGGTGGCACTCGACGAGCTTATTGAAATTAAAATCCAGCCGATTCGCCAGCATCTTGCGAGCATCGTCACGGATATGCACGGCGGCCACGTGGATGCAAAAATGCTTCAGCAGGTGATGGAATCGGTGGTGGGGCAATGCCTGTTTTATTATCGCTGCCGCCACGTGGTTTTACGGCTGCGGGGCCTTGCACAATATGATGAAGCGACCATCGACGAAATTGCGGAGAATCTCTCCGCGTTTTCGATCGGGGGTATTACCGCACTGCTGCAATTGGATTTGCCGACCTTGCGGGCGAAGAATTAAAAGCAGGGCTTGTGATTCGTGGGAAATGCATGGCTCACAAATCGGGGGATATTTTTTGGGCGGGGCATATTTTTCAGGGGCATATTTTTCAGCCGCCGATTCAGCGGCACGGTCCAACGGAGATTGATACACCATGACGCAGTCTGACATGCAGCCGGCGCCACCGGCGGCCTCGGGAGAAACGTTTCGCAGCACCAGCCGCCCACCGCAAGGCGCTGCGGCCAAGCCGCCGGATGGGAAAAAAAGCGGCACCCGCAAAAAAGTTTTTCTGATTGGCGGCGGTGTGGCGGTGGTGCTGGGGCTGATTTTCGGTATTCCTTATTACCTTCATTCGCTGTCGTACGTTTCGACCGATGATGCGTTTATTCGGGCCCACATCACAGGCATAGCGCCGCGCATTTCTGAGCAGGTATTAAAAGTGGATGTGCTGGACAACGAGTTTGTAAAAAAAGGAACGCTGCTGCTTTCGCTGGATTCGCGCCCGTTCGCCGCCAAAGTGGCCAGCCTGCAGGCGCAGTTGGATAGAGCGCGAGCGATTGCAGGGGCATCGAAATTTCAACTGAGTTTCACTCGCCGCAGTTCGATGGCGGCCCTTGATCAGGCCCGGGCGGGCGTGCAAATTGCCACCGCCGCGATCGCCAGCGCCAAGGCGGGGGTTGCCCAGGCCTTGAGCACGTTGGCGCAGGCCCGCGCCGCGGTGGCATCTGCGCAGGCGGATATCGCGCGATCCAAAGCGAATGTGGTGGCGGCGATTGCCGAATCACAAAAAGCCACCAGCGACTATCACCGCTACCGATCTTTGGTGAAGACCGGCGATGTAACGCCATTTCAGGTCGATACGTTTCGGGCGGCCGCGATAACCGCCGCTGCGGATGTGCTGGCCGCGCGGAAAACGCTGCTGGCGAAAAAGGCGTATCTGAATCAGACGCGTGCGGGGGTGCTCGCCGCCGCCGCCGGTATGCAGGCAGCGAAGGCACTGGTGGCCCAGGCGCGTTCGCAACTGGTTCAGGCGCAGGCGAAAGAGGCGTCGTACGACGTTGTGCCGCAGCGGGTGGGCCAAAGGGCCAGTGAACTGACCTCCAGCCAGGCTCAGGTGCATGAACTTAAGGCGGAGCTGATGCTGGCGAACCTCAAGTTATCTTATTGCCATATCTACGCCCCCGTGAGCGGTTACGTGACGAAAAAATCGGTGGAGCCGGGCGATTATGTTTCGGTCGGCCAGACGCTTCTGAACATTGTGAGCAAAAAAGTCTGGGTGGTGGCCAACTTTAAGGAAACCGATCTGACGAACCTCAAACCGGGCGATCCAGTCACCATCACGGTCGACGCCTATCCCCAATATACTTTTAATGGAAGCGTGCAAAGCATTCAGGCCGGCAGCGGTGCGGCCTTCAGTCTGCTGCCACCCGAAAATGCGACGGGCAATTTCGTCAAAGTGGTGCAGCGTATCCCGGTCAAAATTCTCTTCCATCATTTGCCCAAAAACATGCCGTACCTGGCCACGGGCATGTCATGCGAGCCTGAGGTAAAGGTGAAGTGACAACCGCCCTTACCATTGAAAATCCGCCCCGACCGGCCATTAACCCGTGGGTGATCGCGCCCGTGGTGGCGATGGCGGCGTTTATGGAGGTGCTTGACACCACGATTGCCAATGTCGCGTTGCCGCACATCGCGGGATCCCTGGCGTCTACCATCGACCAAAGCACATGGGTGCTTACCAGTTATCTCGTGGCCAATGCCATTGTGCTGCCCCTGAATGGATTTTTTACGGCCGCTTTCGGCCGCAAGCGCTATTTCATGGGTTGCATGGCGTTGTTTACGCTGAGTTCGCTTTTCTGCGGCATGGCGCCAAGTTTTAATACGCTAATCATCTGCCGCATCATTCAAGGCCTGGGGGGCGGCGGGCTGCAACCGGGAGCGCAGGCCATTCTTCGCGACATTTTTCCACCGGAAAAAATCGGGACCGCGATGGCGACGTATGGCATTGTGGTGGTGGTGGCGCCGGTACTCGGCCCGCTGCTTGGCGGATGGATCACCGACAATTTCACCTGGCGATGGTGCTTTCTCATCAATGTGCCGATCGGCATTGTGACGCTTTTTTTTCTGTCATTTTTACTTCAAGACAACCCCAACCAGCGGCGCATTAAACTGCGCGAAACCAAAATCGATTACCTCGGCTTCGGGCTTTTGGCTATCGGGCTCGCGAGCCTGCAGATCATGCTGGATCGGGGTGAAGATGCCGACTGGTTCGCCTCGCCACTTATCCGCATTCTCGCCGTGGTTGCGGTGGTCGGAATCGTATCGGCCGTGTGGTGGGAATGGAATCATAAACACCCCATTGTGAATTTTCGGATGCTGGGGACGAAAAATTTCGGCATTGCCACGCTGGGCATGTTCCTTTTCGGCGGCATTCTCTATGGCAGCACCACCCTGCTTCCGCTGATGGTTCAGCGCATGCTTGGGTACGACTCCAAACTTGCGGGGATGGTGCTGGCGCCGGGCGGCATGGTGGTTTTCTTTTTTATGCCCTTGGTTGGGTTTTTGATCCCGCGCATCGCCACGAAATGGCTGATCATTTTTGGAGTGTTTTGGAATATCGTCGCCCTGTACATGATGTCGAAGCTGAATCTGCACGCCGATTTTTACAGCCTCGCCATGTGCCGCGCCGTGCAGGGCGTTGGCCTGGCGTTTTTGTTTGTGCCATTCAACACGGCGGCGTTTGGGTTTGTACCGCGCGATAAACTTGCCGATGCTTCGGGCATCATCAATCTGGCGCGAAACATTGGAGGCAGTGTCGGCATTTCACTTTCCGTGAGTTTTGTCCAGCAGATGGCCCAAAGGCACCAGAATTATCTCGTCGGATCGGTGAACAATCTCAACGCCGTTTATCGCAGCAATGTGGCCGCCATCAGCAAGGCTTTTCAGCATGGCGGCATGGCGGTGGCAGCGGCCGGGCACGCGGCGCAGGCGGATATTTATAATACCGTGCAGCGTGAATCGCACATGATGGCTTACATCGATGCATTTCGTTTTCTGGCTCTGGTTTTCCTGTTGGTGATCCCGGTGGCCCTGATCCTGAAAACACCGTCGTTCAAAAGTGCCCCGGTGGTGGAGTAAAACCGTGAAATCAATAAAACATCATCTGGTGGCGGCGCTGTGCGGCGGTATGTGCCTGCTGATTTCAGGGTGTATCAATCAGACGGAGGAAGTTAATCACTACCGGGCCATCACGCATGCTTATCCGCAGCCGCTGCCGCGAAAAGTTCCGGCGGTGCTCACGCTTGCAACCGCACTGAAAATGGCGAATGACAACAATGAGTCGCTGGCCATCGCCGGCGAAAATTATCTCCAGGCCTTGATTGCCAAAGATCGGGCCTTCGCGAACTTTTTCCCGACCGTCGGCCTCGCACCCACAGACTACCAGCGCCAGGGTTTTAATGAGGCGACATTTCCGCATGGCTTCGGCCAGTTTTTCCAAACCCACTACTTCGATGCACCCATTGCGGCCCAACTGAATGTCAATGTGCTGCGAGATTCCATGGCCATTTCGGCGGCGGGGTCGTTTACAGGCGAACAAAAATCGCTGCTGCTGAATCTGCAATCCAGCCTGCTGCTCGAGACCGCCCAAACCTATTACGCCGTGCTCAGCGCGAGTCGGGCGACGCGGGTGCTCATGCAGACCCTGCATGTGCAACACGCCACCGTTGCCAGCGAACTGCGAAAGGAAAAAGCGGGAATTGCCCTGCGACTTACCGTGCTGCAGGATCAAGCCGATACCGCCCGAACGCAGGTTCAGCTGACCAACGCCCAAAATCAGGTGCAGCGCGGGCGGGCCACGCTCGCATTTCTGATCGGCGTTAACAGCCTTGGCCATGCGCGGCTTGAAAATCTTTTCCAACCGCCATCGCATATTCCCAGCTTGCCGAAAATTTATCGCATCGCCCTGCTGCACCGGCAAGATTTTCGGGCGGACGCAGATGCGGTGGTGGTAGCGAAAAAGAGAGTGACAGCCGCGATTGCCGAATATTTTCCCACCGTATCCATCAACTTCGATACGTTTCTATATAAGGAAAGCTTCCCGAGCGACAGTTGGTGGAATGGCCTGTTTACCGTCAACATCCCCATTTTTGAAGGGGGGATGATCTACAACGATATACGCAAGGCCTACTCCCAGCTGCGGCAGGCCCTGCTGGAACAGGAAATGCTTCGCCGTAAAATTCGAGAGCAGGTTCGCATCGCGCTGTCCGACTGGCAAACTTCCAGCGAGTTGGTGGCGGACGCCCGCACCGAAATGCAGGCCACCCGTGCGGCCTTTGATCAGGCGGGCCATTCTTTTAATGCCGGGCTAACCACCAATCTCGATGTCATCACCGCGCAAGACCAATATCTGGCCGCCAACCTGACGTATCAGCAGGCCCGCTATACCAAATGCATCGACATGCTTAATCTCCTTCGGCAATGCGGACGGCTGACGTATGCCACCATCTCGCATCTCGCGACGCACGCGCCGGCGCCGGTGGCCGACAGGCATCGCCCGGCCCCAAATAAAACCACGAAAGTGGTCGATTGATGGGCCAGCGGAGGGGCCGCTATATGGGCGATCAGTTAAGCCAGCAGTTGGGTCGCCAGATGAGCCGCTCGTGGCTGCGCCCGTGCCTGTTCTGCCATCGCGATACGGCGCGTTAAAATAAGGCGATGACGTTTTGGTTTGCACCATCTGCCGAACCCCAATCGGCCGCTGCCGAAGCCGCCACACAATTTAAGCGGGCATTTGCCGGCGCCAGCCGCCGGGCTTGGCTCGCAGCCGTGCTCGCGATCACCGCGAACATTGCAGAAATGGCCGCGGTTTTATTCATAGCCTTATGGCTGGTGCAGGCGGTGCGATTCAATACCAATTTCTGGCTTCTGGCGCCCGCGTTGCTTGCGATCATTTGGCTGTTGCGCCGTTGCCGTAAGGTGTTTGACGGCGCAGGGTTTGGCAAACGGATCGCCATCACTATGGGTCTCGCGGCAGTGGTCAGCCTTTTCGGACCGTTTACCCCTTTGCCGCTGGCGCTATTTGCGTTTGCCAGCGTAGCGATTGGCTTCCTTCGCTTGCCCAATGGCCGCCAACTCGCCGCACAGCTCGATGGTGCCGGCAATTTACCATCCACAGCCGCTGCGGCCCTGAGCCTTTGCTCGCTTGAATCCATGGCATCCGACACCGCTCCGATCGCAGCCTATTTTAGGCGCCGCACTTATCAGCAGGCCACCGTAGCCGTTGGCCAATGTCATCTGGATAAATTATTAGCCGCCGCACAGGTTGGCCCGCGCTGGGCCGCCGTCGGATTGACGACTGCCGCGGCTTGCGCCTGCCTGTTGCTGATACCGCCAACCCATCGCAGTGCAGGGGGGCCTGCGTGGTTTAATAATTGGTTCGCCGCACGCGTTGCCCCAATACCGGCCGCCAGGCCGCTGCTGCCGCTGCATTCCCCTCGCAGTCTGAACCCGGGCGCCAGGAATCGCGTTGCGCCGCATAGCGCGATGCAGGGCAAAACCAAACCGGCGCCAACCCCTTCGCCAGCGATTGCCAGCGCCGCTCTGGCGGGAAAGCTGAAGGCAAATATTAAAACTGAAAAGCGCTTGGTAAAGCAGCTCGCGGCGCTACAGCGACGCGGTGGGCGCCGATCCACCGCGCTTGCCGAAGGGTTGAAAAAACTGCGGAACGAAATCTCGCTGCTGCGGCCGATAAATTTTCCGCATTCCACACTCGCAGCCGTCCAAGGGGCGCTGCACGCCGGCCGCCACGGCCATCAGGCGCCGATGTTTCATCGCGCCGCGGCCGCAATCCATCAGCTTTTAGAAAAGGATAGCGACGCCTTGAAGCATATGGATTTGCCAAACGGTTCCGGCGGCCACATGCCTGCAAATGCCGGGCATTCGACATTGCCCAATGGCCCCCATCATTTGCCGCATGTTGCGAGCCGGGGCAGCAGCCAAGCCGGGGTCCATCCATCTCCTGCAAGCGCCGGCGGCTCTGCGCTGGGGTTTGCAGCAGCCGGTGTTCGCGTTTATCAAGCGGCGATGCCCAGCCCGCGGAACACTTCTCAGCGGGGGGCTGCCTCCGGGGGCGCTACCTCTGCGGTTGCCGGCCGGCACACCGCCATCCCCCCCACCGAAACACCATCGCGATCGGTGCCCGCTGCGTATCAGGCCATCATTCGCCGGTATTTTTCTGTCCGGCCGTGACTTGGGCACCGGCTGCAACGGAGGTCCGCTCCGGGCCGGGCCGGGTGGGCAAATGGTCGGGTTGGTGATCGGGCCCGGTGGTCAGGCGGTGGACGGGCCGGACGCCATCCACTGATTTGGCGGCTGATCAGGCGGTGGCGGCCATTTGCCTGTTCCGGAGATGTCGCCATCGGCCCGTATGCCATTACCCCGCCGCCCCACCACCTTGCCCCAGGCCAAAATCATCGCCACTCCGGTTTTGCCTGCATACATGATGCCCCCCCCGCGGGCGCAACTGTTATAATCCTCATGCGTTCAGACCTTCGGTAGCAGGGCACACAGGTGCCAGGCGAAAGGCCCAGGAGCCTGTCCGAGTAATGGCCGGGTTGCGGCGGCGTGTTGAGGTCGCCCGATGAACGAATGGCGATGTGGTTAGGCGCCTCATTACGATTGCGCCCCAACCGGTGGAGAAGACAAATGGCCAAACCGTGCAGCATCCTGGTGTTAACCGCATCCGCGCTCATTGGCTTGCTCGGTGGGTGCTCGCAACCCGTGCAGAATTTTGCCATCCCCGGCCCGCAAGACCAGGCCGCGTACCAGCCGGTGCCCTATCAAAAACCGCTGCCACCCGGCGCCTATGGCCAAACCACGGGCAATCCATATGCCGGCCACGTTCCATTGCCGGATGAAGCCGCCTATGTGCAAGCGTATCAAAATCAGCGCGAGCCCCGCCTGATGGTGGAGGTGATCCGTGTGCCCACCCCCACCACGGACCGGCAAATTTCCGCTTCGCAGGCGGATTTCGATGCGATCCAGATTTCCATGATCGACTACCTGAACGCCAATGGACAGGTGGATATTCAAGACCCATCCATGGCCCAACAGGTCCTGAGCCGCGAAAGTTTTTTACGCCTGCAAAATGGCGATCCGCGGGTGCTGCCGCTGCTGAAGCATCAACTGAAAACCGATGTGCTCATTGAGATCAAGGCCGCCCCCACCGGGCAATCAAGCACCGGCGAGCCCGCCATCCGCATGCTCGCATCGGCCATATCCACGACCGACGCCCGCGTTTTAGGCGCCGCTTATGTGGACATGCCGCTCCCTATGAGTAAAACCAATATAAATATGTACACTGGTTATCTGGCAGATAAAATCATGCAGAAACTTTCTGGCGTGTGGGGTGGATCGGCCACCGCCTACAATCCGCTGGTCGTGCGGATTTACAACGCAGCCGGCATTGATGATCTGCTGGCGATCAAGCGTTTTGTCGAAAAAGTGCCGGGCGTATCGCTGGTGGTTAACCGCGGCATGACCGGCAGTTCTGCCACTGCCTATGGGCGGCTTGCCGTGCAATACGATGGGTCGCCGGGTGATTTTTATTCTGCGCTCAAACAAGATGTCGGCGTTTCTACGGGCATCAAAGCGTTCGACCTGCAAAACAATACGGTCGATCTGGAAGTGACGGGCCCCATGGTGCTAAAAACCACCATCATCAAAACGAAAACCACCACCGTACGCACCCAAACGCAGCAGCGTATCACTCAGCAGCAGGCGATTAACCCGGCCGGCCAGTAAATGCGGCGGCCAGCAACAGCTGTTGCTGCTGAATGTGCCAGTGACCATAAACCACGGAGCCGAGAAAAACATGTTGAAAACGTTTCGCAGTCATCGTCCGCGATTTGCACTGGCCGCCCTGGTGGCCGGCGCTTCCATCTGCCTGCTGCTGGCGGGTTGCCAGGGGCCGGTTGTGCCTTATGTCGATTCGCTTTCGCCGTATCCGCAAATTCATCTGACCAGCTACAGCCTGCAGGGAAAAATTGTCGTCAAGGAGCCGATCGTCTCGCGGGTTGGCGGCGGGCAGCTCGATGTCGTTGTGCCGATTCGCAACCTCACTGACGACGAACTTTATCTGCAATATCAGTATGCGTTTCTCGATGCCCGCGGTGTGATGATGGAGGGGAAAAGCGGCTGGATGGATTTGCGGATCGCGCCCTATGGGATGGCGCAGGCCCATTTCACCAGCATGACGCCCGAGGCCGCTAATTTCGATGTGGATATCGACCGCCTGCAATGAATCCGCGCCGCGGAGCGCATGGGGACGCGGGGTTTGGGGGGTTGCGCGGGCCGCACCGATCGCCCGCCTGCGCCAACGCAGCCAACGGGCGCGTGCGGGACACGTTTGGCAAGCAGGGGCAAGTTCGGCGTGTGTGGCCATTTCGGGCACGTTCCGGCCGCGACGCCCGTTCACCCCTTTTGACGCAGCTTCTCCATCGCCGCCTGCAAATCGCTCCATACTTTTGCCCGGTTTTCCGGTGTATAGGCTCGCAACAGAAATGATGGGTGAAACGTGGGCATCAGATCAATGCCGCGATACGCCTGCCACACCCCACGCACGCGACTGACATTTTCCTGCCGCCCCAGCATGTACTTTAGCGCTGTGGCACCAAGCGTCACAATCACCGCCGGCGCAATGGTTTCAATTTGTAAATCGAGAAATTCGATGCCACGCCGCACCTCGGCGTCCGTCGGAATGCGATCCTTCAGCCGCCCCGTCGATTCATCGAGATCCGCCGATCGCAGCTTCACTATATTTGCAATATAAACCGATTCCCGCGTGAGGCCCATGGCGATAATCATCTTATCGAGCAGTTGACCGGATCGGCCGACAAATGGACGCCCAAGTTTGTCCTCTTCCCCGCCGGGCCCTTCGCCCACAAACATCAGGCGGGCATTTACATCCCCCTCACCAAAAACCACCCGCGTGGCGATCTGATTTAGGTATGGCGCCAAGGCAACATCCGCAGCGATGGCGATCTCGCGCATCCGCGCTTCTCGATCGGCGGGGGCAGGCCCCAGCGGCAACTGAAGTTTGGCACGCATTAAATCCGGCGGCACCGTGTCCTCCAAGGCGAAATCAATTTGTGGCTGATGCGCCGAAACGCTTGCGGGCGTGGCTGGATGGGGCGGATCGGGCGGCCTCATCATCGCGGAGCCGCGCGGATTGCCTTTTGCTGCCGATGCGCCCGCTGAATGTTTGGCCGAGGTATGCTGGTCCGCCGTCGCCGCGCGCGACATGGCTCGTCCATCACCCCTGCCATGGGCCAACGGCGCGCCCCAAGGCGCATCACCGAGCCCAAGGGCCTGATCTAATTCCAATTGCAGCCGAAGGGAGGCCGCCATATAGGCCGCGTCCACGTGTCATCTCGATTTTCTGCCGATGCGTTGGCGGTGCGTCAGGCGTTCGGCCGAATTTGCCGCTGGCGCGGATCCAATTGCAGCGGACCGTATACCTGTTCATACCGATTGACCACTTTGCTTAGTTCCACGGCCAGTTTTTTGGCGGTGAAAAAGCTCATGACCATGCGATTGCTGAAGTCGAGCACGACGGTATTGGGTTGATCGTGGTGCTGCATGTTGACGCCAAAATCGACAAAAAGTTCTTCGTGCGTGCCGGACATTCTGAAGATATTGGTGTAATGCGTTGTAAGGTCTTGCTCGCGCACCTGCACGGTCATGGCTTGTGCGGCAGCCTCGCCGTTGGGATTGGGGGCATTTTCCGCCATGGATAAACTCCTCGGTAAGAAATCAAATCAGTCCGGAAATTCCGTTGGCTTAAACATACACCACCGGAGCCGAATTGTCATCGCCGGGGCTGCGTCGTCGCGATGAACGGTTTTTCGCCGGATAGGCCGCCAGCCGAGATTGCTACCGGAGCCTGTCCGAGTAATGGCCGGGATTGGGATGGGTCTGAAATGCCGCGAATGCGCGGCGCCTGAATGCATTGGAGGATCGAGCCGACTCTGAATAACGAGTCATCGATATCCGACAACAAAGCAGGCGGGGCATTTCAGCCCCACCCCGCGGGGCGGCGTGCTTTTTAGCCCGGATTAAGCGGATCGTCGCGGAGTTTTTCCGCAGCGATGTTTCGCCGCCAGGTGCCGTGGTAAAATATGCCGCATATGAAGCGAACAGTTTATATTGAGACGACTATTCCGAGTTTTTACCACGAGGTACGGTCTGAACCGGAAATGATCTCGCGGCGCGAAAGCACCCGGAGGTGGTGGAAGGAAGACCGTTCCGCCTATAAACTTTACAGTTCAGCCTTCGTATTCGGGGAACTGCGGGAAGGTGACTTTCCCGGCCGGCGTGAGGCACTGGCGATGATCGAGCCGCTGCCCTGGCTGGAAGTTATTCCCACCGTCGAGGAAATCGTTACCGTCTACATGCGGAAAAAGATCATGCCTCTGGGAGACGCCTACCATCTGGCCGTCGCATCTTATTACGGCATGCACTTTTTGCTGACATGGAATTGTCGGCACCTCGCTAACGCCAATAAGATACGCCACCTGCAAATCGTGAACGGCGAGCTTGGGCTGGCGGCCCCGATAATAACAACACCGGATTTATTGCTTATGGAGGTAAAAGATGACTGAAAACCAAGATGATGCCGTGGTTAAAAGAGTGCGCTCCGTGCGGCAGCGGATCGTCAAGCGCTGCGGCGGCGATGCGCATCGGATGTTTCAATGGGCCAAAGGTCTGGAGGCCAGGCACGCTAACCGGCTGACCGGGTTTGGGACAACCACCAAGGCCGGGCACAGCCGCTAAAACCGCGGCCCTTTCTGTTAATTGGGCAGACTCCAAAGCGGCCCGGCTGCGGACGCGTGGCACCGTTGCCCCTCATCGCTTTTGCCTGCCCCGAGATTGCGGCGGCCGGTGGACAACGGCAGAGGGTAGGAGCTTGGTGTAATAGAATTCGATGTCCAGCGTCAGCGGTAGGGCGAACTTTCCGTCACGCAGTGTGAATAACGCCTCCCAAGTGACACCGCCGAACCACCTCGGCGGCGGCTTGTAGCTTATGCGGTGCCCGAAGCCGCTCGTGAGGAAACGCCGCAGTGTCATGTTCTTGATATTGAACCGCAGCGGAGTTTCGATCATTTTGTAATCAGGTGCCATTGGGTTGCCTCCGGTGCCTGGCAGCGAGGGGACTACGTTGACGAATATAGTCCCCGGGCACAACTTATCGATAAATTCTTTCTCGATCTGGCGGATTGTGTAAACCCCGTGGATTGTCAGGCGGCCATTTAGCGGATTTTTCTTCCATGCAAGCAGCCGCCTCAACGCGACATGGACAACGTTTCTATCACGACGGTCGCGCCAAATTCGCCATCTGGCGGGCATTCGCGATCGCAGATATTTGGTCAGCCCACGCGGGCCGAGCGTCCGGGTGGGTGGAGCCATTTCTACCGAATAAGCGTAATAGCGCCACGGGCGCGGCTTGCCCGGCCGCGCCTTGGCGGCCGCGTCCTCTATGGCCAGGCGGCACTCCCGCCGCAGCTGCCTGTTGAACCGGCGTCCCCCAAACAACGGCGGAGGGGGAGGCGCTACGTGGGTGGCACCGACGCAAGCAAATCCAAGGATTGCCACCGCCGCAGCGCTGCACTTGGCGATCTTTCGTGGATTTCTCATGAAACACTCCTCAATCCAGTAACGCCAAATCCATGAGCGGGACCAGCCCCGCCATCACGGGGCATTCCATTTTACCGTAAGCACATATTGGCCATCGAGAATCCCGTAGCTCACGACCCTGTTGCCGGGAATGGCCACGGCGCCGCTGGAGCTGGCCGTTGGTGCCAACGGAAACCCCGCAATCGTTACCGCGATCTGGGGCGAGCTCTGCTGCGGCAAGCCGATCGTGGCCTGCGACGCGCTGGCCGCGAGCCAATTCAACTCGGCTTGGCTCCCGGCCGCGACCAGGTTGGGTGGGGCTGTAAGAGCGTAAAATCCCACGGGGTCGTTGTACGATCCGTTCTTCAGTGTAGTGTTTATCCCAGACTGGTTGCCGCCATTTATCGTCTCATAAACTTGGTGGCCGTTATACTCCGCGCCCAGTGGCTTACCGAACTGATCTACCACGGGTACGGAGATTACCTGTTGGACACCGGTGAAAAGCCCGACCTGCCCCGCGGGGATGCCAGGAGCCGCTGGGAATAATGCGAGGGAAAAAAACAAAATGGCGGCGGCGAAAAAGGGCAACGCGGTAACGCAGACTGCGGCGAGGCGGAATGCGGCAGTGAAACAGCAGCCTGCGGCCGCCAGCCGACGACCCGCGGCCAGCAGGCTGGCCGGCTTAGGGCGCGGCGAATGCGCCGCGGTTAGCGGGCTTTGGAGTCCCATCCGCGCGCATGATGTTGCCAATGTGGCACAGACATTCTTGTCTGTGTTTGTGGCACGACGGGGCACAGGCAGGAATGCCTGTGTCACCCTGGGGGTTTGATTGGGCATGATGACCACAGCGTGCAGCCGCGCCGCGCACGAGGAACCGTTTCCACACTCCGCCGCCAGCAAACAACACGACCCACGGCGGCACCATGCCGCCGGCTAAATGCCGCGGGGGCGCGGGCGCGCGGGCCGGGCCAACGCGCGGGTTGGGCGCGCACCGCGTCGTCTCTGCGTCTCCCCTTCTCTGCGTGAGATATTAATTAATTACATCATGCCGGAGGCATGATTCCATAAATTAACTGAAACGACGGTTGTCTCACGCAGAGGCGCAGAGGCACAGAGGCTGCCTGCGGGCAGCACGCCGACCCGCGGCCACGAGGAGCCTGTCCGAGTAATGGCCGGGATTGGGATGGGCCT
>JAJZGD010000030.1 GCA_021804985.1 Planctomycetota bacterium
GGCATTTCAGGCCCACCCCGCGGGGCGGCGTGCTTTTTGCCCCCCCTCTGCGGCGCGGCTCCTCGGTGTACCCTCTGCGTCAGGTACGCCATTCGTCGCCGCTGCTTGATGGGTGCCAAAAATCACGCCGTCGCAACCCGGCGATTACTTGGAAAGGCTCCTATGCTGGCCGGCTTAGTGACGCACGCTGAACCACACGGCGGCCGCGGTTTTCCGCCTGGGCCGCCGGCTAAATAGCGCGGGGGTGTGGGCTGATCGGCTAAACATGGTTGGACACGCGGGGGGGGATGCATTCATTCCGAGCGGATAAACCGGTGCAGTGCATCGATGTACTCGGTACGCGCCAGCCGCATGGCAATCTCCCGGCGATTGGTTTATCTTTTCCTCATGCTGCTACTTAAAAAACACCTGGTGGATTTGGTTCGGGCGGGGAAAAAACGCCAAACCCTGCGATTCTGGACTCGGCCGATCGTGCGTGTTGGCCAGATCAGCTATACACCGGGCCTCGGGCGATTACGCATCACGGCCATAACCGTCATCAATGACTTGAATGACCTGACCGAGGTCGACGCGCAAGCTGATGGTTTTAGCGATCTCGCCGCCCTGCTTGCGGAGCTGCACCAAATCTATCCCATCATCCCGCCGCCGGGAAAAACGTTGTACCGCATTGAATTTCAATGGCCTGCGGAACCGGAGCGTGCAGAAAGTACGGCGGAGACAGCGAGTGCGGGCGGCGAGGCGGACGCAGAGACTGCCGATCACCATCCTTCGGTTCGCACGCTTGAGCAGCAGGCGGCGGCTGCACCAAGGGTTAAGCCGCGGGTTGGGGCGGCTGATTTGCCCCCGAAAACCCGGCGTGCGTCTGGCGATGCCGATCCGGCATCACGGCGTGAGCAAATGTTGCAACTGCGTGACTGGCTGCTGGCACACCCGCCCACGCATAAGCCGTAAGCGGCGGGTTCCCCCTTTGCGCTTATGCGTCTGCGGAGATCATCGCGATTCTATTGGACATCATCTACCTGCTTGGCTTGATCGCCTTTTCGCCCTGGTTACTGCTGCGCAGCTTGCGGACGGGCCGGTATCGATCCGACTGGGCGGCGAGGCTGGGGAAGATAGCGGCCGACCGACGCGAGTCCATCCAAATCAGCGGCTGTCGGGTGATGATCCATTGTGTATCGGTGGGAGAATTAACCTCGGTTGGGGCAATGGTGCGTGAAATACTTGAGGCGGATCAAAGCGTTCAGGTGATTCTCACGGTGACTACTGATACGGGCATGGCGCGGGCGCGGGCGCTGTATCCGGCGGAAAACCGTCGTGTGGTGGTGCTGCGTTATCCGCTCGATTTTACATTTGCGGTGCGGCGCTTTCTCAACACTGTGCGACCGCATTTTGTGGCCTTGGTGGAATTGGAAGTGTGGCCGAACTTCATGGCGGAATGTCGGCGGCGGTCTATTCCGGTTGAGATCATCAATGGCCGCATGACCGCTCGCAGTTTCAAGCGATATGCACTGGTGAAACCCCTTATGGGGAGGATGCTTTCTCACGCGGTACACATTGGCGTGCAGAGCCGGCCCATTGCCGAGCGCTTCATGGCTCTCGGCGTGGCGGAAGAAAAGATCACCGTGCTGCCGACCATGAAGTATGACACGGCCGATTTTTCCACGGAAGTTCCCGGTGCCGCGGCGATGGCGAAGGCGCTCGGAATTGGCCCCGGCCAGTGGCTATTGGTGGCTGGTTCCACAGGCCCCGGAGAAGAAGATTTCCTGCTGGAGGGGTACACGGCTTTAAGCCTGCGATGGCCACAGTTGCGGCTGGCGATCGCGCCGCGTAAGCCGGAGGTTTATTCGCAGGTGTTGGAAAAGATCAAGGCTCGCGGATTTAAGGTGGTGCGGCGGTCGGAAAATCCAGATGGCTGCACGGGCCGCGAATTGTCGGGCGAACACATTATTGTGCTCGATACCATGGGAGAATTGCGGAAATTGTACGCGGCGGCGGGCGGAATATTTTCGGGCCGATCTCTGGTGCCGCTGGGGGGCAGCGACATGATTGAAGCGGCGGCACTTGGGCGGCCGGTCTGTTTTGGACCCCACACGTGGAATTTTGCGGACGTGGTGCAGGACCTCTTAGCCGCCGATGCAGCGGTTGAAATTCGTGATGGCCCGGCGCTGATCGAAACGGTTGATCAATGGCTTAAGCACCCGGAAGCCGCGGCGGCAATGAGCGCCCGCGCGCGTGCCGCGATTGCGGCCCAAAGTGGTTCGAGCCGCATCTATGCACAGCGCGTGCTGACGGGATGCGGCCTATCCATGGCGAAATTGGGCCCTTCGCAAATTCGGCCCCCCGGTTGAACAATCCGGTTTCCCCGGTTAGGAATTAGACGTTATGAAAGGTGCGGTTGTTCCCATCAAGGTTATTTTCGCTGGAAACCTGGGCCATGCGGCCACGCGCCCGGCGGAGCACAGCCACAGTTTAAGCACCATTTATGCCAAGCTGATGAAGGCCGTAAATATTCATGGCCTGTTTATTCAAAATGGGTGGATCAACTGGCTTGTGTTGATCATTGCGATTTTTGCCGGCGTGGCGCTGGGGCGCGGCTTGATTATCACGCTGGGTGCGATATCCGCGCGGCTGGAAAAACGGGGATGGCATTTTCGGGCGCTTTTGGTCTCATCACTGGCCAAGCCGGCGAATCTTTTTATTTTTGCCCTGGCGCTGCTGATCGGTCTGGGGCAGCTGCGGCTCAATAGTGTGCTGCGGCTGGCGGGCGGAAAAGTGGTGTTGTTCCTGATTGCGATTTCGATTTTCTGGTATTTGTACAACGTGGTGGAGATGGTGGAACTGGGGCTTAAACGCTTCATCCAGCGCCACGAAACGCCGCTGACCGAACAGGTTGTGCCGATCATTCGCAAAACGCTGCGGGCCGTGGTGTTGATCATCGCCATACTATTTATTGCGCAGAATGTTTTTAACCGGGACATCGGCTCGTGGCTCGCGGGCATAGGCATTGCGGGATTGGCGCTCTCATTGGCGGCGCAAGATTCGCTTAAAAATCTTTTTGGCTCGATTACCATTTTTATGGATCGCCCATTTCTAATTGGCCAGCAGGTGATTTATCAGGGCTTCACCGGCACGGTTGAAGACATCGGATTTCGTTCCACGCGGCTGCGGCTGTATGACGGAACGCTGGTGTCGGTTCCCAACTCGGATATCGTCAACACCAGTGTGCAGAATCTTTCATCGCGGCCTTTCCTGCGGCGTTTTCTGACGGTGGGCATTACGTACGATGCAGGCGTCGAAAAAATGCAGCAGGCGGTGCAGATCATTCGTGATCTGCTGGAATCGGCAGAATTTAAAGACCGCCTGCACAACCCGGATAACGCAGCGGATTACCCGCCGCGGGTGTACTTCACCGATCTGGCAACCGAATCATTGAACATTGTGATCTATTATTATTACCGCCCCGTGTCTGATTACTGGGGTTTCATGGACCTCAACCAGCGATTTAATCTGGCGATGATGGCGGCATTCGAGAAGGCTGGCATCGAATTTTCATTTCCGACGCGGACGGTGTTTCTCGCGGGCGATCCGAAGCGTAAATTGCCCGTCTATTTGGGGCAGGCGGGTGCGCAGGGGGACGCCGACAGCTCAGCCGGCTTCGGGCGTTAACTTATCTCGCCCGCTTATCCAGCAGCTTATCCCACCAGTGTATCCCATCCGTGGATCTCATCCGTGGATCTCGCCAGTGTATCTCATCCGTTTTCTTGCCCGCGCAGCGAATGGTAATTTCGATCTACCGCCTCGCGCGCCGCTTACCGCGTTTTTTTCGCATGATGGGGAGTGGCGGCGGGGTGCGACGGTTGGCTGCAGGCGGTTTGAAATTGTGCGGCGGAAGGTGGCGGAATTCCATTGGCTTTCCCGTTCGCGGATGGATGAAGGCGAGGTCGGTGGCATGAAGCAGCAGCCGCTCGCCCATACCGATCGGCGTTGGCCCGTAAAGGTGATCACCCACGACGGGGCAACCGACGGCGGCAAGCTGAACGCGTATCTGATGTTTGCGACCAGTAAAAAGCGTTACCTCGAGAAGCGAATGCTTGTCCACCGAGCGGATGGTGCGATAGTGAAGAATCGCGGATTTTCCGCCGGGCGCAATGCGAACGCCGCCGAGGGGGTCTTCATAAAGCTGATGGCGAAGTTCGCTGGTGGGGGCGGTTGGTTTGCCATGCACCCACACGTGATAGCGGCGGGTGGTGGTGTGGAGCCGAAACTGTGATTTGAGATGCGCCAGCGAGCGCACATTTCTGGCGAAGATGAGCAGTCCGGAGGCATCGCGATCAAGGCGGTGGACGAGATGAACTTTGCTTCCGGGTGCCTGGCGGTCCATCTGGGCCTGAAGCAGGGCGAGAAGTGTGGGCCGGGTTTCGGACGGATCCGTCGAGGTGAGCAGGCCGACAGGTTTTGCACAGATAATGATATCTGCATCACAATATACCACTTGATTGGCCCCGTGAAGGGACGGGCTGCTGGCGGGCCGGATGTGGACGCTTTGGGCGGGAGGTGCGGGTGCCCCGACGGAGCGGACGATGCGGCCGGCGAGTTCCACGCGTCGATCGCTGACCATTCGCCGCAGCGTGCTGGTGTGGGCCTGGGGAAACAGTTGCTGGAGCCGAGCGAGTACGGTGGGGATTGATTCAGCCATGGGCGCTCGCTTCCGGGGGAGAGGTTAAAGATGTTTTTGCGGGCCGGAGATTGCATCAACAATCCGGTCGAATTCGTCGAGGGAATAATACTGTATGACAAGTTTGCCGGAGCCTTTCCGTTTGGAAGGGAAAATGCGGAGTTTGGTGCCGAGTTTTCGGGAAAGCTCCTGCTCAAGCTCAACCACATGGGCACTTTTGACGCTGCGTGCGTGCTCGCGCACCAGGGTGTCATGGGATTGCGGGGAGATTTCGGCATCGATGGCGGCGAGGCGTTCAAGTTCGCGTACGCTGAGGCCTTGATCGACGATCAATTGGGCGAGTTGCCGCTGGCGCGGTGGGTCGGTGACACCGACGAGCACTTTGGCGTGGCCGAAGGTTATGGCTCCGGTTTGGAGCAGGGCGATTGCGTCAGAATCTAAGTCTAGTATTCTCAAGTGGTTAGATATCGTTGCCCGGTCTTGGCCGAGGCGTTCGCCGGCCTGATTGTGCGTGAGGTGGAAGCGGTCGATGTAAGTCCGATAAGCTTTTGCTTTATCGACGGGGTTAAGGTCTTCGCGGTGAATATTTTCGATAAGGGCCCATTCGGTTTGCTGCTCTGGCGTGATGGAGTCGCGGACGATGGCGGGTACACTGGCCAGGCCGGCGGCCTTGGCGGCCGCGGTGCGGCGGTGGCCGGCGATGAGTTCGTAGCGGTCGGGGGATTTTCGGGTGACAAGAACCGGCTCCAGGATGCCATGGACGCGGATGGAATCGATCAATTCGGCGAGGTCGGAAAGGTTGATGGCGGCTCGGGGTTGATGGGGATTGGCATCAAGTTGGTCGATGGCAATGGTTTCAATCATGCTGCTACGGTGGGATGCGGGGGGGTAGGTCGTGTGGGGTTCGGGAGATAATGTCGATCCACCCTGGGAGATGAGCGCGTTCAGGCCGCGGCCTAAGCGGGGTTTTGCTGCCATGAGATTCCTCCATGGATGTCGGCGACGGGCCAGTGGCCGCGGGCGTTCATTCGCCGGGCGATACGCGGCGATGCCGGCCGCGATACGCCGCGCCAGCTTTGGCTCGGTTCCACGTGGAACATCGTCGCATGATTGGGGTGCGTTGTCAAAGCAGCATTGGATCGGCAGAGCAAAATCGGTGGTCGAGGCATCGGCACGGGTTCGGAAGGAAATGGGGCGCATGCCGGGGTGGATAGGTGGCCCGGTATCGGACTGGCGGGACGCCACGCAGGGGAATGGTCGATGCGTCGCTCGCATGTTCCACGTGGAACATGCCCATTACCACCGTCTTGGAATTTCGCGTTCTAAATGCTTAGGCTCCATCGACGCCGCCACCCAGGAGCCTATCCCCTCTTGTGCCCCAATTGACCGACCGTATTGTCGCTGCCCCAAGTTGCTATTCGATCCAAATTTCATCAATTGGATATCTTTGCGGAATACGGGCCCTCGCGATGCAGGCGTTTCATCCGCCAAAAACTCGCGGCCGCCCAAACACAATGCGCTACGGTACGAGCCAAACGCGGCATAATCTCCCCGCATCCACCCACCCAAGCTGCAAATACAATCGGTGCGCCACCGTATTTTGCTCATCCACCTGCAGCATGGGCGTCTTGCCATTTTTTCGTATCCGAGCGGCCAAATCCCCCATCATCGCCCTGCCGTACCCTTTGGATCGAAATTCCGGAAAAGTGAATACACCCCCGATTTCCACATGCTCCGGCAGATCGACATCAAACTTGGCAACCGTGACAATTTGTCCCCCCTGCTCATAAACAAACATGTTGTTGCTTCGAATGCTTTCAGATATGTTCGAATCAAACAGTATCCCGCGTTCGTGGGAGTACAGCCGACGCCACCGATTCAGTACCGGTTCATCGTCCATCCGCGCCGCCCGGACGTTGGAATCTTCCATCACGGCGGCGCTGCCGGGCAAAACCATCACATAATTGGTAATTTCTCTTGCTGGGGCACGCCGTTTTACCAAGGTAAGCATCTGCGGAAGCATCGCCCCCACCGTTTCTGCGTCGCCGGTCAAAAATTGCAAAGGTACTGGCCGATTGTCCGTGGTTATCGGACCACCGCTGCCCTCCCCGGGCCTCAGCAGCCGCTCCCAGCCGCTAATGTATAGCGACAAGGCATCGGCCCCCGCGGCGCTGCGACTAAAAACTTCCGCCCGGTGCGCATGGGGCACATAAAGCATCGCGCCGTGAACCAGCGTCCAATCCAGCGGATCGCCTGCGGCCCGGCGTCCGTCGGGCATGGCAAACACCAAGTGGAGATCGGGGTGCAAAAAACGCGACGCCTGGGGTAATCGCTCCCAGAAATGCGCCAGCAACAGCAGCGTTCCACCGCTTTGTTCGCGCATCCATGCAGCCGCACCGGGCGCTTCAGTCAGCGACACCCGCACCGCCGAAATCACCTGCGTGGCAGCGTCAGACATGTTCATTCGTTGATATCAGTATAAGTAAATGTGCTTGCACGGCCATCCCATTCGGGCATCCTCACGGATTCCAAGCGGTGTATTGTAAGATATCGGCGCCAATTCACGAGGCTCCAACCGGACGTGTTGCCAAAATCAGAGGCTGGCCAAAACGGCCTTCATCCGCCTAAGATACCAATGGCGCGGGAAAACAGGCAGGCAGGTGTTGCAGATATGCGTATCGCCCATTCTTACAGGCCTCCGTCGGACGGCCGTGACCGATCACCTTGCCTTCGCCTTCGTTCTCATCGGCGCCTGCCGCACGGGCTGGGGCTTTTAATTATCGCCCAGGCCCTCTGGCTTTGCGGTTGCGGCCTCTTTGAACTCGGCCAACCGCGGCTTTCAAGCCACGACCCGGCGTTAAAAGTTCCCGCCATCAAGCAGGCTGCGGCCAATCATGATGTGAGCGCCATTCCGCAATTGATCAGCGGCCTTAACTCAACCGACCCGGCCATACGGTTTTATTGTGCCTACGGCCTGAAACAAATCACCGGCCACCGCTTCGGTTATCGGTATTACGCCGCGGAGCCGGCGCGCCAAATTTCGATTGATCGCTGGCGCCAGTGGGAAAAATCGCATGGTTTGGTAAAGGGAGGGGCGTAGGCGATGGGGCGAAGCCGCTGCCGTAATTGTTCACTCGGTACCGCGCAAAATCTTGGCGGGGGGCGGGTGTTTTATCATTTGAGCCGCCCGATGACGCTGGCGCTTATTCCGGAATTGCGGGAAGAAATTATCGAGGTGATCGCCCATTATAAGCCCGTGAGTTTCATTCTGGACTTGGAGGCGCTCGATCGCTTTGGCGGTGCGGGTCTCGCCGGGCTTGTTGAAACCATGCAGCGATTGCCGGCGGGGGGCCGGGTATATGTTTTGCATCCGCCGAAGCTGGCGCGAGGTATTATTGAAATCGGCCGGTTGGACAATCTTTTTGTCATCGTCGACGACATGCCCCCGGCGGATGCGGCGCAGCTTTTGCAGGGTGCCGTGATGGCGGGTGATGCTGCCCCGGTGGGCGCGCTGAAAGGACCGGATGCGACAAACCATTGAAATGATCGGTGATTTCGGCATTTTGCTGAAAGATTCCGTCGCTGCGGTGGGGCCGGCGCTGTTTTCGGGCCGCGGGCGCCGCCTGAGTTGGCGAAATCTGTGGTTGCAGATGAACCGCATCGGCGTCGACAGCCTGCCGATCGTCACCTTGGTGATGGCGTGCATCGGCGCCATTCTCGCCATGCAGATGGCGCCGGAACTCGCCCGGTTTGGCCTGGTTCCCGTCACCGCCGATATTGTGGCGCTCGCGACCTTCCGTGAAATGGGGCCGCTGGTTTCTGCGGTGGTCTTAACCGGCTTTGGTGGTTCGGCCATCGCCGCGGAAATTGGCACGATGGTGGTGGGGGAGGAAATTGAAGCGCTTGAAGCGCACGCCATCGACCCGATACGCTTTCTCGTGGTGCCGCGCCTCGTGGCATCGGTGATCATGATGGTCTGCCTCACGGTGGTGGGCGATTTGGCGGCGATCGTCGGGGCCATGGTGGTCGGGGCGCTGTTTCTCCATCTGAACCCCGTGCAATTTTACGAACACGCGGTGCAGCTGCTTACCGTCGGCGATTTTGTCACCGGGCTTATCAAGGCGGCCGTATTCGGCCTGGAAATCAGCATCATTGCGTGCTTTCTGGGCTTGCAGGTGCGGGGCGGCGCCATGGGCGTGGGCATCAATACCAGTCGCACGGTGGTCATGACGATCGTGGCCCTGATCCTGACCGATCTGTTTTTTACCACGGTTTTTTTCTATCTGGGCTTTTAAATGGCGCTGGCGCACGCCGGGGATGTTTTGTGATGGCACCGATCATACAGATTAAAAATCTCCGCAAGAGCTTCGGCGATCGCGTGCTCTATGAAGACCTGACCATTGATCTGGTTCCCGGGGAAACGCTGGTGGTGATGGGGGGATCGGGGTCGGGAAAATCAACGCTGCTGCGCATACTTATGGGGCACCTTACCTATGATGGCGGCAACGTGCTGGTGCACACCCACGAGTTGTCCCAATTCAGCCGGCGTGAGCTTAATGCGTGGCGGCTAAGTGTGGGAGTTTTATTTCAGACCGGTGCCCTTTTCAATTCCATGACACTGCGCGAAAATCTGGCGCTGCCGGTGCGCGAACATACCGATCTGCCCGAAGAACTTATTGACATCATGATTAAAATATATCTCCAACTCGTCGGCCTGCGCGACAGCATTGACCGCATGCCATCTGAACTCTCGGGCGGGATGAAAAAACGCGGCGGCCTGGCCCGGGCGCTCATGATGCAGCCGCGGATTCTTTTCTATGATGAACCAACGGCGGGTCTTGATCCGGTGAGCAGTGCACAAGTCGCGCAGCTCATCCTGGATCTTAAAGAGAAGATGAATGTTACCAGCGTGGTGATAACCCATGACATGAAAGCCGCATTTGCCGTTGCCGATCGCCTCGCATTACTTGCGGAGCGGCGTTTTCACATGGTGGGAAGGCCGGAGGAATTTAGAACGACGACCGATCCGCTGGTGCGGCAGTTTGTTGACGGTCTGCTCGATGGGCCACTGAGCGCCAAGGCGGATCAAAAAGCGTATGAAGCGGATTTACTTAAACGTGAGACTCTTTAGGCAGGTGACGTATGGCAAAACAGAAGGATGCCCTGCGGGCCGGTATTTTTATGGTACTGAGCTTTTTGGCCATCATTGTGGTAATCGTGGCCATCAAGGGCTTTGCCCGGGTGTTCATGCCGTCGCAAGTGGTCAAAGCGCGTTTTAAGCTCACCGATGATCTCGGCGGGTTGAACCGCGGGGATAACGTGCGTATCGGCGGCTACACGGTGGGTTCGGTGGAGGCGATCAAAATTGTAGCCAACCAAAAACCTCCTTACATACAAGTTGTGCTCACCATGCCCAAACAATACACCCTGCGGCAGGGAGCGTATTTGTCCATCGGCGGTACGGTGACCGGCACAAGCTGGCTGAACTTCCGCAGCCTTGGGGCGGGCAAACCATTGCCAAAGGGAACCATTATCGAGGGACACGGGGGCGGCCTGGTGTCGGAGGTGGCGAAACTATCAGCGATATTTCCCGATGTCGTGGCGATTGTTCACAGCGTGCGTGCCACCACGGTTCCCCGCATCAATCAGGACCTTCTGGCCGTGGGGCCGGCCGTAAAGTCAATCAACACACTTGCCGTCGCCGCCACTGGCACCATCCATAGCGTGCAGGCGCGAATACCGCATTTGGTGCGCCGGTATGACGCGGTGACGGGCGGTGTGACGGCGGCAATGGATCAGGCCACCAAATTTCTGCACTCTGGGCGTAAGGGGGCCGTGTCCGACATTAATGACATAACCGCGGAGGTGAAAAAGGCGATGCCCGGCATTGTGGCTGGTATACAGGTGAATCTTAAAGCGATGCATGTGGCATTGGTAAGCGCTCAAAAAACGGCAGGCGATGCCAATTCGCTGTTGTCGGCCAATCAGCATCGCGTCAGCCGCATGCTGCAATCTCTTAATGGCGCATCCGCCAATCTAAAGGCATTTGCCATTGAAATACGGCACAGTCCGTGGCGGCTTTTGTATCGGCCGGGAAAAGCTGCGCAGGCGAATATGGAGCTTTATGACGCCGTGCGCGAATTTAATAATGCGGCCCGCAATCTTTCGGAAACGTCGCTTGAGTTGCGGCGGCTGCTGAAAGTCGGCGTAAAAACGCCCGCAGAGCAAAAGCAGCTGACGCAATACATGCAGGTTATCAAAGCGAGCTTCCAGCACTTTAGCGGCGTACAAAAGAAATTCTGGTCGCTGGTAAAGCAGTGAGGTGTCGCGTGCTTGCGGGGGGGGGGGGGGGCACGGCGCCGCACCTTGCCGGAATCCTAATGGAGCCTGTCCGAGTAATGGCCGGGATTGGGATGGGTCTGAAATACGCCCTGCACCCGGCGATTACTTGGACAGGCTCCTAATGATGGTGCGGCGTGCCGAGCTTACCGAGCCGCTCATAATATTGATTCACCAACTGCCGATATTGCGGCAGCGGTTCATGATGAAGGGCGTTAAGGATCAAGTTGCGTGCCCGCGGCGGCAGATTTCCCCATTGCTGTTTTCGGGTATGAAACGCGTTCATGGTTCCGGGTCGCAATCCTTCGCCGGGGGTCAGGTGGGACCGGTGGGCGGCGTGGCTCGGCGAATTGGGTGGCGTACCTGGCTGCGAGCCGGTTTGGCTCATTGACATCGAGGAGCTTTCCTTCTGCTGCTTCTTTTTCTTGCCGCTCGAGGGCCCCGACTGTGATTGCTCGGCGGCGGCGATCAAGGCGTTGAGAGAGCGAATAATTTTTTGTTGAATGATCTGCGTTTTGGAGCCGGCATGGGCGGCATACAGCCGCTGGCCGCTGGCATTCATGCGTGAAAGCATGCTTTTAATTTCATCTCTGGCCACCTGTTTAAGCATCGGCCCGGAATGCGATGCGGGATTGGGCTGCGCCCCGGGCCACGCCTCCATCTGGAGCACCCAGGGAGGGATCGGTGCGTGCTGCATCGGCGCACCGGCGGCGGTCCCGCACAAACTCAATATGGCCGCCAACACGGCGGATGTCAGCAATATGGGGGCCGAGTTTATTCGCGGCATGGTGGCACCTTTAAGACGCTTGCTAATGATGCTGCATGGATTCTACCATTTTAACCGCCTGTTTGTGTAAGCGGGATTGCTGATTGGCCAATATTTCAATTTGCTGCCGCACCGAAGTTCGCGCCGGCCCGGCGGGCAGCCTGGCAAGTGCGGCATGGAGTTTGAGCGTTTGGAGATTTACCTGTAACTGAAGTATTCGCAGCAATTTAAGCTGCGCCGCTGGCGGTATAAGGGGGGGATTGCCGCCACCGCCGCCACCACCGCCGCCCGAAATGGCCTTCATTTGATTGGTTAAGGCCTCAATGACGGCGTCAAGCTGTGAGAGGGCCAAGGCCTGATCGGCCAGCAGAATGGCATCCGGATTGGCCTGATCGAGGCGTGATCGGGCAGAACGCATCGCCTTAGCAATACCGCGGTTCATCCAGGTAATCACGGGCGCTCTGGATCCAATACGGAGAGAAACCTGGCCGAGTTTTTTTATCAGGGCCGTTTCTCCCTGCGATTCACCGGCCATGTTGAGAATTTGCAGCCGGGTGGGGGGCTTTCCGGGCACCATTTCCGCCATCAGCCGCTTGGATTCCAGCCGCATCTGGTGCTGTTGGGATCGAATGCGTACATAGATTGCCTTGAGGCCTGAAAGCGTCTGCATCTGCTGCTCGCCGCGGTCTTTGGCCAGCGCCTTTTGCAGTACGGCGAGGGCCTTTTTCAGCCAATGGGTCGCCTGAAGCTGGTGCGGAATGGCCAGAGGTTGGCGGGCGTTTTCAAGCGATGCGGTCGCGCGGCCCATTTGATGGCAGGCCCCCATAAGATATGCATGTGCATATCCCGATGCATCCACACGACGGCTTTTGCCCGCGAGCTGTGCGGATCGCAATTCCAACTTGGATTGCTGATCGGCGAGGGGCATCAAGGTAGCGCGGGTTGAATTCGGCGGTTCGGCGGCGCTGGCGGTGGTAAGCAGCGCCTGTTCCTTGATCAATGCCTCGAGCTGTTCAATAAGTGATTTAAGCCGATGAACCTGCTGCGCCAGCGACCGTTTTGCCTGTTGATTGAGCACGCGCACCATTTTTGCCAGCCCGGTGGCCGCCTGTTTCTGATCAGCCGACGCGCTTTGCAGCTGGTTGCCGCCCGCCGCCGCAGAGGCCATGCTCATCGCATCGGCAACCGAATACCGGGCAGCGATTTGGGCGGCCTGCTTTAGCGCCGCCGACATGTGCGGATTAGACTTGGCCATCTGCGATGCCGCCCGGCTCAGCCGACTGCTTAGCCGCGCCGCGAGTTTGGCCAGTGTCTTTTGTTGGGCAGAGAGCGAAGCAAGTTTGCGTTTAAGCGCGCTGCTTAGTTTAGAAACCTTCTGGCCCAGCGTCTGCTTCGCGATTTGTTTGAGCTGCGTATGGAGCAGATTTTGTTTCGTCAGCAGGCGCTCGGTCTGGTGCCGCAGCGATTCGAACTCGCCGGCGGCGCCCAATTTAGCAATCAGGGCGCGCATCTGGTCGATCGCCTGCTCCTCGCGCGATTGGGCGGAGAAAAGTTGCGGCCCGGATGGGATCGGCCTGGAAGCCTGCACGCTGCGATTTGCCGCCGTCAGATGATTCTGGGCGCGCGGCATGATTTTATATCCCACGCCATGCATCACCCGCCCGGCGGTGGTGATCAACCGGCCCACGCTCGTTTTTGACAGCTTATTGCGGTGCGCCTCGCGCGTGAGATTGCCGAGTTCATGGGTGATGGCCTGCGCGCTTAAGGCCTCGCGGTTCTGCCGCTGGGCCAATTGCGCCAGCAGCAGTTTTTCGGTTGGCGTCAACTCGTGGGCCTGCTCAATGGTTTGATGCAGCAGGCGGGTTTGATTGCGTGTGATTCGCTCGCGCCGCAGCAGGCGTTTAATCGATCGGCGAATCGCGCCGAGCGATCGCCGCAGCTCGCGCTGAATTTGCGCCGCCGTTCGGATGGTGATCACCAGGCGGGGCGAATCGACAATGGGATGCACGTATGGGCGCGTGGAACCGCGAAAGTTATCGCGAACCTGCGCAAATAAGTCGATCGTATCGCCGGGCTTAAGATGCATGGACTGCGGGGTCCATGCCACAATGGCCTTACCGATTTGCTGATGGGTAAGCTGATTGAACCGCAGCGTTTTCCATGTAGCCTTTTGGATGTAGCTCGGCGGCGCGGTGCTCGGCTGCCCCCGGGGGCCGCCGGCAATATCCAGCGTGGTAAGGCCCAGATCATCCGACGCACTGATATTCAGATGAATCAATGCGTTGGGGGTTAAATCCATCGCATACCGCGGATGCGTGATTTGCACCTGCGGAAGCCCATCGGGTGAAACGGCCACCCGAAAGCGGCCGCCGCGCTCGCTGGCGAGATGCTGCACGCTGGTGATCGCAATGCGTCCTGCAAATGATTTGGCGGGTCGGCAGGAAAATTGCAGGCTTGGCACGCCATGCGCGGTGGCTTTCATCAAAGAGTGAATCGGGCCCGCAGACGCGGCGCCGGTAATATTGGCGGCCACAATCGGCCGATCACCGGCAACCCGAATATCCAGCGTCGATCCGAGGATAATGCGGGCGCTATGGTGCCGCAGATTCACGCTGTACACCGGGGCATCGGGGGCGTAGGCGGGGGGGTGGATGATGCCGGTGAGGGTCACGATTTTCGGCCGCGGCACAACCACAATATTTACCCATGGATTTCGAGCGTCATCTCCCGCCACAACCCGCACGGCGATTTTGTTCGATGTCGGAAGAATAACTTTCTGGAAAACATCACCGGCGGCCTTTCCCTGCCACGTCATGAGCTGCGCATGGCGTTTGCCATTGGCAGTTTTTATATCCAGCCAGACGCGCAGCTGGGGACTGAATCCACGCGTCACCCGGGCGGCAACGGTAAATGGATCGCCGCGCGGCAGGATGGTGGGCGGCCCGCCTGGCGGCCAATCAAGTTGCACCACAACACTTAGCGGCCAATGGTTGGGGCTTAGCGGATGGAGCCAGCGGCGGCCGCTGATGCCGGCGAGGCGCGGAGCAGTAAAAACAATCGCAGCGGCAACGACGACAACGGCGAACACCAGCCAGGTGTAGCGGGTAATCAGGCGCCAGGACAACGCGTCGTCGAGGCGAATCGCGGCGGCCGCATTTTGCGCCGTCAGGACGGTCCGCGCGGCGAGGGCGTTGCGTTCCGGCAAGCCGGTTTCGACGAATTCCAGGGCGGTGTAAATCTCGTCATGCGAAAGGCGGCCGGTTTTTTCCAGCTGCCGGGCCAGCAAGCCGCGTGGCAGCGTGCGAAAGATCGGGCGGATGACTTTGATCGCCAGCGCCGCGACCACGGCGACAATAAAAATGACGTCGATGGCAAGTCGCAGGGGGCCGGGAAAATGCCAAAGGTAATCGAGCAGGGCCAGAAGCAACCCGGCGGAAACGCACGGCAACAACGTGGTGAGAAACCCCAGCAGCGCCAAGCGACGGCGAATGGCCATCGCCAGGCTTTGAACCTTGGATCGCAGGTCCGCTGGAGGTTTTTGCAGTGTCGTCATCCGTTCATTACCTGCTTGATGCGGTTCACCGTTTTCGGTCTATGCCGCGTAGAGATCATAACCCCGCAGGCGTTTGCAAGCGGCGCCGCGTCCACCGGTGCCAAAATCAAATCAGGCCGGCGCGCTTCCGCAGCAGCCACTCGCCGGTCAGCAGCATGACCATCACCGCCAAAGCCCAGGGTTTATTCCATAGTTCGCGCGCGTCGGTTAATAATGTTTCTACGCTTCGATCGGGCACGTACCGGCCGGCGGCGGCAAATGCCTGCGGCCTTATCAGCTTGCCCCGCGCGGCTTTTGCCAAAGCGGCCATCGCGGCGGGGTCGGCCCGCGGATTAATAAATTCGGTTTGAGGTTCCTGTGCGGTCAGCGTAACGGGACGGCACGTCGACGGCAGTTCGCCAGCGGGTGGCGAAACAATGTACCTTCCTGCGGCCCACAAATGGATTAAGCCGCGATAAACCCCGGGATCGGTGCTTCGCGTCACCAGCGGCAATTTCGCCCGGCCGCCCGGGCCGTCAATGTTCAGGCTCAATTGCGGCGGCAGCGAATGCTGTAAGGCGGTGCGGTTGATGCGCAGTGTCACCGGCACGCTTTGGCCCACAAGTGCGTGCGTACTCGGGGTTTGAAGTACGACGGCCCGTTGGTGCCCAAACAGGCGGGATTGCGCCAGCGTACGGACCGTCTCAAGCCAGTAGCTTTTATACAGCGGCGCGCCGTGATAGGTGCGCCATCGCCACGTGTCTTCAATGGCGGAAAACAGCGTTCGACCGGCGCCATAACGCCCCATCACAATCGCGGGGATATCGCGTGCCGTTATTTGTCGGCCTGCCAGCATTGCCAGTACGGTGGCACTCGGCGCCAAACCCGCCACCGGCTGGTACCAATACATCCGCGGCAGGTTGGCCACCTGCCGAAGGTTTGCCTTTTCACTGCTGAAAAAATGGAAGAGCATGCTGCGCCGTCCCGCCGCCGTAAGCCGCAGGCCAAAGGCCGCACCGCTTACCGGTTCCATCGCGGGGTTGGACGGATTTCCGATGATGATCGGCAAAAGCCGGGCGATCGGTGTGCCCCGGTAGGCGGAAGGGGCGAAGTCGGGCCCGGCGATCATGGCGAAGCCGCCTCCATGGTCGCCGACAAAATGGTTGATGATTTTCATTTGATTGGCGGAAAAATAATTGGGATCGACATCTCCGAGAATCAGCACATCATATTGATCCAATTCCGATTGCGTATCGGGAAAACGGGTGATCGGAATGTTTCCCGCCTGTGCGAAATGATTGTCGGCCGAAAGCAGCAGACAACTCAGCAACGTGGTTTTCTCACGCGCCAGATCGTTTTTCAGATAGCGGTATTCCCACCGGGGATAACCATCGACATACAACACTCGGATGCGGGATTTGATCACACGCGTGTGAAGTTTGATCGAGTGGTGGTGCCACGTGGCAATGGGGGGCAAAAATTCTCCTGCGGCCTTGCGAATCACCAAACTCAGGTGGTAACGCCCGGGCGCCCTCGGCCGCCAGGTCAGGCGGATGGAGGCCTGCGATTTGCCGGCCGGTATGTGCACCGTTTTCGACGCCAAAAGCACTTTCCCATCGGTTCCCACTTCAAATAGCCGGACGCGGCGCGTCAGTGCATGGGGGCTTGCCGTTACATGCAGGTGCGCTCGCACGGGCACCGGGTCGCCGACAAACGCCTGCTGTGGGGTGCTGCCTTGCACCAGTTGAATGCTGAATGGCAGGTGATCGCGCCCGATCGGCACGGCAATCACCCGCAGCGCCCGCCGGCGGATGGCCGCCATCACCCCTCGCGCTGATACCGCCTCGGTGGTGCGGCCGTCGCTTAGCAGCACCACGGCGCTTACCGGCTCGCCGGATAATTGCCCGAGAATTCCATCGATAACCTGTGGGATGTTGGTCGAATCCGCCGCCGGCTTTATGCGGCTTAGTTGGGTGATCAGGTGCTTAAGCTGCGGCAGATTGCTCGCGGCCCCAAGCAGATGCGGGTGGCTGCCGCCGGTATAAATCACCACTTGCTGATGCCTGAGCGCCGTCCCCAACCAACCAGGCTCGGCCCCGCGCAGCAGGCCTACGGCAATCTCAAATCGGGTGGGATGCGACCGATGCGTTTCCAGCAAAATCTGATGGAGCAGTTTCGCATCCCCTTGTGGATAGTCATCCCGCAACGTCATGGAAAGGGATGTATCCACCCAGATGGCGATCCGGCCGGGATGCCGCACCAAATGGTGGGTCACCAGCTCGGGGCGGGCCAGCAGAAATACGACTACCAGCAGGGCGGCGGCCCGCAACGCGGCAAGTGTCCATTTTAAACGGGGTGTGGCGCTTTGTGCCCGGTAGCTCCAAAGGCCCAACAATATGACCGCGGCCGCCAGCAGCAACATCCAGAAAGGATGGTGCGTGCCGAGTACCAGATGATACCCTTGTGCCAGCAGGCAGAAACTTCTCACGCTGCGGCCCCCTTATCTGCGGGGGCGAGGTGATATCTGGAAAACGCCCGTGCGGCCAGCGCCTCGCCGATGAGCATCGCCAGCGCCATAAAAAGCAGCGACCACCCTGCGGTGCCACCCATGCCCGCCTGAGATGTGACACGTGCAGCCAAGGATCCCGGCTGAAAATCGATGTCGCGCAGGGGAATTTTATAACAGACCGCCGCCATTTTTGGCCCGACGTGGGCGACGTTGGAGTCGCGGCTGGCGCTGACATTGGCAGCGGCGAAGGGGAGACCGTCGGCCGATCGGTAAATGCCGACCCCTTGAATGGGCCGGCTTACGAGCCGTATTCGCCGCCCCTCGCCCCGCGGCACAAGCCGCTGCCGCAGTTCAAGAACGGTTCGATCGGGCCCCCGCAACGACGAAAACGCGCGGCCGCGAACCGCCAGCGATAAACGCCGACCGACGACCAGATTGCGGTCCGCTCCACGGGCGGGCAAAAGCGACTGAAACAATTCATACACCAACGGAAGAAAAGATGGCTGCGCCGGCATGTCCGTCCATTGCGTATCGCATGAGGTACCCCACAGCGCCACTTTGCCGCGGCCAAAATTGCCGGCAACCAGCAGCGGATCGCCGCCGGTCAAACGCAACCACGTGACACTGTGCGGGGCGGGAAAGAGGGGGATATGTTTGCGAATCGTGATGTGAAAAATACCTGTGTGAATGCCCTCGCGCTGGGCGAGAATAAATGGTTCGGTGATGGCGTTGATCGTGCGCTGCAGGTCAAGTGTGGCGGGCTTACCGGCCGGAGATGCAATCGCAACGCCGAATCGGGCGGGAAGCAGACTGCCCGGCAGGTGCGACCATGCGGCGGCGTCGAACTGCCGTCCCGGATACACCAAAAGCGTTCCGCCGCGGCGCACAAATGCCTCCAGCCGCTTGATGCCCCGCGCACCGGGGGGTGCTACATCACTGAGCACGACGACGGAAAAATGGCTCAGGTTTTCCTCGAGCAGCTGCGGCATCTCGATCACGTGGGGGGCATACTGATTGCCCCGCGCCGCCGGTGCCAGGGCGGCTTGCAGCCACGCGGTGGAAGATAAAACGCCCTCAGCCGGATCGCCGGGCCGCCCATCCACCAGCAGCACCGGAATGGCTGATGCCACGTCAAAAAGGTGTCGCCGCGTGTCGTCAATCGGTAGCGCATCCGGCTGAATATGGGCCACAATACTGTGCAAACCGGGGGTTTGGATTGGGTTGGAAAGCAACGTGCTGATCGTCATCGATTTTTGTGGCGAAAGGGTACCGACGCTCTGCGTGCCAGCGCTCACACCGTCAATGGTAAAACCAATCCGGATCGGTGGCTGCGGCTGCGAGCCGGCGTTCAGCAGGGTCATTCGCAGATGAATATTGTGCCCAATGAGCGCCTCCGGGCCCGCAAGCCTCAAATGGGTGATGGCAAGGTTTGCAGCATGAGGGCGGCCTAAATCAAAGACGCGGAAGGTGGCGCCGGCGTGCAAGATCGCTCGGACCGCCCGCCGAATTTGGGTTACGGCTTGCGGCGCCTGCATAAGCGGGTCGCTGCCCGCGGAGCAGCCAAAGTCGGATGCGGTGTCATCGGTTAAAAACCACACGCGAACCGAACCCACGCGATGATGCCACTTGGCCGCAAGGCTCGCCGCCCGCGCCAACGCGACGGGAATATTCAGCCCCCCCTGCGTCACTTTCTGACCCGCAATGATTTGTGTCACCGCCGATGATGCGGGCACCGGCTTGGCCAGCAGCGTCGGCGTGCCGCGGGCGGCGCTGATCAACGCCACCCACTCTCCACCCGAAAGCCCCTGCGACCATTGTTTGAGCAGTCGGCGGCTTTTAGCAAACGGGCTTTCACCGCCATGCGGCAGATAACCCATGGGATATGCATTGTTCCATACGATGATCGTGAGGCGGCTGGAATTTCCCATCAGGGCCTGCAAGCCCGCACTTCCCGGTATGAACTGTGCGATGGCCGCCGCCAATAAAAGCAGCGCGAGGCAGCGAAGCAGCAGCAGCAAAAGACGCTGAAGTTTCAGGCGGCGCACGTTGCGGCGCCACGCCGCCATGAGAAACTGCATCGCCGCCCATGGCCGCTGACGGAATCGCCTGCGATTGAGCAGGTGAATCACGATCGGAATGCTGACGCATGCGGCCCCGGCTGCAAACAGCCAAGGCGTCACAAACGGTATCACGGCCAGCGGAAGACCCTGCAAAAACAACTCCCTTTAGCAGCCTTCGTGCGAACCATTAAGACAATCTGGCCGCCCGAGATGCCAGAAAATTCGGCAGCGATACATCCAGCGGAACACTGGTGTCTACCTGCACACAATCCACCCGCAGTTGATGGCACGCCTCACGCAGCAACGTATTGTGCGCCGCGAGTTCGTTCAGATACGCCTCACGCAGTGCCTGCGGCTCGACCACCAGCTCGGCGAGTTCCTCCATCCCCTTGAACATCGTCGTCTGATTAAATGGAAATACCAATTCATCATGATCCAGTATCTGCAGGCATATCAGATCATGCCGGCGATACCGCAAATGCCGCACCCCCTTGATCAGGCGTGCGGGGTCTTCAAACAGATCGCTGATCAAAATCACGAGGCTGCGATGCTTAAGCTCCTCAGCGATTTGCTCCAGCACCATACCGGTGTCCGTTTTCTGCGCCCCGGACGCCGCCGATAGTTCCTCGATGATCACACGCCATTGCCGCGGATTGTTCGACGGGCGGATGATGCGGCGAATCTGCGAGTCGTAAACCGCCAACCCCACGCTGTCGCGCTGCTGAAGCGCCACGTAGGCCATGCTCGCCGCCACGCTGATGGCATGATCATATTTCCGCCATACCGGATCGGTTTTGCCGGAATATTCCATGGATGCCGACGCATCAACCACCAGCATCAGCTGAAGATTGGTCTCCTCTTCATATTGCTTGATGTAGTGGCGATCGGTGCGGCCAAAAACCTTCCAGTCAATGTATTTGATGTCGTCGCCGCTGCTGTAGGGCCGATGCTGCGCAAACTCGATGGAAAAACCTTTATACGGCGAGCGATGCATGCCGTTGATCAACCCCTCGACAATCAGCCGCGCGCGGATATCCAACGCGCCGATCTTGGCGAGCACGCGTGGCTCCAGATATTTCCGGAAATCGGTTTTTTCGGTCTCTGTGCTCACAACCGTGCCTTCTCACTTCACCGGGTTTCCCCGCCGCTTCAGCTCGCCATCACTTTGGAGACCCTTGCGGCATCGGCAGCATCCTCGGGCGGGGTTTTGTCAATCAGCATGCGAACAACATCGTCGGAGCGTATCCCCTCCGCCTCGGCGTTGAAATTGGTCAAAACCCGATGCCGCAGCGTGGGCAGTGCCACCTGCCGAATATCTTCCGTGCTTACGTGATACCGCCCCTGCAGCAGCGCCCGGGCCTTACCCGCAAGCACCAAATATTGCGACGCCCGCGGGCCCGCCCCCCACGACACATAATCCTTAATAAATTTCGGCACGTCCCCCTTGCTTACCCGGGTCTGCCGAGAGAGTTTGAGTGCGTAGCGCACAACATGATCCGGCACGGGAACCTTGCGCACCAGTTCCATCAGGCGCAGCAGTTCATCACCGGTGATCACCGGCTGAATCTCAACCCGGCGCGATGCGGTCGTCAGGCGGACAATGTCAAACTCTTCCTGCTCAGTGGGGTAATCCACCAGCACCTGAAACATAAACCGATCCAGCTGCGCCTCGGGCAGCGGATAAGTTCCTTCCTGTTCAATCGGATTTTGCGTCGCCATGACAAAAAACGGCTCCGGCAGTTTCCGCTGCACGCCGCCGGCGGTTACCTGATGCTCCTGCATCGCTTCAAGCAATGCCGCCTGTGTTTTGGGCGGGGTGCGGTTGATTTCGTCGGCCAATACGGCGTTGGCGAATATCGGCCCCTTGACGTAGCGCAGCGTCCGCTGGCCGGTGGTTTTGTCTTCCTCAATGACCTCGGTACCGGTGATGTCTGAAGGCATCAGATCGGGCGTGAATTGAACGCGATTAAAGGAGAGCGTCAGCGTTTTGGCCAAGGTGGATACCAGCAGTGTTTTGGCCAAGCCCGGTACGCCCACAAGCAAACAATGCCCCCGGCACACCAACGTGATAAGCAATTCTTCAATCACCTTCTCTTGGCCGACAACCGCCTTGGCCAATTCTTTTTGCAGGTTGGCGGTGGTGCTTTGAAGCTTTTCTATGCTCGCGACTTCGTCGGCGGAAAGATCCATCGGATCACGGTCTGAATCGTTCATACGGCAAGACTCCTCGATGCGAATATGGCCATGAGGATACCAAGGATTTGCAATCACCGCTAAGCACCGCAAACGCGGGCAATAAATCAGGCGTTGATGCATTCCGAGCGGATAAACCGCTCGGAATGGGTGCGAAAAGTATTTCCCAGGAATCATGCCG
>JAJZGD010000031.1 GCA_021804985.1 Planctomycetota bacterium
GCGCGGGCAAAATGTTGGGCGATGCGAACATTGAGCATGGCGACATCCGCGGTGGAAACGCGCGCCGGCGCCATCGCCGCGAGAATCGCGGCGCGTAATTTTGGCGGCCAGGGCAGGCGATGATGGCCGATGTATTGAATGTTTTCCGGGGCCAGCCGCCCGCGAACTTCGATCAGTGCCGCATCCACGGCATCAGCGCTGGTACCGCTCATGAGGCCAATGAAGGTTTGGGTCGCAGCGGCCGGATTGATCGCATCTGGCCTATCGGCCGCCCCGGTCGCATCAGTCGGATTTTTCGGGGATTTATTTCTCACACCGCGTGCCCCGCCACCAAAGGTGCTGCCGGCGCATCGCTTTCGCGGGGTGCATCGCGGGGCGGTGTTTGGAGTGCTGGTGGGATCAGTTCGGCGAGGGTGTGCTCCGATGCCCAGGTGTTTTCCAACTGCCGAAGTTCGAGAATCAGGGGAGAATCGGCAATTGAGCCAAGCAAAGCGGATGATCCGCGATGGCTATCCGTGGGGGTTTGGATGCAAAGGTGGGCGAGGGTAAGAAGTTCGGAAATTTTTATCGCGTCCGGTGATTTCCCCAATATAAAAACCGGCGGGTTTTCGCCGGATTCGTGCGCCAGATTGGCGCCGGTCATTATACCGAACAGGCGTTGGGTGGTTTCCAGCGGAAGGGCCAATTCTTCTGCGGCGGCATCGAGGGTGACGGTTTGCCCCAGCCGAAATTTGGCGACCAGCAGCGCGGCCAACGGCAATATCCAGCGGGGATCGGCGAGAAAATCAGTGATGTCGGAGTGGCGGCTTAACCGGCGCTTGAGCAGCGGAAAATGCTGATGGATGTATGCCACTTCCAGCCCGATAAGCATAAAAGTCCACGTGAGAAACACCCACAGCATGAACAGCGGTATAAGCCCGAGATTGCCATACCATTTTCCGTAACCCG
The DNA here is from genome assembly GCA_021804985.1 of Planctomycetota bacterium. Classification (GTDB taxonomy): domain Bacteria; phylum Planctomycetota; class Phycisphaerae; order WQYP01; family WQYP01; genus JAJZGD01. The sequence continues at coordinate 949 of JAJZGD010000031.1, forward strand.
CGACGTAGGCCACGTACAGGCCGAATCCGATTTTTCCTATTTCCCACATTAATGTCGCGACGAGCGCCCCAATGGCTGCGGATTTCCAGCGAACCATCGTATTGGGAATCAATTTGTAAAAAATAAAAATGATGATGAAATCAGGCAGATAGCCCACCAGAAAATTAACGGGCCCCATGATCAGCGCCAGTCGGGGCACCATCGCCGCAATAGAAACAAACTTGGCGGTGATAAACAGCGACCCGACAATTCCCAGCGGACCCAGCGAGAGCACGCACCAATAAAGTGTGACGCGCCTGGCCCAACTGCGGCGGTTGCGTACGCGATATATATGATCAAAGGCACCTTCGATCACGCTCATCAGGCTGATGGCACCCCACAGCAGCGTCGCAAAGCCGACGATGCCGGTACCTGGGCTGCGGAGCACACGGCGCATCTTGTCGATTTGCTTGAGGATGGTATTAACAAATAATGATGCATTCTGTGTGGTCGCGCCGCGGTTATGCATGGCCGACAGGCCCAGCTTGCTCGCGAGGCTATGCTCGGTACTCGCGATCTGCGCACTGGTAAGCACCAAAGAGAGAATCACCATCCCGAGCACCAATATCGGCAGCAGGCTGAAAAGCGTGTTGTAAGTCATGGCGGCGGCTTGCTGTGTGGTGCGATCGGTGCGCAGCCGCTGGCGAAGGATATTCCAGCCGAGGCGGAAATCCGGCAGCTCTTTGGGATGTGGTTCTTCGGGTTCGTCGGCAGCCGGTGCCATAGATAAATCTCCACGATGCTTCCAGCTATTCTAATAGATTTCAGCGCCGTTTAACAAAGCAGACGCGGCATTTCAGGCCCAGCCTGCGGGGGGCGGCGTGATTTTTGGCCCCGCGCTGCGGCGCGGCTCCTCGGTGTACCATCTGCGTCAGCCTGCTGGCCGCGCCCATCGGCCCGCATCCGCCCGCAGATATGTGTTCGATGAATGGTTTTCGGTGGGCCGAAGCGGCGCGATTATATCGCCGGCAAGCGGGATGCAAAAAAACAGCGGCTGGGGAATATAAAACTCCGCAGCCGCTGGCGACGATGATGAAAAACATTTCACCTAGGAGCCTGTCCGAGTAATCGCCGGTCTCGCGGCTTGGCGTCAGATAACCGCCGCCATCTCTTCAATCTGATCTATTTCATCCGGCAGCGGACGGTTGGCGGGAAACAGGCCGTCAACCATCTTTACCGTTGGTTCGGTGGTGCTGAAGATGCTCAGAAGGCGCAGCTTTCCCAAGCCCGTGTTGTAGATGCAGTGGGGCGTGCCGGCGGGAATCATGATGACGGAATCATTGCCGACGGTGTGCGGATCTTCGCCGATGAACAAAATTCCCTCGCCTTCAAGAAAGAGAAGGGTTTGGTCGGTGTCATGGCAATGCGGTGGAAAGTGGCCGCCACTTTCGTAGACGGCTTCCATCACACAGCAGGAACCGGTTCCGCGGTGCGGATCGACCAGATGCCGAACCGTCCCTTTAAGTTGATACTGTTTGGTCTCGTCGAGAATTTGATCGACACTCATGATCCATACTCCCGGGTATACACCCATACGACACAGACAGAAGGCAAACTCCTAACGCATGAGCCGCCCGCCGCCAAATTTACTTCTTCTTTCAGGTTCAACTTTGAACCCAGGTGATTTGACAACTATCTATTCGGCGAGGTGGGCCGGAGAGTTTAGCACGAATTATTTTTTGCGGCTGCTTTCGCGTGTATTGCGATTGGCCTTAGGCAATTCAGGGCCATAAAAAGCGCGTGCATTGCGCGGTGAGAGCGGCGACGCTCGCCACCGTGTCAACGCCGGGAGTTTATGGGCCTATAAGGCTTTGGAGGCTTAACCCGGATATTTCGCGGTGCCGGCATTCGGGCGGCGGCGCAGCGGCGTTGCCCCTGTAAAATCCAGGCATTGAGTTGGCCCCTTGATATTGCGGGGACGCAAAGCGGTAAAAACAGAGTGCAATAGAAAAGCGGCGAGGCAAGTACCACCCAAATAAGTGGCGTTGGGTTCCAGCGCCCGCCGTCGCAACCCGGCGATTACTCGGACAGGCTCCTATACGCGGGCGATAACTAAGCCGCAATGGTCCTGGGCCGTCTCATAATGGCGGAGGTTATTGGTCATCAGGGGAATTTGGTAGCGGATCGCTGCGGCTGCGACCCAGGCATCGCCTGCGGACATCGGCCGCCCGAGCTTATGGCATTCGCCGGTTATGCGGGCCCATGTCCACGCCAAATCCCTGTCGTAAGGAACAATGACACACTCGCGAAATGATCTTTCTAACTGGTCGATTTGCGGTTGTTGCCAGCCCTTGACAACCGTCCATTTGAACAACTCCGCTATCGTTTGAAATGAAAGTACGACCTGACATCCACGCAGGGATTTATTGAAAGGTTCTGCCGACGGGCTTTTCTTAGTTATATAGCTGTAAACATCTGTATCTACTACCATTCGCGTCATCGGTGACGATCCATCCCCTGATCGCGCCATTGCCGCAATGCGACATCAAATCCATCGTCACAACCATCGGGTGGCCAAGCCCCTGCGATAACATCCAAGCTGGATTTTTCCGGAGCGTTCTGCGCGGCCGCGTGTTGATCAAGCGTGAGCGACTGCCAGAATCGGCAACCTCCATCCGATTGCTCATCTCTTCGCGCGGTGAGTCCCCGCCATGGAATATGGGGGAACCTGGAATCATCGCGTTGCTGCCCGGTGCGTTCAATGGGAGCTGTCATTGCCTCGGTGTACACACAGGTCAGCGGATCAAAGAGAAATTTTCCTCGGAAGTCGAAAAGCGTCAGTAGGTTGGCTGCGGTCATTGCGGTGCACCTCCGAGGTCAGATTCCGGCTTCAGCTGCTCTATGGTCTCCTGCGTAAGTATACCAAAAAATAGGGCATGGTTGAGGTCGTGCGCCTGATCCAGCAGCGCTCCAAACCGTTCCCAGAAGTTCACGGAAATCGCCGAAAAAATAGTATCGATATTAACGAGAAGTCCCTCATCGGTCGTATGCGCCGTCTTTACGATCGCCGGCGCCAGCAGCGTGATGACATGCACAAAATTATCCTCGGGGAATTGCGACGCGATTTGCAGAGGGGAACCGCCAAGTTGATAGCCCCCCAAATCAAATCTCCCATCCAGCGGAGCCAGATAATCCGGGTAACTCGCGGGAATCAGGTCTACATATTTGAGGGAAAAGCGCTCTATTGCGGCGATCAATCCGGTTGTCCGCACAACCTCGGCGAGAATCAGAATCTCAGATTTAAATTTTCCCCAACCCAGGTACGGTTTCCGGCAGTTCAATGTAACGGCACGCGGAGCAATCTGAATACTCAATGGGGCCTTCTCGTTTATGCCGTCAGAGCGGAACGCCGGCGTGTAGTTGAGCATGGGCTGCTGGGCGCGGGCGGCCGATGGAATGTCGGCGGCGGCCAACCGCACCGGCGCCTCAAAAGAGCCGGCCAATTTGTCGAATATGACGCCGGGCAAGACATTTTCTACCGTGTCCGCGTCGCTTTGAAAGCGCAATTCCCACACTGCTTCGAGCAGCGGCTCTTTTGCGAGCCGATGGGGAATTCGCTTTTTTTCTCGGGTCAGCACGGGCGTATCCTGTCTTATGGCCAGACATGGGCATTCTATCGGATTTTTAAGAACCCGTTAGCCGGCATATTTCACATTGAGCTATTCGCGTCGCCGGGGCGGCACCGCACTGGCAAGAGCTACATTTCGGGCAGCGTAATCGGTGATTCAAGGCGCATCATCCAGACGGCCAATAATATGGAAATTGCCAGCAGCACCGCGCCGCCCACCTGATGGGCGGTGGTGATGATCGCCTGCGCCATATCGGGGTGATGCAGGGGCCCCGCCCCTCCGATGGCGATTACCGCGGTAACGCCGAGCATTACCTGCAGAAACACCATGACGATCATCGCAATGCCCAACCGCTGGAGAATCGGCTGGTCGGGATTGGCCGCCCACGCGCGGGCACCGGTGAAAATGCTGAGGATCAGTACGCCGATGGCGACGGTAATGTGAATTGGCAATACGCCCCCTTTGTGGCGAAGGATGCTGCCGAGCGTAAGCTGAACCAGCAGAATACCCACGAGAACCCAAGCGCACAGCAGGCCAACGCGAGCGCTATGCCGAGGATGGCAAATCAGGTTGCTCTGCCAGGAGCGGGAACAAACCGCCGCCAGCGCCACGAGGACGGCAAAAAACATTTGGCCGAAAATTCCGTGGATGATCGCGAGGGTGGAACTGGGGTCCATATCCTTTGCGGCTTCAGCGAGGGTGAAGTGGCCCGTTACACGCAGGCCGCCCATAAGGCCCTGAACAATGACCATCAACAGCGCACCCATCGCCACCGAGCGAACCCAGCGGCGCGGATCATGGCGCCAAATGTAAATTGCCTGAATCAACGTGGCCAGACCGACCAGGCAGGCGAAGAGGCGATGCGTGTGTTCAAAAAATATGCCGCCGGTCATATGGGCCAGCGGAAAAAGAAACATGCCGTAATGAAAAGTGTCGGGCCAGTCGGGCACGGAAAGACCTGCGTGCAGTCCCGTTACCATACCGCCGGCCATGATGAGGATCAGCGTGGCCAGCGCGGTGACCAGTGTAAAGGCACCCTTGGGGTAGAGGCGCTGCTGCCGCTGCGGATTCCAGCGGCTGCCGATCCACGCCCCGACAAACCCGAGCGACCCGCAGATTATTACGGACAGCGGCAATGAAATAATATAATAGCGGATGATGCGTTGATCATTGGAAAGATCGTGGCCGAGTGAACCGAGAATCAGCAGATTCAGCAAGCCGACGATGAGGCCGGAATACAGGCCCGCCTTCGGGCCGCGAGCTGTTCGCCATCCGGCGACGAAGCCGCCGGCGAGAAGCACCATCAACATCAGCACGAGGATCACGGGGCTTGGTACCACGGCGCCGGGGATGCGGCACAAATATCCGATGACCCACATCGCGGTCGTCGTTCCGACGGCGAGCGCGAAGATATCGCCCAGGTTTGTTTTTGCGGGGACGACAGCATCGGTGTTCGATGGTTCGATGCGTTTGGAAGACTCAAGTAAAACCATAGATTGCCGCCAACCTCCATGAAACCGTACATACTAGTGAAAACTGCCATCACATTTCAAGTGATTTTGAACTTTTAGAAACTTCCGAGCATTACGCACGCCAAAATGGGGCGCCACCAACTATCTTAGCGATGCTCGCTCGCGACGATAATGCGTGTGGAAAGTGCGCCGGTGGCGCGCCGGGCCAACCAAAGGCCGGCAATAAAGTTGCCATCGGGCGGTGTCGTGCTATTTCGGGCGGGACCGCCACGCGACAAAATGGCACGGGTTTGGACGGAATCGCGAAAATATTGCTAAAACCTCTTGCGAAATTTTCTTGATTAGCTAAAATTACAAATCAGTTGATGATTTTATCGGAACGCCTGGCCCAAGTATTAAGGCAGGCGCTTACGCGAGGGCGGGAAATAAATTCGACAATTGCGGGTTCGCAGGTGATGCTTCCCGTGATTGGGCCATCGGGAGATGGCCGCTGAAAAAGTTGCGACCGAAAGGATTTCTGGGCGGTTTTGTCGCCCCGGCCGCGGGATCGAATGGAGTCGATATGCCTGGAGCGTGGCCTCAATCAGAGCGCATTTTAACGGCCTTCACATCGGCCCCTTTCGCCGCCCGTGGTTTAAATTTATGGAAAAAGTTGCAATTGGCGTTCGCTTATCGTTTGCCCATCATGCTAAACTGGAACGATACGACGCTTTTGACCACCGGGCGCAGAACCTGCGGAGACGGGTTTGGGGCTGCGGTTTGAGCTGCAAGTGGGTCGTGGGAAGTACGACGACCCAATAAGGGATATGGTCAAGGAGTGACCCTCATGGCGAAAACGCGAACCACCACCGCTGCCGTCGAGCAGGACATCCATGAAGTTTGGTTAAGCTTCAAATCTAAACCGACGGAGGCGATGCGCAACCTCCTGATGATGGAATACCTTCCGCTGGCGCGATACAACGCCGAGCGCATTTTTGCCAAGCTGCCGGACGAAGTGGAACTGGATGATTTGATTCAGGCCGGTTCCTTCGGCCTGAAGGATGCGATTGAATCTTTTGATCCCGGCCGCGGTGTAAAGTTTGAAACCTACTGTGCGCCGCGTATACGCGGGGCCATTCTCGATGAGCTTCGCAATATGGACTGGGTGCCGCGCCTGGTGCGCAGCCGCTCAAGCAAGGTGGATCAGGCCACACGCCAACTGCAGATGAAGCTTGGGCGCCCCCCGACGCCCGAGGAACTTTCCAAACACCTTGGCGTGCCCAAAGACGAACTCGAAAAAATGCTCAAAGATTCCAATGCCATTTCACAGGTCAGCCTTTCGCGCAAATATTTTGAGTCTGACGGAACCCGCGATGTGCGGGAAGTGGATATTCTGGCGGACAAAACGGCCGCCTCTCCGCTGGATGAAATGTTCCGCAGAGACTTTAAACAGCTTATTTCCCGCGGCTTGTCGCGCCCGGAACAGATGATTCTGTATCTTTATTATTACGAGCAGCTCACCATGAAAGAGATCGGCGAAGCGCTGGAACTTTCCGAATCGCGTGTGAGCCAGATGCATTCCAGCATTATTGCGCGGTTGAAAACTCAACTTGCCAGCCGCGAAAAAGAATTCTTTTCGGACTGACGCGTTCCACCTATGGCGGCAACCGGGCCGCAATCAGATGTTTTCGGCAGGCGGCTCCCATTGAAATTCGGCGTGCGGCGCCTTGGTCATGGCGGCGGCAGATAAATGCAGGCACTCCTCGCAGGCCACGGCTTGCGGATGGGCCTCGGTCGACCAGTGCGGCAGACTGCCTGGAATATTCACCCGCAGGCATAGCGTGCATTGATACTTGCCGGCGCTTGGTTTGGCCTCAGCAAGAGCAGCTTTCAGGCAGGGCAGGCAAATGATCGACCCGTGATGCCCCTCCACCATCGCCGCCTGACCATCCCAGGCTTTGTGGCAAAAGTCGCATAATAGGGTTACGCCGTCATCCTGATATTCCTGCATCGCCGGCCCTTCACTGTAAAAACGTCGCCGCCTATGCTAGCATGCTCAGTGGTTGGAGGAAATGCCCAATGACCGCGGCAAATACATTTTTAGCCACGCTGGTAACGCCCGAGGCGGTGTTGCTTGAGACGCACGCGAATTTTGCCGTCATTCCTGCCGACGATGGCCAGCTTGGCATTCTGAAAAACCGCGCCCCGGTGGTTACACGGCTTACCCCGGGCGTACTGAAAATTGAAACACCGGGGGGTGTCTATCAGTATTTCGTGGGGGGCGGATATGCCAAAATGCAGGACAACGCGCTGACGGTGTTGGCCGAGCAGGCATTGCCGGAAGAAGCGATCAACGCCGAAAAACTTTCGGCGGAAGAAGCCCGGCTTAGCCAAACCGACAGCCACAATGTGGTGGCTTTAAAGATGGCGCAGGCCCGGGTGGCCGCGATGCGAAAGCTTTTGCATTCGGAATGAAAACCGATGGCGGATTTTCGTGGTACTGCGGGGGCCGGCGACCTGCATGAATGGGGCTTGGACCAGGATTATGAAATGGGGCGGAGACGGAACGAAACAATAGGGCCGAACCGGCAAGTTGTGCCGCATTGACGCCCGTAAAATGAGGTGCCGGATGGCGCCGATGAACCCGCCGTGCCGGCGTGCGCAGCGTTTCGCAAGGAGTGTGATATGCGATTGACCATGGGTTACAAAAATGTCTGGGTACTGATGGCGTTGGCGGCGGCTGTTGCGCTCGGCGCCGGCATGACGGTGGCAGACAATGACAATGCACCGACGACGATGCCTGCCGCGAGCAGCGGGTCGGCCTCGACGGCGGCCCCAACGACAGCGCCGGCCACAGAAAGCGTGCCGATGCCGGCCACCACGCAAGGCGCTATACCGGCAACGATGCCGACCACTATGCCTGCGGGCGGCGGAATGCCGAGCAGCGGTTCGGGCGGTTCGGGCGGGTCCAGCGCGGGTGGCAGCGGAAACAGCGGCCCGGGCGCAGCAAGCGGCGGGGCAGCTGGCGGCGGGGCATCATCAAGCGGGACATCAACAACCACTTCCGGAAGTGCAGCGTCCACATCGGCATTCGTCGGGGAAGTGGCAGCAAGCAATGTCAACGTGCGCAGCGGGCCGGGGCTTCGTTATTACGTGATCGGCCAACTTGGCAAATCAGATTTGGTGAATGTGATCGCAGAGCACCATGGGTGGTACGCCATTTCAGCGCCAGTGGGCGCACGGTGCTACGTGGCCAAGCAGTTCGTCAAGGCCAATTCGACGGGTGATCGGGGCACGATCACATCGCGGTTTGTCAATCTGCGGGCGGCCAGCGCCCTGACACCCACCAGCGATTATGCGGTTGTCGGCCTTGCACGAAGAGGGCAACGGGTTTCAGTGGTGGGCAAAGCGGGCATGTTCTATATCATCCGCGCGCCGGCGCACACCCATTTTTATGTTTACTCCACTTTTATTAAACCGGCGCCCGCGGGCAGCACCTATATCGGGCCGCAGCTGCGGATGCCGGCTGGTTTTAGCGCCACGGGGGCCGCCGCCTTGACACCCGCAGCCATCGCGAGCGGACCCAGTGCGGGCGCAGCGGCGATGAGTAGTTCCGCAGCGAGCACCCAACCGGCGTCGAACGGCGCCGTACCGATGCCAGCGGCCGAGAGCGGATCCGCATCACCTGCGCCGGCGCCGCTTACCCCAATGTCCATCACGCCGGCGAAAACCTACAACCCCAGCGCTTACAAGGCGTTTTCCAAGCTCGATAAGGCGCTGGTAGCTGAATTTAAAAAACCCCTTCTGCAACGCAAGCTCAAGCCTTTACAATCAGGCTTTAAAAAGCTGCTGGCGAAAAAGCATCTCCCGGCATCCATTCGATCGGCTACCAAAATGCGCCTCAAGGAAATATCGCGGATGATGCAGATTCAGGCGATCGCCCAATCGCCAGTGACGACGGCGCCGGTGACGGCCACCATCGCCCCATATCAGCAGCAATGGGAAAAGTCGAAAGCGATTCTGGAAAAAAGCATCGCGACCGAACCATTTCTGGCGAAAGGGGTTCTGGCGGTCAGCCATACCATCAACAAGTTTGCGGTATTAAATCCGCAAAATGGCCGGGTGGTGGCCTACATTCAGCCTCCGCATGATATGGACCTTTCCAAACTGCTTGGGTCATATGTCGGCATTAAGGGGCTGGTCATCAGCAAAACGGGCACCTTCATCCGCGTGATTAAGGCCAATTCCGCCACGTTGCTGCCCAACCCCAATCCCTGATGAGGCCGAAAGGCGGCGCTCTGGCTTATGCCGGGCGCGCCGCGGAAAGCCCGTGGCGCATTGCTTTTTTTTGCCGCCGCGGGCGGGCGGTCGGGCGCTGTGCGTTGAGTTGATCGGCGACGGCAACATGCGCCCGTGCTGATTTTTTCCCCAACGGGAGTTTTTACGTTGCAAGCCCCTTCCGGCCATGCGCCATCCTTTGATGCTGAGAAAATCATTGCCGATCGGGCGCGGGCGATTGATGCCTCCGGCATACGCAGGGTTTTTGATCTCGCGGCGAAAATGGCCAACCCCATCAATTTATCCATCGGCCAGCCCGATTTTGATGTGCCGGAAGCCATTAAACTCAAAGCCATCAATGCCATTCGGCAGGGAAAAAATCGCTACACGCCATCGCAGGGAATTGCGGAACTTATCGGCCCGATCTCCCGCGGCGTGACGGAAGCCACCGGCTGGCCGGAGCCTGCCGTGATGATTCTTTCGGGCACGTCGGCGGGGCTTATGCTCGCGATGTTTGCCTGCCTGAATCCCGGCGATGAAGTTATTTTCCTGGACCCATATTTTGTTATGTACAAGCATTTGCCGCGTCTGATTGGTGCGGTGCCGGTGAGCGTAAGCAGTTATCCGGATTTTCGGCTCGACGCGAAAGCGGTCGAGGCGGCCATCACGCCTCGCACGCGGATGGTGATTATCTGCTCACCGAATAACCCGACCGGCACCACGTACACCGCCGCCGAACTTGAATCGCTGGCTGCGGTGGTCAAACGCCACAGCCTTTTGCTCATCAGCGACGAAATATATGACGCCTTCTGCTACCAGCCGCATGTCAGCATTGCGCCCATGCTGCCTGAGCAGTGCATTTTGCTCAAAGGCTATTCCAAAACCTACGCAATGACCGGCTGGCGGCTTGGCTATGCGGCCGGCCCGAAGGCGATCATTGAGCAGATGATCAAGCTACAGCAATACACTTTTGTCTGCGCGCCATCACCCGCCCAATACGCCGCGATTGATCTGCTGCATTCGTCGGCCGTGGATATGACGGGGCACATTGATGAATATCGGCGCCGGCGCGACATGATGGTCGATGGGATTAAAGATTTGTACCACGTGGGCGACCCGCGCGGCGCATTTTATATTTTTGCGCAGGCCCCCGGCGGGTTAACCGGGACGGAGCTGGTGCAGCGCGCGATGGCAAAAAATCTGATGCTGATTCCGGGTTCGGTTTTCAGTGATCGCGATACGCATTTCCGTATCAGCTATGCTGCGGCGCAAGACCACATTCGGCAGGGCATCGCCATTCTTCGAGAGTTGGCACAGCAAGCCGGGGCATGATCGCCATGGGCATTTGGACAGTGGATGGTCAGGATCGCGCGGTGGCGACGCTGCAACGCGCGCTGGCCTCGGGCCGATTGGCGTCCACCTGGATATTCCATGGGCCAACGGGTGTGGGCAAATACCGCACCGCCCTCGGGTTTGCCAAAAGCCAGTTGTGCTACGCACCAAAGCGGCAACCAAACGGCACCCCGCCGACATTGGCCCATCTTCCAGCGGAATTTATTCTTACCGAGCCGTGCGGATCTTGCCCCTCATGCCTCGCGTGCGATTCGCAGGTGCATCCGGATATGCATATTGTCAATCGCCAACTCACCAGCGTTTATGATCGCAGCGGCAAGTCGCGCCGCACCACTTTGAGCATGGACGTGATCCGGGGCGAGATCATCGGTGATGATTCGCCCGACCATCGCGTGGAAAGCAAACTCTACAAACATTCGCAGCTGGGCCGCGGCAAATGGTTTATCATCGATGAAGCCGATTTAATGCAGGGCGCAGCCCAAAATGCGTTACTCAAAGCGCTGGAAGAACCGCCTCCCCTCACCTTTATTGTTATGTGCACCAGCAGCCTTAGCGGCATGATCTCCACCATCCGCAGCCGCTCGCAGCTCGTCGCGTTTGGCCCTTTGCCGACGACGATGATCGTTGCCAGTTTAACGCAATCCGGGTTCGCGCCCGCGGATGCCGGTCTTTTGGCCCGGCTTTCGGATAACAGCCTCGGCGTTATTGAATCGTGGCGGGCGGCGCCCCCCAAACCAACCGCCCGACGCAAAGGCGCGGAAGCCGCCGGCGGTGGCAGCGAGCCGGAGAGTCGCACCGGCCGCGGCAGCGGCAGCGGGCCTGCAGCGTGGGTGAAGCAATTGGCGCAGGCGATGGATCAGCTGCAATTGGGGCGTGCCTCGGCGACCGATCTGGTGCAGGTGATTGGAGAGGTGGCGGAACAGATTGCCGCCGTGCGGTTATCGCATGACGCTCAGGGGAGCAAGGATCGGGCGACGCGCGACGGCGCGATTTTGTGCCTCGACTTTTTGGCCGCATGGTTTAGCGACCGCCTGCGAAGCTATGTGGGCGCTGCGATGGATTTTCCGCTGCCATCCACCTCATCAGCGATGGTATTTCCGCAGGTGCAAGCCTGCATGGAAATATGCAGTGATGCAGCGCATCAAATTGATTCCAACGTGCATCAGGCCACCGCACTCACGCACGCCTGCATCGCACTGGAAGCGGTTTTTCGGGGCGGCTGAGCGGCAGCATCGCGGGCAGCATCGCGGGCAGCATTGCGGGCCGCATTGCGGGCCGCATTGCGGGCAGCGTTGCGGGCCGCATTGCGGGCCGCATTGGGGGCGCCGATGCGCTGGCGCCGGGCTGCGGCATGCCGGCAAATCGCCGGCGCCCGGATGCACGGTTTGGTCATGCGTGCAAAGGCGTTTAGAATCTAAAACGCATCAAAGATCGAAATGAGCGGAAAACGCCTATGACCATATCCCTGGAATTAATGCCCCTCGACCCGCCGCCGGCGGAACCTGAGCGCCCCAAAACCATGGTGGTGCGATATGGATACCTTTTGGCCATTGGTGAATTTGAAAATGGTCTTAATGGAAAAGTGGGGTGCGGCACCAAGCTTGTCGCGCGCACCCCGCGCGGCACCGAAATTGTTGAAATGCTCACCACCGTTTGCGGAAACGGCGGCTGCGGAAAATCGATCACCCGCGACAAATTGCTCGATTACATCGCCAACTCCGGCGGCGATGAATATCCGTTTGCCAACTCCGGCCGGATTTTGCGCGTCGCCACCACCAGCGATCTTGCGGAGCAGCAGAAGCTTGATGAGCAGAAGCCGGAACACCTGAGCCTCGCACGCGAAATGGTGGGCCATCATCAACTGGCGATGAAAATGGTCGAGGTGGAATATCTGCTCGGGCGCGAGCGGGTCATCTTTTATTTCCATGCGGAGGGGCGTGTGGATTTCCGCGGGCTCGTGCGGGATCTGGCTTCGATGGTGCATACACGCATTGATCTGCGGCAAGTGGGGGCACGCGATGAGGCCCGCCTGATTGCCGATTATGAAAAGTGCGGTCAACATTGCTGCTGCAAGCATTTTCTCAAGGTGCTTACGCCGGTATCGATGAAGGCGGCCAAAACGCAGAAGGCGACGCTGGATACGGCAAAAATCAGCGGCCGCTGCGGGCGCCTGATGTGCTGCCTGCGATATGAAGATCAAACCTATGAAGACCTCAAGGCCAAGCTGCCCCGGCGCAATACACGCGTTAAAACGGAAGTGGGCGAGGCGTGGGTTATGGACGGGCAGATTCTCACGCAGTTGGTGTTGGTGCAATATGACGACGGCAAGCAGGCCGCGGTGCCCATGGAGCATATCACCGCGTTCAACCTGCCCCGGCCAAAATTGCCCACTGGCCGCGAGATGCAATTTCCAGGAGATGGCGTGGCCCCCCCACCGTCCCGCCCACCGCGCGGCAGGCCCGCCCCGGGCAATACCCGCCCCCCGCCGCCAGCCAACCGCGCGCCGCAGCCGCCGGGAAATATTTCCGGCAATGGCCATCGCCCGCAACCACCGCGCGATAACGGGACTGCGGATGAAAACCCCGGCCAGCCGTGATAAGGAATATCCATGGCCGTATGGCTTTTGAAAACCGAGCCGCAGGCGTACAGCATTGACCAACTCAAAACCGAGCATACCACTATTTGGGACGGCATTGCCAATCCGATGGCGCTCAAATACCTGCGCGCCGTTTGCCGCGGCGACGAACTGCTGATCTACCACACCGGAAAAGAAAAGGCGATTGTCGGCTTTGCCCGCGCCAATTCTGATGCCGCCATCCGCGGTGGTAATCCGAAGGACGTGGTGCTGGAAATTGAGTTTGTGCGAAAACTGCAAACCCCGCTGAAACTCTCGGCAATTAAGGCCGATGCTACATTTGTGGGATGGGAACTTACCCGATTGCCGCGGCTTTCAGTGATGCCGGTACCCAAAGCGATTGCCAAAAGGCTTGCGGCGATGCCGTGAGGCCAGCGGAGACGGAATTGGTTTGATCAAACCGATGAACGGCTTTCCGCGCTATCTTCGCGGGCCGGGCACATGGTTCGCGATCCATTTATCCATGGCGGCGGCGGCGGCGGTGTCTGCCATTTGCTGCGGCGGGTGTTTCATCAGCGCAGCGGACACTTCCACCAGCGGGCCGCCAATCCCATGCTCAAGCGCCAGCCAAGCGCAGCGTATCGCATCCACCACGACGCCGGCGGAATTGGGCGAATCTTCCACGGTTAACTTTAAATCCACCTCCATCGGAAGGCCGCCAAAACCGTGCGCGTTGATACGAACGTAGCAAATTTTTTGATCCGCCAGAAATGGAATGTAATCCGATGGGCCAATGTGAATGTGCTGTGCATCGAGCGGCTGATGCAATTGACTGTTCACGGCCTCGGTCTTGCTCGTCTTTTTGCTGCCCAGCCGACTGCGCTCCAGCATGTTGAGAAAATCAGTATTGCCGCCAACATTGAGTTGATAGCTGCTATCAATGGTAATACCGCGCGCTTCGGCCAGCGCCATGAGCTGGCGATGAATGATGGTCGCACCAAATTGCGATTTAACATCATCGCCCACCAGCGGCAAATTTGCGGCGGCAAATTTGGCGGCCCATCCCGCGTCGCTGGCGATAAACACCGGTATGCAATTGACCATGGCGATGCCGGCGGCCAGGCAGGCGTGGGCGTAAAATTCGGTGGCCAACTGTGAACCAACGGGCAAATAATTGATGAGTATATTGGCCTTGGTGGCTTTTAATATTTCGACCACCTGCTCAAGGCTCGTGGTGTTGCTGCGGGCATCGGGCACGGCGCGCATTTCAGGGGCAAAATTTTCCAGATGGGCCGCGACGCCGTCCGCCCGCGCACCGGCGAAAACCATGGCGCCATCATCGTCCGGGTTGGGGCAGAATACGCGGGAATTATTGGGCGCTGCAAAAAGTGCCTCAGCCAGCGGCCGGCCCACTTTTCGCTCATCAATATCAAAGGCGCACGCGAGCCGAATGTCACCCACGCTGAGGTTGCCCACCTGGGGGTGCATTAGCCCGATGTCGGTGCGATTTCGCCGATACCATGTCAGGCCCTGCACCAGCGTGGATGCGCAGTTACCAACACCCACAATGGCGAGGCGCGGCGTGGGGACGGGGGCGCCGGTGGCGCTGTGGGCGTCGGTAGCGCTGGGGGAACTTTTTTCGTTCGGCATGAAAATGGCAACTCCCGGAGATAACCTGCATTCAAAGGATATTAGGCATTGGCCGATTTACTGGCCGGGGCCACGCTACGGTATCAGAAGCGTGCTGATTCGGAGTGTGCGAATCAGCATGCAGGGATCAGAGCGTGCTGGCACGGACTCGTTTTGCCCCTAAGCGCGTATGGACCAGCGCTTACTGGCCGGGCGGCTCCGCATTGGGCGACCTGATTATACTCCGCTCAGCCATTGATGATGCCCGGTTGCAAGGACGAGAAAATGAAATGCAACGCGGGCGTCCCGCCTGCCCTCGCCATGTTTCCGATGCAGGCAAGATGCCTGCGGTACAACGGATTCAACCGGACAGGCTCCCGGTCGTCCCATTGAGAGACGATCAAACTGATGTAGCGCCGGCCAATCGGGGCCTAAAACTCAGGGCTTAAAAATCCGGGCTTAAAAATCAGGGCTTAAAATCCGGCCTTTCCATCAGTGCTTATCGGTATCCTCAAGAATCAGGCAACTATACGCGGTCACCAGCGGCTTAACGTGTTCCAGCCAGCGCGGGCTCCATTTGTTCATCCACGCACCATTCTTAAGCTGCAACGAAATGAGTTTACTGCGAATTTCGTGCCGCCAGTTGTGTTTCATACCATTAATATCGGTGATGGTCGAAACACGCAGAGCGCGAAACGTACGCGTAAACATAAGATAATAATAAAAGAGTCCCATGCGGCTTCCGCCCGTGCCGGGGTTGTAATTAAGCGTCCAGTGAGAACGTATCCAGTGCAAAGCCGCCTTCACCTGCGGGCTGTTGGCGGTGAGGCCGGCGTAGATCATGCTCTTAAGACCGGAATAGGTCATCGTGCCGTAGGGGGTAAGCGTGGCATGCCCGCTGAGATGGTCGGTATCGCCAAATTGTGATTCGCCACCATTGGCGGCGGTATAGATGAAGCCACCATTATGCAGGCCCTTGGCAAACGGCTCAGGATTGGTTTCGCTGTTTTCCTGGCAGCGTGTCACAAATAATAAGGCCCGCTTCATCGCCGGATTGGACGCCGGTACGCCGGAGTCGTGCAGGGCCTGGATAAAAAATGAGGTGTTGGACAGATCAGGCCGCCCCGTGCCGTAGCCCACGCCGCCGTACCAAGAATTGGCCTTGTTAATCAGGTGGCCGTTGGCATCTTTCATTGGTGCGACGCGCTGCAGGGAGATAAGGAATTTTTGGGCGCCCTTTATCTGATGCTGATATTTTTTCCCCGGCATAATGGCCAGCGTGCTCAGCACGATGCACGTGTTGTAATTGGGCAGCACCTGCTCTGAAAAGCCGCCATCAGGCCCGCGGGTGGATTCAATATATTTCATGGCCCGCACAATCGGCTTGTCGCTGGCCGGATATCCCGCCTGAATCAAGGCTTTCACCACCAGGGCCGTAACGGCCGGCCCCACTTGCGGAACCCAGCTGCCATTGGGGTTTTGATGGGCGAGAAGATAATGAAGCCCGCGGCCCAGCGGCTGGTCGGTTTGATAAAGCGGTTTAGCCGATGCGGCGCCGCTGCCAGCGAGCAGCAAACATCCTGCCACCACGCCGAGCGTGCCGCGCCGAAGAATGCGAACAACATGAAACATGATTGCACCTTTCAAAAACAATAAACGTTTATCGCTTGGTTTTAACAACTTGATCCAGGGCCAGTACCGCGTAAGTGGTAGCCATAATTCGACTGCCTTCCAACCAACCGGGCGACCGCGTATTTTGCCAGAAGCCGCCGGGGCGCATGGCTTTTTGCAAAGTTGCCACCAGCCGCCGCCGCCAATGCCGCTGATGGGGCAGCGTGCCGGAAACATCGGCAATGCGCATCACCCGGGCAAACACCAGATAAAAATAATACAAGCCGCGGGCGCCATGCGTCGCAGGATTCACATTCAATTGCCGCTGATATTTCAACCAGCCTGCCAGGCGAATGACGCGCGGATCGCGGGGCGTTAATCCGGCGTAAATCATGCTTTTAAGCTGGGCATAAGTAATATCGCCGTACGCAGCGAGCACATCCGCGCCCGATCGCTCGGAAGGGTCGAGGGCGGCGGTCGAGATCCATAGTGCGTCCTGCAGATGCATGCCGTGCGGAGGGGCCGTCGCATATGCCGGCGCAGCTGCCGTCGATCGCGCCGCTGCACCCGTAAACCACGCGCTGATGCGGCGGCTGCGAGATGAACGCATCGGCAGATTCTGGCGAAGAAATGCGATCGCCTGCTTGCATTGCCGCTGATACGCGGCGCCCGGCAGCATAGAAAGCGTGCGCGCCACAATGGCGGTGTTGTAGGCCGGTTCATCGTGACGGTAAAAACCGTGATCGCTGTGGCGGCAGGATTCAATAAAACGCATGCCGGCCTGCACGTGAACATTCGCCGCCGGCACGCCCGCCTGCAGATAGCCCCGCACCACAAGTGCCGTTATGGCCGGCCCGAACCGCCCCAGCCACGCGCCGCCGGCATTTTGGCGCGAGGCGAGATACGCCAGCCCCATTCGCAGCAAATGCTGCGCGGGAACGCGGGCATCGGCTGCGGAAATGTTCGGCATCGCGCGATGACCGCCAATCGCCCCGCCCCTGCCGTTTAGCGTCACCATCGATGCAGTGGATGCCGCGGCCAGCGCGCCGAACATGCAAAACGCCATCACCTTGCGGTCGCCCGACGGATTGCCGACGGGGCTTCCCGCAATGACCCGCTCAAGCCGGGCCACCATATCGGCGGAGCGGCCAATAAGATGCGAAGCGGCCATGGAGCCGGCAGGCGTCGGCGGCCGGGCACGAATCAGATTGAGTAAAAGCTCAGCATATAAAACGGCCCCCTGCGGGCCATGGTCGGCCATGCCGATGGCGGCGGCGTCGGCGACCATTTCCTGCGAAAGGCGAATCTGCCGACGCAGCCACACGACCAGAGGATTAAAAAACATTACCGTTCCCGCCAGCGCGCAAAGATATCGCGATAACGCATCGCTGCGGCGAATATGGGCCAATTCATGGGCGACAACCAGCGAGATTTTCTGATTTGCACCCAGCCCGGCGGGCAAAAGAATCACCGGCCTACGCCAGCCGGCGGTCATCGGCGATGCAATCCGCGACGATTCCAAAATCACAACATTTAATCGATGAATGTCATTCCGAAGACCAGCATGCAATTCCAGCGGATCGCGCAGCGGTTGGGCGCTGCGGATAATGGATTGCACCATCGCGAAACCCAGCAGCAATCGCAGAAGAAGCGCCAGCACGCCGAGGAAATAAAGCCCAATGATGGCGGTACCAAGTTCGCGCCACAATGTGGCCGCTGATGGTCGCCGGCCCAACACGCTCGGTACGGCGGGGGCAGGGGCGCCGATCGGTTGACCGAGCGCGTGGTGGATATGGCCCTGCCACGGCAGCAAACCAATGTGCACGGGGCTGGAGACGGGGGCAGACGATGCGGGCAGATGAAATAAGTTTATTGAGAATCGGTGTACGCCCGGCAGCGCAGCCAATGCGGCCGAGGCTAAGGCCGCAAGCAGGGCAAGTTCGGCCACTCGCTGGCGGAGTGCGGGGCGTTTTAGCAGCGCCGTTACTGCCGTGCCGAGCAGCAACACCAGGCCGCTGGAAAAGCCCGCATCGATAAGCCATCGGAGCAACGCATTCATGCGGGCCCCTTGTGTCGCATTTGTTTGAGTTTGGTTTCAATTGCGCGAATCTGCCCTTCCGTCAGCGAGCCGGTATCGACTGCATTGAGCACGAGTTGATCGATCGCGCCGTCAAAAATGGATTTAATAAAGCCGGTAACCACCTGGTGCCGCAGGTAAAGGGCGTGATAGACGAAAGCCCGCCCGCTTTCCCTATGCGCCACCAGCCCCTTTTCTTCCATCAGCCGCAGGAAGGTTTGAACGGTATTTTGGGCCAGCGTTTCGGTTTGGCACATAACGGTGGTCACCTCGCGAACCGTGGAAGGGCCGCAGTCCCAGAGGATTTTTAGAATTTCCAATTCTCGGTCTGAAGGGGGCTGACAAAAAGCCATGGGCGTTTCCTCTTATACCTAACTTTTTAGGTTAGTCATTGAGATGAGAAAAAGCAAGTGTGGGTGAAAGCTTTGACGTGTTAAATATCCAGGCGGCCGGCGCCCCAGATTTGCAGGCGTTGGCTGCCGTTCGCAAAGCAGCAAATATTGAAATTATGGATGGAGCGGCGGCATGATAAGGCATGCGACTGCGTCGGGCGTTGCCCCAATATCGCGGCACCGCCAATGCCGAGACGATGCCAATGTCGCCGGTACGCGCTGCATGTCTGTATGTTCAGGCGCGGGTGCCGAGGCGCAGCGGCGCAACATTCTGCGGCGTGCTGGTAATCGAGATTCGGCTCGAAATGCCGTTTCACGGCTTATCCCCGCCCTTTAGATATTTAGCCAGTTTCTGATCGAATTCTGAAATATAGGCCCGATCTTGCTTCGGCCGGAAGCGGCTGTACTCCCCGTGCGCCTTGGCCACCGCCATTTCGTGGGAGATTTTGCCGGCGGTCTTAAGTATTTGCTGCTCGTTGAAAGCCAAAAACTTTTCGAGCCACTTGAGCCAGCCCTTCATCGTCATGGTTTGCCGGCCCAACGCCTTGAGCTCGGCGAAATCAATGAACATTCCCACCAGCTGGTTTAACTTTGATACCTCCCTTTGGTTCAGATAATTCTTGGCCACGGTGACATCGGTCTTTTGAATTTTGCCGTCGGGGGAGTTTTTCCACGTGGTCAAACCCATGAAGGGCTTATCGCTGTCCGAACGTTCGTGAATGATCTCGGCAGCGGTCTTGCCGGTGGCCGCAAAGTGCAGCTGGTTTTGCACCACCTTAAAAAACATTTGTGTTTCCTCGCTATTGCTTCGGTAGTCGCTGCTGCATTGTTCGAACACGTCCGCGATCTTCTGGTAGGCACGCCGCTCGCTCGCACGAATTTCCCGTATCCGCTCGAGCAGCTCGTCAAAATAATCCTTCCCGAAGGCGCGACCGTTCTTGAGCATTTGGTCGTCAAGGACAAAACCCTTGATCATGAAGTCCCGCAGGGTGTTCGTGGCCCATATCCGAAAATGGGTGGCCTTGACGGAGTTCACCCGATAGCCGACGGCGATGACCGCGTCGAGGTTGTAGAATTCCACCCCGCGGCTGATCTCGCGCGTACCTTCGGTTTGAACTGTTTCCATTTTGGAAACAGTTGCCTCCGGAACCAGTTCCCCGCTTTCGAAAATGTTCTTCAAATGCCGGGAAACCGCGGGTGTATTCACGCCAAATAGCCCGGCCATCGTCTTCTGCGTCAGCCAGAAATTCTCCCGCGCAAACAAGACATCCACCGTCACCTTGCCGTCCGCGGTTCGGTAGAGAATGATGGGATTCTTGCCGGTAGGATCGAGGTTTTGGGCCATTATCGGCTCCGCCCCTTTTCTTCCATCAGCCGCAGGAAGGTTTGAACGGTATTTTGGGCGAGCGTTTCGGTTTGGCACATAACGGTGGTCACCTCGCGAACCGTGGAAGGGCCGCAGTCCCAGAGGATTTTTAGAATTTCCAGTTCTCGGTCGGAGGGGGGCTGACAAAAAGCCATGGGCGTTTCCTCTTATACCTAACTTTTTAGGTTAGTCATTGAGATGAGAAAAAGCAAGTGCACCGCAATGCCCAAGGACTGCTGGCGCAGGGCTTCCGATCCTTGCTGGCGGAACTGGCCACGCAGAGTCAGAAAGTATGTTGCATGGCCGGCGATGACGAGCAAGGCCCCACGGCCGAGATGCCGGCGATGCCCACCGCCCTGCAGCGGCGGGCCTTCGAGCTACTGGGGTGTTCACAGTAACGGGAAGGTGAAAAGTGAGCCAAACCCTTGTACAGCAAGGGCTTTATCGTTTTTGATGGCTAAACGCCGGGTTAACGTTACCGAGGTGCTGCGGGTGGTGCCGTTGCGGCGGCGTACTCTGGAGCGCCGCTTCCAGGCGTTCGTGGGCCGCACGATTCTTGAAGAAATTCGGCTCGCTCGGATTGCGCGAGCCAAGGGGTTGCTGCTTTCAACCGATCTGAAACTTTCCGCGGTCGCCAAGCGCAGCGGCTTTGGTGGTGCACAGCAGCTGTGCCGCGTTTTTCACCGGCTTACAGGCCAAACGCCGGCTGCGTTCAGGCGGAACAAGGCGCTGGCGTCGTAGGAGCCTGTCCGGCTTAGCGACGCCGACAAGCAGGCGAGACGCCTGCGGTCCCCGGCCACCCCGGCGGCGTCGCCGCCATTCATGCCAACAGCGCCCAAGACGCCCTGCACCGGCTGGAAGACCTGATTGGAGAAGTCCCACAGATAATTCCCCATCGCTCCATCGCGGCGGCGATCAATCTGGTGGTGTTCATCGAACGT
>JAJZGD010000204.1 GCA_021804985.1 Planctomycetota bacterium
CCGAATGCGCGGCGGAGGATCGAGCCGACTCTGAATAACGAGTCATCGAGATCCGACAACAAAGCAGGCGGGGCATTTCAGCCCCACCCCGCGGGGCGGCGTGCTTTTTGTCCCCCCTCTGCGGCGCGGCTCCTCGGTGTACCCTCCCTGTCAGGTACGCCATCGTCGCCGCTGCTTGATGGGCGCCAAAAATCACGCCGTCGCAACCCGGCGATTACTCGGACAGGCTCCGAAAGTGGCGCCGCAGTAGCCGTGCGGATGGCGGCGCCGCGACGAACTCACGCTCCTTTGTCCAGATCACACCGGATTAAAGCCGATGAGTTCTTCGGGTATATTTCCTCGCGTGGCCGGTGGGCGGGTCGGCCGCTGGCGCGGCGGTCGAATGCACGCAGGTGGCCAGCTGGCGGCAGCCTTATTTTCGTTGGAATACCACAGAAAGAGTCATCTTGAAAATTATTCTGGTGAATCAAACGTTCTATCCGGATCTCGCATCCACCGCCCAACATAGTTTTGATTTATGCCGCTATCTCACCCGGCAGGGCCATCAAGTCGCGGTGGTCACTTCCCGAAGTTTTTATGGCGAGGCCGGCGCCAAGTTGCCAAGCCGCGAAACCGTGGAGGGTATCGAAATTTATCGGGTGGGGATCAGCCTGTTCGGAAAAAAATCGATTGCCCTTCGCCTGATCGATTTTGGCCTGTTTTATCTCCTGGCGCTGATTCGGGCTTTGACACTGCCCAAAGCGGATGTGATCATCGCGCTCACCACGCCCCCCTTTATCGCGACGGTTGGTTACCTGCGAAAATTGACACGTGGAACCAAATTTGTCTACTGGGTAATGGATTTATACCCCGACACGCCCATTGCCTGCGGCATGCTTAAGGGCGATTCCCTGCTCGCAAAATTCCTGGGAGCCATTAATAATTTCACCCTGCGCCATGCCGATCAAAACATCCTCCTCGGCCGCTGCATGGAAAATCTGGTAATGGCCAAAGGTGCGCCCCCCGCCCGCTGTTCCGTTATTGCCGTTTGGTCGGTCACTCAAGAGACCCAGACAATGCCGACCGAGCAAAGCGAATATCGCAAAGAGTGGGAACTTGAAGGCAAATTCGTGGTGATGTATTCCGGCAACTTAGGCATCGGCCACGACGCGAAAACGCTCTATCTCGCCGCCGAAATGCTCAAGGACGATCCGCAAATCCGATTCGTATTCGCTGGCGGCGGCAAACGCGTCGCAGAGCTGCAAAACTATGTCGCCGCCAAAAACCTCTCCAATGTTGTTATCAAACCCTACCAACCGCGCGAGCGCCTCGGCCATCTGCTCGCATTAGGCAATGTGCACCTGATCAGCCTGCTCGAACGCGCCACCGGCGTCATGCTGCCATCCAAACTTTACGGCATCATGGCCGCTGCCCGCCCCGCCATCTTCGTCGGCAGCCCTCGCTCGGAAGTTGCGATGGTGCTGAGTGAAAACAACTGCGGCTACCTGATCAAGAACGATGATGCCCGCGGATTGGCAGATCTCATCCAATCGCAGGCCAAAGATACCGAATTGGATTTGGTCGGCCGCCGCGGACGCGCCGCCAATGATCGGCTGTATACCCAACGCCGCTGCCTCGAGGCGTGGGAGAAAATGCTCCATTCCCTCGTGGCCCCAGGCCCGTCCAAGACCACACCGTGATGTATAGAACCTTAGGAGCCTGTCCGAGTAATCGCCGGGTTGCGACGGCCATTACTCGGACAGGCTCCTATGCCCTTGCGATGGTGTGTTCTTCAGCGGCCGCAGAATGGTGCTGCCGATACCAGGCAATCGTTTCCTCCAGCCCATCTTCCAGGCTGATGCGGGCCTTGAATCCGAATGATTTTTCCGCTCGGGATGTATCGAGGCAGCGCCGCGGCTGGCCGTCGGGCTTCGACGGATCCCATTTTATTTCCCCGGTAAATTTGCTCAGCCGGGCAATTAAATGGGTAAGATCGCGGATGGTAATTTCGCGCCCGGCGCCCAGATTCACCGGTTCCGGCTGATCGTAGGAAAGGGTCGCATCCACAATGCCGCGGGCGCAGTCGGCCACGTGCAAAAACTCGCGCGAGGCGGCGCCGGTGCCCCACGCTTCGATCTGGTTGGCCTTTTTTTCCTGCGCTTCAACAAATTTACGAATCAGTGCGGGAATCACATGCGAAGTGCGGGGATCAAAATTATCTCCCGGCCCATAAAGGTTTACCGGCAGAAGATAAATGCCGTTGAGCCCATATTGATCCCGATAGGCCTGAAGCATAACCAGCAGTGCCTTCTTGGCGACACCGTAGGGGGCATTCGTTTCCTCGGGGTAGCCATTCCATATTTCATTTTCCTTAAATGGAACCGGGGTAAATTTCGGATAGGCGCAGATGGTGCCGATCTGCACAAATTTTTGCAGGCCGATATTCCGGGCGGCCTCAATAAGATTGGCCCCCATCATCATGTTGGCATAAAAATAAAGGCCGGGATTCTCCCGATTGGCCCCGATACCGCCGACGCGGGCCGCCAGATGAATGACAACATTCGGCCGGATGCTGCGCATCATATCTTCGACCGCATCCTGCCGAGTCAGGTCGCAATCTTTGCTGCGCAGAATCACCTGCTTCGACGCGTCAATGCCACGCGATACAAGTTCGCGCTGGAGAAATTGACCCAAAAATCCGGCCCCACCGGTGATTAAATACTTCATACTCGCATTCCCCATGCCTCAGGCAGAACGACGCTTGGACCTTAAATGATCGGCGATAAGCTTTTCCTGCTGGGCAATTTCCAAGTCGTGATCGACCATCATCTTAGCCAGACCATCGATATCGACCGTCGGCTTCCACCCCAGCACCCGCCGAGCTTTGGATGGATCGCCAAGCAGCAGGTCAACTTCCGCCGGACGCAAATAGCGTTCGTCGGTTTTGACGTATTTGCGCCAATCCAGGCCCACCAGGTCAAAACACATTTCAACCCAGGTCTGCACCGAATAGGTTTCACCCGTTGCAATAACATAATCATCCGGTGCGGCCTGCTGAAGCATTAACCACATGGCTTTGACATAATCGCCGGCGAAGCCCCAATCGCGCTTGGCATCCAAATTACCCAGATATAAGGCGTCTTGAAGCCCCAGTTTGATGCGGGTTGCTGCACGGGTTACTTTCCGCGTTACAAACGTTTCACCCCGCCGCGGCGATTCATGATTGAAAAGAATGCCACTGCAGGCATACATGCCGTACGCTTCGCGGTAGTTGACCACCTGATAATGCGAAAAAACCTTGGCGCACGCATAAGGGCTGCGCGGATGGAACGGTGTGGTTTCCTTCTGCGGCGTTTCAGCCACCTTGCCATACATTTC
This sequence comes from Planctomycetota bacterium, assembly GCA_021804985.1. GTDB lineage: Bacteria > Planctomycetota > Phycisphaerae > WQYP01 > WQYP01 > JAJZGD01. The sequence goes on from JAJZGD010000204.1 coordinate 3,358, forward strand.
ACTCGATGAGGCCTGATAGAAGCGCGTCTTCAGCCCCACATCGCGAATCGCCTCAAGCAACATGATGGTTCCCAACGCCGTGGCTTCCACGGTATACACCGGTGCATCGTAACTGACCCGCACGTGCGACTGGGCCGCCAGATTGTAAACTTCATCCGGTTGCGTCTGGCTTACGATGGCCCGCAAACACGACGCGTCGGTCATATCACCGTAATGTAGTTTGAGCTTGGGCGCCTTTTCGTGCGGATCCTGATAGATATCATCGAGCCGGCCGGTATTAAAACTGCTCGATCGCCGAATCAGGCCATGCACGTCATAACCCTTGGCGAGCAGAAACTCCGCCAGGTACGAGCCATCCTGCCCCGTGATACCGGTAATAAGCGCCACGCGCGACTTGCCTTTTGCCATAATGTGATCCATCTCCGAAACCCGTTTACCGCCCGGTTTGCAATCCGGTCTACTGCCCGGTGCACTGCCCGGCTTACTGCCCGGTTTGCCGCCCCGTATGCCAGCCGGCATGCGGCGATAATAGCGTCCGCGGGGCAACCTGTCATCAAAATCGGGTGTATAGGCATGCACGCATCAGAAAAAGATATTTTGAACGCTTTCCAGCCATATTCGGCAACATGCGGGCATCGGGAAAATGGCCAACGGTTAAAGCTGCAGCATTTTCAATAATCCCCTTGACATTGGCCAAAAGTCCAATATTCTTCTAGTTTATAGGCATCAAATTCATTTGCTGCGGAAAAAACTTAAGGAGGCTTTCATGCCCGGGCTACATCAAGGTCGCTCTGTCCTCGTTTGCGGTGGCGGCGGATTTATTGGCGGCCATCTCGTTGCGGATCTGCGCAGGCAGGGTGCTGCAAAAATCCGATGCGTGGACATCAAGCCCGTGGCTGAGTGGTATCAGGTCTTCGACGATGTGGAAAATCTGCAGCTGGATCTTTCCGAAAAATCCGCTTGCTATAAGGCCGTCGAAGGCTGCGATGTGGTCTATAACCTCGCGGCCGATATGGGCGGCATGGGCTTTATCGAAGCGAACAAAGCATTATGCATGCTGAGCGTTTTGATCAACACCCACTTGCTGATGGCGGCCCGGGAGTTCGGCGTTCATCGTTACTTTTATGCGTCATCCGCATGTGTATACAACGCCGATAAACAGCGCGATCCGCACGTAACCCCCTTGCGTGAAGCCGACGCCTACCCCGCCATGCCCGAGGATGGCTACGGATGGGAAAAGCTTTTCAGCGAGCGGATGTGCCGCCACTTTCGCGAAGATTTCGGCCTGCAGACGCGTTACGCCCGATACCATAATGTCTACGGTCCGCTGGGCACTTACGATGGCGGACGCGAAAAGGCGCCCGCAGCCATTTGCCGCAAGGTGATTGAAGCCAAGCTTTCGGGCCGGCACGAAATTCAAATCTGGGGCGATGGATATCAGACGCGCAGTTTCATGTATATAACGGACTGCATTAAAGGGACGCAGGACATCCTTCAAAGCGACATACTCGAGGCGATTAATCTCGGCAGTAACGAGCTTGTTACCATCAACGGCCTGGTGGATATGGTTGAAGAGATCGCCGGCGTGAAACTTAAGCGACAATACAAGCTCGACGCCCCCAAAGGGGTCAACGGGCGAAACAGCGATAATACCATGATCCAACATCGGCTGGGCTGGCAGCCTTCGATCCGGCTGATGGACGGCTTAGCGCTGACCTACCATTGGATATTGGAGCAGATGAGCGCGCGGCAGCATACCCATATGGTTAAGCCCTCGCATCATACGGTTACCACACACCAATGATGCAGTTACCCGCCAGAATCGCTGCCTGTAACCCCGGCAGTTATCGCCCCGTGCACGATATTTAGGCACCAGCAGGGTTGGAAAATGCAAATGCTGGTTCGAGCCGCCCCAAAAATAATCGTCCCAAAACCAAGCTTGGGGACAATTTATTCGCCGCCGCCAAGCTTTGTATATTTTTTATACGGCCGTTGCTCTCTTGGGCATTGCACCG
>JAJZGD010000205.1 GCA_021804985.1 Planctomycetota bacterium
GCCAGCTGGTCCCGAGTGGCCTCTATCGCGTGCTGCCTTTGCTTTACAAACTCGGTCCATGCCGCTTCATCAACTTCCCGGGTTTTACACGACTCGAGCATCTTATCGAGCGTCTTTTCATTAAGGAGTTCCAACGCCACACCGTCCACCCCACCGTGCTTGGCTATGTCGACCATAAGTGCCTCGCGAGTTCCGCCAGATTCTTCGGCCGCCTCCACCAGAAATGTGGATACGGCATCTTTATCCAAACTTACGTCAAGATCAGAAGTAAACCTTCGTATGATCAAATCCTGCTTGCAACGTACGCGTGCGGCACCTTCACAACTTGCAATGATCGCCGACTGATTGGCCTTGATCACGTCCAGCCCAACGCCCGCTCTCGCAAGCTCGCGCGCATGCCTCTGAGAAAGTTCCATTTGACTGTTGATTACCGCCTGGGGCGGCAGTGGGAAATCGATTTGGCCCATGAGATAATCCAGCAGTTGCCCCCGAACGGCTTCCTCTTCCTGGCGTTTGAGGCGCTTGCTCATCGCATTCGTCATTGCCTGATTCAATTCGGCCAAATCATCAAAACCGTTTTGCCGGGCAAATTCGTCATTAATTTCCGGCAAGTCGCGGTGCGAGCCTTTGCTTATCGTCGCTTTCATCGTCAATTCGGTTCGACGCAACCGGACCTCCTCGGAAGCGTCGCCGGCGGAGAAAGTCATTTCGATGGGATCGCCCAGTGATTTTCCCTCCACCGCTTTCATCAAACCCGGCGCCTCAATTCCAGTGATCATGTCTCCGGCTGAAATACCGGATTGCTCCAGCGAGGCAACGACCGTGCCATCGGCCTCCGTGATCTCTCCGGTGAGAAATACCCGGTCGCCAGCTGCGTACGGCCCGTCAGAGGACGTTGCGGTCGCCATGCCGTCCTGCAAGTGCGCCATGGCTTTGGCCAGGCGTTCCGGTGTTACCATTAACTTGGGACGAAGCACCTCTATACCGGCCAGATCCGGCAGCGGAAATGACGGCAAAACTTCCATATTTATGGTGAACGTCAGCGGGCCGCTTTGGGGAATGGCAAGGTCATGGGGTTCAATCGTCGGAGCGTTCAGCAGTTCGAATTGGTTTTCTTTGGCTATTCTCTCGGTAGATGTCTGAAGCATGTTGCTCAGAAATTCATTGCGAATATCTTTTCCAAATCGCTTTTCCACGATGCGCTTCGGAGCCCGGCCTTTACGGAATCCAGGCAAGCCAATATCGGACGTGGCCAGTGAGAAGGCCGTGCCTAGCTCCTTTGCCAAGGCATCCTGCGGAACCGTGACATGCACTTTCCGCACGCCTGCGGAAATATCATCGATCTTAATCTCGAAGCGCTTGAAAAATTCATCTTTGCCGTCCACATCCGGGGTTGGATCTGTAATCTGCGACATCATAAAATAACGACCTTCCGCCTAAAACGGCGAGGAAACAGGGGCTTTTCTGGCAGGATAAACTCAGAGTGCAACACGCGCCGTCACTCGTGTTTATCGCGACCTACGCCGGTCACCGTGCCGTGCCGATACCTCGCGATGCATTGCTCAATGGTGAGCGAAAATGCGTGAATGGATGGTACGTTCTCGCGGGCCTTTCCGCAAGCCCCTGTCACTGCCAGCCACCTAAATCGCCCCGGGTTGCCCAAACCGATACTTCCACTAAGTCGGCAGTAGGACGGTAACAGGTTTTCGACTAAATTGATTTCAGTGTGGCAGCAACGCGCAGGCGCCGAGAGGGCTTGGCGGCGTGCGGCGCCGTTGAACCCGCACGGGCATGCAGCAACGCATACCCCGCAGAAAATCCAAAAAGGGGAATAATGGTGCGGATAACCTTTTCTCTTGGCGCCATTCTCTGCGCAGTGGCATTTTCGATCCCCCTGCTCCGGCCGATCGCGGTCGTATCCGCATTTCAGCCGCATCTTCAGCCGCACCTTTCGCCGCCTCTCTCGCCGCTGCCGCCCGCCATTGCCGCACGTTACGACATATGGGGAAAGGCCATTGTGCGCCGCACGCTGAATTGGTTCCATCGGCCAGGGCATGTTCGCCTGGTGGAAAAAATTCCCCCCGATGCCACTGCCGCGAGCGCCCGCAAGACCGATCACGGCGCATTTGTCTGGCCGCAATCGATGGTGCTATTAATGCTCGCAGCCGAAGTGCAAAGATACCCGCATCGGGCACCGATGCTCCAATTTTTCGTTCATTCCCTGCGCGGCTATTGGCGAATGCATAAAGGCCTCGGCGCCTATGCAGACTTGCCCGCCCCGGCACCCCTCGACCGCTTTTATGATGACAATGAATGGTTGGCATGGGGTTACCTCAGGGCGTATCGCGCCACGCATGATAGAGCGTATCTGCACCGGGCACGCACTATTTTCCGATTTATCCGCAGTGGTGAAAGTGCGCAGCTTGGTGGCGGCATCTTCTGGCTGGAGCAGAACCGAAATACAAAAAATACCTGCTCCAACGGCCCCGCCATTATTGATGCCCTGAAACTCTATACCGATACCGGGAAAACCTCTTATCTGATTATGGCGAAGAAGCTATATGCATGGGTGAATAAGAATCTGCAGGATCATCGCACGGGCCTGTATTTTGACCATATGAATCTCGACGGAAAAGTTCAGAAGACGCTATGGTCATATAACTCGGCATCCATGCTGATCGCCGACTGTCAATTTTATCGCATCACGCATCGGCATGTATTTCTGCGCCGGGCCGTGGCACTGGCGCGGGCCGCCCGTCGGCAATGGGTCAATCCGGCGTCGGGCGCCGTCGCCAATCCGGCCCCGTTCAATTGGGTGTTGGTCGATGCATTTTTTCATCTATACCGTTGCAGCGGCCAAAAGCGCTGGCTGCATTGCGATGTGCGCATCATGGACTACGTGCATCAACATTGTATGGATCGCCGCGGCCTCTACGGCTCGCAATGGACGAATGCCCCCGACAAAAATACCCCGCGCCGGCTGATCGATCAGGCTGCGGCGGGCCAATGCTACTTCTTTTTGGGCCAGCGGCGCTAAAGCGGTTTTGATCGGCATCGCCAATTTGCGTTTGCCATCGGCGGGGCGCCAATGGCCTCGCCAAGTCGGTGGAAATTAGCGCATTTTCCATCACGATTTTGCAATTGTTATCGTCGAATTTATGCTTTCAAAATAGTAGGCCGTTATGCCCGGCGCGGTGCGGCCCGGCGCAGCGCGGCGCGCCGCAGTGTGCCCGTCCGGCGCTGTTCGGCGCCGTGTGATGCAGGGCGGGCGTACACTTTGCAACCACTCAAACGCGGGTGCCACAACAGATTGATGGCGAAGGGAAATAAGCGGATGCGAAAGCGCGATACCGGCCGGCAAATGCAATCCCCATCGGCTGATGCGGCGCAGCTCGGCAAACCGGCCGGCGGCGAAGTGTCTACCGCTGCCTTCGATCATTACACCAAAGATTATGCCGCGTTTTGCAACACCCCGGCAGATCAGCGAATATTTTATCTGGTGAAAAATCGGCGCGTGGTTGCCGAAAAGTTGGACAATCTCCACTGGGCCCCCGATACAATTTCTCAAATGCAGCACATGCCGCAACTCCCGATCCCCGGCGGTTCGTGGTACGGCGTGCCGCTGCAATCGCCATTGCCCGGCCTTTCCGGTGTGGGCCCTTACCAGCCGACGTGGCAATCCATGCTGCAATATGAATGCCCCGAATGGTATCGCGACGCCAAATTTGGCATCTGGAATCATTGGAGCCCGCAGTGCGTTCCGGAAGATGGTGATTGGTACGCCCGGCTGATGTATATCTACGGCTCGCAGCAGTTCCACTACCAGCTCGCCCATTACGGCCATCCATCGGCTTTTGGTTATAAAGATCTTTGTGCCCAGTGGACGCTTCTGAATTGGGAACCCGAATCACTGATGGCGAGATATAAAAAGGCGGGTGCCAAACTTTTTCTCGCCCTCGCCAATCACCACGACGGCTTTGACACCTGGAATTCGACGCATCACCCCTGGAACGCGCAGGCGATCGGCCCGCATCGCGATGTCATCGGAACCTGGGCTGCGGCGGCAAAAAAGTGTGGGCTGCGCTTCGGCGTCACCGTGCATCAGGCGTATAATTGGTGGTGGTTTCAAACAGCGCACGGGGCCGGCGGCGGGGGCCCCATGGCAGCTATTCCATACGATGGCTGCCTGACCAAAAAAGATGGCAATCGGCTGTGGTGGCAGGGGCTTGACCCACAGCAACTTTACGGCCCAAAACATCCGCCCGAAGCGATTCCGGATATTTCTTACGTGAAGAACTTTTACGATCGCACGCGCGATCTCGTCGATCAACATAATCCCGATCTGCTTTACTTTGACAATCCCCTGTTTCCGCTGGGCTGGGCCGGCATGAATATCGGCGCGTATTTCTACAATCGCAATCTTCAACTCAGCGGTGGAAGTATGCAGGGCGTCATCACCGTCAAAGGCGTTGACAGCCACCGGGCCAAGGCCGTGGTGGCGGATATCGAACGCGGCGTCGCGGGTGGAATCATGCCGCACCCCTGGCAATCCGAAACCTGCATCGGTGATTGGCATTACCAAAGAAAGCTGTTTGATCAGCCCGGCAAATATGGCGGCTACCTACATCCTCGGGATATCCTTCATTGGTTGATTGATGTTGTAAGCAAGAACGGCACATTCATCCTCAATATCCCCGGCAAACCCGATGGCACCATCGACCGCAAGGAAGAACTCATTCTGGATGAGATCGGCGAATGGCTGCGCATCAATGGCGAAGCAATTTACGCCACCCGCCCGTGGAAAATCTTTGGCGAAGGCCCCAATGTCATGCGGGCCGGTTCCATGCGTGCCCAAAGCAGCGGCGGTCTGACCGCCAAAGATATCCGCTTCACACGAAATAAAGCGGACAGCGTGGTCTACGGCCTCGTGCTTGGCTTGCCGACGGCGCCGATAATGATCCGGGCTTGCGGAACAGCGGCCGCAACCAACCCCGGAAAAATTCAGCATGTGGCACTTCTTGGCACGGATGAAAAATTGCACTGGACCCAAACCGGTGGGGGCCTGCAGGTGCTGCTGCCGAAGTACCGCCCCCAAACGGATTACGCGATTGTTTTAAAGATGTTCCTTGCAGATCGATAAAACGCCGCGATTGTTGTGTGGAAAACCACTCGCGAACGCAGACCGGCTGGCGCTTCGCCGGTGCCGACGTCGACGCGGCCGGTCACCCCCGCGTGTCCAACCATGTTTAGCCGGCCAGCATAGGAGCCTGTCCGAGTAATCGCCGGGTTGCGACGGCGTGATTTTTGGCACCCATCAAGCAGCGGCGACGATGGCGTACCTGACGCA
>JAJZGD010000032.1 GCA_021804985.1 Planctomycetota bacterium
CGATCTCGCTAAGAAAGATCGCCGCGAGTTCCAACCCGGCGAGTGGCCCAAGAAGCAGGGACCCCGTGGCGAGGATGTTCAGCAACCAATACGCCAAACTGCGCTTTCTGGCCATAATCCGGACCCTCGCGGTGGGAAATACAAAAGACGTCGATTCCCCGGGGCCGCTTTCCCCCGGGGGCCGCCTCGACCGCACTCGTCACCACGCTCAGTCAGAAATCGGCGGCCACGGCCAAAGCTGCGGGCCCGGGGGTGGTTTTGGAAGGAGCTTTGGTAGGCACTTCGCCGCTTCGCAGGCCGCGCGTTGCACATTACAGAGAGTGTTGCACGCCACGAGTGCGGCCCCGGCCGCGTCCCCTTCAATTCCCGCGCGAAGTTCGCATACCTGCAGGCAAATGGCAGGATCCCATGACCACGCACAGTTATTCCTACAAGCGTTGAAAAATGCGCCAATGATCTTTTCGGCGAAGTCGTACGCCCGAAGGCAATTGCGCTCACAGCCGAGCGCCACCTTTTCGCAGCTATCCATGCCGTGCGGGTCTGCTAACACCACCGCCCGACCGCCGCAATACTCATACAAATTAATTCCGCCGGCGTAGCCGATCGGATCGCGGGTAAGCCAGCGGCCGAGGACGGGTGAATAATAGCGGTTACGCACATAATAATTTTCGGTTTCGGGATCGAGGCGGTAGCCGCAAAAGATTATTTCATTTGCACCATAGTTGGACTGCGTCGCCGAACCGCCCCACCAATTTCCGCTGGAATCCGCCGCGGTAAAGGTAATCGTATTTCCGTATGCGCCGCGGATCACGTCCTCGGCCTTCTCTTGGACGTCGTCAAGGACGTCGGCAATTAGCTCCCTCTGGGATTCGGGGCTGCCCTTGAGAGCCTTGATCACAGTGATTGCCCTTTGTTCCGCAGTTCAATAAACCCGTCGGCAAGCTCACACGCCTCCGCGTAGAAGGCGGCGAGCGCCTCACTGCCTCCGGCCCACCCCTTGAAAAACGCCCGCACCTCAGCATCCTGCAGCAGGTGCTCGAACACTCCGAGGAGCAGGCATTCCTTCGCCTCGTGGTCGGCCACGGCAATGGCGGCTCCGAAAAGCCCCCTTAGCCAAAGAGCGTCACCACCAGCCTGCGTCTTCCGGCACCGCCATTCCTCCAAGAAGGCCGCCTGCAGGAGCCGTGCAAGGTCATAACCGCTCACCTCCGGCGGAAATTTTTGCTTAACTATCGCCAATGTTGCCCATCCTGCAGCGGCACGACGCACGCAAACGATATTTTCACACAATAGTGCGGATTCCGCGAGGTACAGCGCATCCGGGGCTTCCAGCGCCCAGGCGTTACCGTCGAAAAGGTCGGACAGCATCGGATCGGACGGGATATTGGCGCCGCCGCTCGCTTTGCTCTTTTTCCACTTTTTTCGTGGCATTTTTCGAAGCCTTTCTGGCCAACTCCGTTACCCTTCACGCGCCCACCGGCGACAGGATAATGATCAGAAGTATGGTGATCGCAACCGCACCCACTGCCGGGGCCGGGGGCGGTGGGGGCAAATGGAAACTCGGCCTCGGCCAAGGCGTGGGCACCGCCCGGACCGCCGGCTGTGGCGCGGGCTCTGGCGGCCGAACGGGCGCGGGCGAGGCGCCACTGCATCGGGGCGGCCTGCGGCATTTCTCGGCGTAGATGCCGAAACATCGCGCGAGAGCCCGTTCGTAGTCGCCCACTTCCACCGCGTGGCGGCCGGCGGGAAAGCCCGCCGCGGGGTGCGCGGCGTCCCACGCCGCGTGCGACGCGACTACGGCAATCAGGATCATAGTCTTCCGAAGCAGCGCGGCACACGTGTCGGCGCGCGCGCACCGCACCTTTTCGTTCCTTGGCGGCTCCAACGGGCCGCCGGGCCCGTGCGGCCTCAGGGGCAGGCCGCGATCAGGGCTCACTGCCCCCGCCGGGTCCATGTTCCCCGCCGGATCGCCGCCGACATATTCATAAAGATTCACGCCGCCCTGATAGCCGATCGGATCGCGGGTAAGCCAGCGGCCGAGGGTTGGGGAATAGAATCTATTGCGCACATAATAATTTTCGGTTTCGGGATCGTAGCGGTAGCCGCAGTAAATGATGTCATTGGCGCCAAAGTTGGACTGCGTGGCCGAATCGCCCCACCAATTTCCGCTGGAATCCGCCCCGGTGAAGATCAGCGTATTGCCGTATGCGTCGCAACCATATGCTTCCACGATGTTCCCGCCGGAATCGGTTAACGCCGCCGCACGGTAAAGCGTGTCCTGCAATAAATAATAACCGCTGGCGGGCAGGTTCTGCCGCCCGGCACCGGGCATCAATTTTTCGTTTATCGCGACCATTTGCGTGGCCTCAACATCGAGTCAATAGACACAAGCCTACCGCGCCGCGGTTGACGGTGCGAATCTGGCGAGGAGGTGGCCCGCTCATCGCTGCCGGTGCAGAGCTTCCGACCCCTGCTGGCGGAACTGGCAGCGCAGAGCCGCAACGTGTGGCGCATGCTCGGCGATGGCGGGCACGGCCCGACGGCCACGATGTTGGCGATGCCCACCGCCCTGCAGCGGCAGGCCTTTGAGCTGCTGGACTGTGCCCAGTAACGGGAAAGTGAAAAGTGAGCCAAACCCCTGCACAGCAAGGGTTTTATCGTTTTTGATGGCTAAATCCGGTTTAAAATAAACGAGATACGTCAAAAATGCTCATGGAACATCCGTTACAACTTTCAAATTTCCCCAAGCTCGGCAACGCCGCTTCTTGTCACTAAATTAGCGCGCCCGCGATCCACCAAGCCGGGATTTTACATGAGTTTGCCTCTGATTGGCGACTGCCTTCGGCTCCGCTCCAATCGCCGCCAAAGCGATGCAAAAGGACCCTTCCGCGCTTGGCGATCGAAGTACGCGATCTCTTCGCTTGGGCTTAAAGTCTTAATCTCTGCGTAGATGTCTTCCTGCACCTTGTGCTTGAATGCCACAGCGCTAAATGTCTTGCGGGTCTTCCTCGTAGATGGCACGGGTCACCTCCAACGGAGTCACAATGGTTAATCGCCGGAAACCCCGGCTCTCATTAACGGCATTATACGCATTGATCCGATCAAGGCGAACAATATGCTTAAAATTCCACGACACGATGGCATCCACTCCGGTGACGCTGGCCGCCGCCACGTGCAGCGCATCTTCTTTCCATCTGGGCCCCACCACCCCGGCGGTGAGGTAGGCGTCCCGCAGGGCGATGACCTCCAAGCTCAAGACCGCATATTCGATGTGTTCTGGCGGCAACGATTCCAGAACCGCGCGAACGCGCATTGGAGCCGTCGCCAGTTCATCAAGGACAATCTGACTGATCACCAGCACAAGCCGGCCTTTGCGAATAAGGTCCATTAAACGGCGTGATTCCGCGGCGAATTCCTGGTCCAGGCAGCCGCCAATGACGGACGTATCGACATAAATTCTTTGCTTTTCCTTCTGCGTCATTCCAAGAATTCTAGCCGAGGGGAGTAGTACCCACCAACGGCCGGCGGTGAACGTAAATGCCGATTCAACGCCGGCTTGATGTTTTTAGGAGGTGGTGCAACACCGCCCGTCAGCATAGCGCCCTGGGATTCACAACGCCCGAAGAAGCCTCCACCGGCGGGAAGTCGCCCAAACCGATCGCCTATCGCACCCGAGATGGGCCGGGAGTTTATATCGGTATCCGTAGCCGCCATTGCCGAGGCGACCAGTGACTGCCTGTTTTGGAAATTACTCTTCGCCAAGAGGCCTGAGCAGCGGCGGCAAAATGCAGGGCGAAAAGATGGAAATCCCCCATCCGCGCCCCTGCTGCGCGCACGGCGGAAATTTTTGACCCGAGATCGGGCGCAAGGCGCTGAAATTGTTCCACATATTGCCATAATTGCATAGCATCTCACCGTCGGACAACTCTACAATCAGCCATTATTTTGAATTCCAGCACGTTCACAATCCGGTGGCCCAGTACACTTACCCAAACGAAATCGTGCGGTCCTCAATGCCGCCTCAAATCGGCTCGCGGCCGAATTATCCCTGCATGCAAAATTCAGCCCGCATCCGTCAGAAAGATAACCAACGGCTCCACTCATCCTCCATAGCTGGAAGAATTCCTCCGGCGGCCGTCCACTAAACGCAGCTCGCTCACTCGTGAAGTAGGCTGCGGAATCCGGCATACTACCTCGGTCGTTGGCCAGGAAGTATATCTCGTCGAACCCAGTCAGCAGGGGAGTGTCACCGACCAGATTCGGAATGAGCCACGCCGGCAGGATCATTCCGGCAAACCAAACTGACACCGCCCCGGCAATTGGTCCCCCAGCCTCGTGGGCCAAGGGAGATTTCATTGGGCGGCTATCAAACATAGTTCTGCCCAATAGCGGATCCCCCAGAATGGCGGAAAATTCCGCCAGGACACCATCCGCGCGAAAATCTGGTTCGAATCCACAGAATATGCCATTATATTCGCGAATTGACATATCCTCACTCTCCTGGACCAAGCGGTCGGCTTGGGCCGCGCTGGCCATTTACCCAATCGTGCGCATGAGGATCACCGCTTTTTGCCCCGGTTTGCGGATTGGGGTGATCGTGTCCGAAATCATTATCAGTCTTGGCATTACCCTTATCATCATACCGGGTAATCAATTGTTCTGCCGTCGGGATAAACCATACCGGTAATCCTCGAACCGTTGCTTGCACCGGAATAAGTGTACTGAACCACCGGCGTTGTCGCGACATCCACCGCTCCAGTCACGGCCTGGTATTGGAACGCCAATTGCCCCAGACCATTATAAAGGTTTGCGAAAACGGTTTTTCACCACAACGGCACGAAGACACAACGAGATTCACGGATTTTTTGAACCACTAAGGCGGAGAAGAAAACAGAGGTTCCGCCACGGCGGCCTGAGCTGCCGCTTGGTTTCGTCACCAAAATGTTTTCATTCGCTGCAACCATCAATTTACTCATCACTAATTGAGTGCCGCGTTTAACGTCGCATTTGAGCTGCTTCATGTAGCCACCACAAATACCACGCCAGTTTTACCGTATGCCCCCAAGTCGCGCAACACGTTCAGCCTCCGCGGCATTCCGAAAAACAAAGTTCAAACCGCACCCGTCGGATAAAAAGCCATCAGCCGCAAGGCGATTCGAGTAATCAACAAATACATTCGGCAGATCCGCAGTGAACCTACTACGCTCCGAGGTGAAATGTTCTAACAGCATGAAGTCATCCTTCGGAGCGCCGCGTAATAGAAATACCTCGTCGAACCCGAAAAATGTGCCGTGGGCCGAGAGGATGGTTTCAACCGAATCCGGATAGATAAGATAGCCGCAACGCATTGCAGAAAATTTTACTCGCCATCCCGCAAGCCGCTCCTTCCATTTCACTAATTCGCATGGGACGGAGCTATCAAGGAACGTGATAAGCAAGTGGTAATCGGCAAACACATCCGGAGCGATGTCAGCCAAAAGACCGACTCGCAGACAATCAGAAAAGCCGAAAGTTGCGCTCAACTGATCAGAGTACTTTATGCTACACCATCCTATTCACCGGGCTTCAGTGGACGCCCTGTATCGCGGCTACCGTTCGTCCAGTAATGGGCATGCGGATCACCACCTCCGTGATCGTGTCCGAGATCATTATCAGTCTTGGCATTACCCTTATCATCATAGTCACGCATTGTCCCTTCCCCGTTCCCTCGATCCCCGCACTTCGATCCATTTGGCCCCCCCCCTTCGATGGCAGGGACGAGCCGGGCCTTCCCTCCAGGGGGTTGGTGATTGATGCCCGGTACGCCAGGGCACCTGCGGTGCCACCGATGACTGCACCCGCACCGACACCTCCCGCAGTCGCACCAATACCAGTAACAGTTATGGTCCCACCCACGTCAACGACTATATCCACGCCGGGGACGAGCTGCACTGCTATTAAACCACCAATCACCGCACCCGTCCCAACCCATCCCCAGAAGCTCTCTCCCCAGCATATCCACCCTGTTCACGGGATCGCTCCCCACAAACTGATACGTATTCGCCCCATTGATATAACCAGCGGGATCTTGGTTAATCCAGCGGCCGAGCGATGGCGAATAGCTGCGATTTCTTGCGTAATACAAGCCGGTCACCGAATCCAGCGTCATGCCTTGGTAAAGATTGTCAACGAGCGGCTGCGTGCCCGCAGGGGATGATTGCGGGCTTCCGGAAGGGGCTTTTTCATTTATCGCGACCATTGAACGGCCTCGAGTTTCAATTAACAAATGGAAACGTAACGCGCGGACGGGCGTGTAGCAAATGGCAATTGATGCAGGGTGGAAATCTCGCGTGGCGGACGCCGCCCGATTTCACATGGACGACGACGGGGCGCGGCCACGAGGAGCCTGTCCGAGTAATGGCCGGGATTGGGATGGGTCTGAAATGTGCCGAATGCGCGGCGGAGGATCGAGCCGACTCTGAATAACGAGTCAGCGAGATCCGACAACAAAGCAGGCGGGGCATTTCAGGCCCACCCCGCGGGGCGGCGTGCTTTTTGTCCCCCCTCTGCGGCGCGGCTCCTCGGTGTACCCTCTGCGTCAGGTACGCCATCGTCGCCGCTGCTTGATGGGTGTCAAAAATCACGCCGTCGCAACCCGGCGATTACTTGGACAGGCTCCTATGCTGGCCGGCTTAATAAGAGGCGGCGACGCCTCGCGGCCAACATGCTGGCCGGCTTAGTGGCGCACGCTGAACCACACGGCGGCCGCGGTTTTCCGTCGGGGCCGCCGGCTAAATAGCGCGGTAAGGCAGGCTGGCCGGCTTAACGGTGCGACGACCTTGGCGAGGCGTCATACCGCGGCCGCGCGGGCGCACGCAAATGTTGCGGCGACACCGGCACGATGCGATGTTGTCATGCTGCCGCCCCGCGGGCGGCGCATGCACTTTGATATCTGCCGGCCGCGTGAAAAGACATGCCTGCTGCGGTAACCTTTCCCGGATGAACCTCAGCGATACGATTGTGGCCATCAGCTCACCGGGTGGCTACGGAGTGCGCGGCATTCTTCGACTCTCAGGGCCGAATGCGTGGGAACTTGCCCAAAGTGTGCTTGTGCCGCACGCCACTAAAATGCTGCCACGCCGCTGGATCGATGTTCAGCTTGAACCATGGGGCGTCCGCAGCGGGCTGCTGTTGTTCAAAGGCCCGCAGAGTTTCACAGGACAGGACATTGCTGAGCTCCATGTGCCGGGGCAGCCGGTGCTTCTGGCGCATTTGCAGAGCCGGTTGGAGGCGGCCGGAGCGCGCTGGGCCGAGGCGGGGGAGTTTTCGTTTCGCGCGTGGCATTTCGGCAAGTTGGATGTCAGCGAAGCGGAAGGAATAAACGCCACCATTCATGCGGGAAACCAACGCCAGCTGGCGGCGGCGGCGGCACTGCGAAATGGAGAATTATTCAAATGGGCGACGGGCATGTCCGATTCCATCGCAGATTTGCTGGCATGGGTGGAGGCCGGTATCGATTTTTCGGATGAGCCGGATGTAGGCATCATTCAAGCCGACGAAATTAAAGGGGATATACAAGCACTGCAAGGCAAACTTGCGGAACTGCTTTCGCATACCGATCGATGGGAGCGGCTGGATCGGCTGCCGGCGGCAGTGCTGATGGGCGAACCGAATGTCGGCAAAAGCTCATTATTTAATGCGCTGCTGGGGCGCGATCGCGCGATTGTTTCGAATGTGGCCGGTACCACGCGTGATACCATCAGCGGCATGTGCGAAACGGCCGCCGGCACCGTGCAGATTGTCGACACGCCCGGGTTGGAACATTCCGATGAGGCGCTGGGTATCCACATGAATCAGGCCCGTGAAACGGCCGCGGGCGAAGCGGATGTGTTGATTCTGGTTTCCGACACCGCTGCTGCGGACCATCTGCCGCAGTTGCCTGCGCCCGTTATCCGCGTGCGAAGCAAATGCGATTTACAACCCACGGCCGATCATGTCGGCTGGCATTCGGCGAGCGCCCGAACCGGTGTCGGGATCGATGCGCTGCGCGAGAATGTGGGTCGCATGGCCTATCAGCGGCCTGCGGGGGCGGAGCAGCGGATGGCGTTGAATCAGCGGCACGTGGCGCTGCTTGGCAACGCGCACACCGCGCTGACAAACGCCGAAAACGTGGCTGCGCAGTGGCAAAATGCGCCGGAGATATTGGCGGTGGAACTGCGATCCGCGCTGGACATCATTGGCCAGATTACGGGCCGCGTTTCAAGGGATGATATTTTAGGACGTATATTCAGTCATTTCTGCATAGGTAAATAGATGGATATAGGCAGGGCATCGGCGGGGGCTGGCCCCAGCCGCCCTGCGGCCGGGCCGAAGGCAGAAGCCGGGCGGGCTATTTACGCGTGATCTTCGGGGTTATCGCGCGGCTGCCGCGCTTGCGAATCTGCGGGCGACTGTGCCTGCGAGGCCGAATCGGAATGAGAGCGCTGGCGGCGCGGCGCCCGCGTGGGTTCGCCGGGGCGTTCGATACCGCTCATGGTTTGCATGGCCATGATTTGGTCGCGCAGCGCGGCGGCTTCTTCAAAATTTTCGCGTTCGACCGCCTTGCTAAGCAGTTGCTGCAATTCTTGTCGGGGATCGGTGGGCAGTTGTCGTTTGATGTCCTGAATCATTTCGAGAATGATTCTGGCCTCGCCGGAATGGTGGGCATCGGCGTTGCTCCGTGCGTCGCCGGCGGTGCATTGCTCGATAAGTCGCAGCGAGCCCTGGAGATAGGCAAGGGCGGAGCTGATCAGCCCTTTTTTCAATGCCATGCAGGCCCGCGCGCGCCCCTGCATCATCACCACATGGGGGCGATAGCGTTCGAGGGCGTGGCGTTCCTGTGAGGTGTGGGCAACGCTCTGGCAGAAATCGAGGGCATTTAGATTGTGCTGGGTATCACGAACGACGCCCTCATAATTGCCGAGCACAAAAAACGCGAGATATCGATGGTAGTACATGGCGGATTCTTCGCGCAGGGCGCGGATGTCGGCCGAGGAAATGGTAAATTTTTCAGCGGATCCGTTGCGCTTGGTAAAAGCGCGTCGGCGGCTGATTTGATACTGCAATTCGGACAGGCAGTTGTGGGGACGGCGACCATCGGGGCGGCCGCTGGTTTCCATCTGAAGCAGGCCGAGGTCGAGCCGCATTTGAATCTTCTGGCGGCCATCGTGTCCGCGAATCAGGCGGACATTGACTTCGCCCGGTTGGAAATTCCATCCGGCAAGGGCGTTGGAGATATCCAAGCCCGCTGAATTTCGGACAGGTCGTCGCATAGCACTATCCTCCCGACCCTCAGGCGGAAAAACATATTCAGCCCTTACGCGGATTATAGTCTACGCGGCGCAAGTTGCACCTGAAACTTAAATAATTTCTTTAAGATCGCGGTTATATGTCGCGGTAAGCGTTGCACTGCCGCGGCATGGGCAAAATTATCGGGCCGAAGCGGGGGAAAATCTTTTCGGCATCGGCTATAACACAAGGCGGGTGATCAAGCGTTGTTGCGGAGTTTTCCCTATCACAGATTTGCCCCACGTGCCTGAGAATCTCGCGTGCCGGATTGATCATACGCTGCTCAAGGCCGAGGCGACGGCCGACGACATTCGCAGGCTCGTGCAGCAGGCGGCAGAGTATCGGTTTGCGGCGGTTTGCGTCAATCCGCGCTGGGCAGCATTCGCGGCGGACACCATTAAGCTATTTGCGTGGGCCGGGGCGACTGAGGGGGCAGCAAGTTGGCCGGCGATTTGTGCGTGTGTGGGGTTTCCGCTCGGGGCCAATCGGACCACTATCAAAGCGGTTGAGGCATCGAGCGCCGTCAAGGATGGCTGCAATGAAATCGACATGGTGATGTTTCTGCCGCTGCTGTTGGCTATGGACCTTAGCGGCGCGCGGGCCGAGGTACTGGAAGTGGTTAAGTCGGCACGCAGCGTATGGCGCAAAACGGTGGTGAAGGTAATTCTGGAGACGGCGGTGCTTGATGAACAGCATATTGCGCTGGGATGTCAGGCGGCCATCGAGGGGGGAGCGGATTACGTGAAAACCAGCACGGGCTTTCATCCGGCGGGCGGTGCCACGCGCCAAGCGGTAGAAATGTTACGGAAGCATGCCGGGCCGCTGAAGGTCAAGGCCTCCGGGGGCATTCGCACCGCGCATGATGCATGGCAAATGATTGCAGCGGGGGCGGATAGAATCGGCTGCTCGGCGGGCGTCGCGATGATGCGGGAAACCGGCGGCACGGGGCAAACCGGCGGATGACGGTGGCGGGCCAGCGGACAATCGCAGGCCGCGGAAAAGCGATTGGCAGGCAGCGGCAGGCACTAAAAGGAAATATGCGGCATGGCAAAGATACTGGTTACCGGCGCGGCAGGATTTGTCGGATCACGCCTGAGCCTGAAGCTGGTGGAGCGCGGCGATCAGGTGGTGGGGATTGACAATCTCAATGATTATTACAGCACCGCTCAAAAGCGCCGCAATCTGGATGAGTTGGCCCGCTTTCCGGGTTTCGAATTTTCGCAGACCGACTTTTGCGATGTCGCTGCCCTGCAGGCGGTGTTTACCGCACACCAGTTCAGTGCGGTAGCGCATATCGGTGCGATGGCTTCGGTGCGCTACAGCGTCAAGAACCCGTCGATTTACGCAGCGGTTAATGTGCAGGGTTCGGTCAATCTGCTGGAGGCCGCTCGTCTGCAAGGCCCGGTCCACATGCTGCTTGCTTCAACGGGATCGGTGTATGGGCAGTCAACCCCGGTGCCATTTAAAGAATCTGCGGCCGCTGATCGACCGCTGGCGGCCTACCCCGCGAGCAAGCGGGCGATGGAACTTTTCGGCCATTCCTACGCGCATATCTTTGGGATGCCTGTCACGGTGTTGCGATTTTTCAACGTATACGGGCCGCACGGGCGCCCCGATATGATGCCGTGGCAATGGACGCTGGATATTCTCGCCGAACGCGAATTAACATTATTTGATGGTGGTGCATTGAAGCGAGACTGGACGTACATCGATGATATCATCGCGGGTTTTTTATCTGCGCTTGAAAGCCCGTCGGGCTATCGCGTTTATAACCTTGGTTGCGGCAACCCCGTGGAGAACAGCGAATTTGTCCGCACACTCGAGAGCATCTTAGACAAAACGGCGAAAATAAAGGCGGTACCGGCGCCGGCATCTGAGCCGAAGATTACATTCGCTGATATTACCCTTGCGGGCCAGCAGTTGGGTTATAAGCCGGTGGTGCAGGTGCGTGAGGGGCTGGAGCGCTTTATCGCGTGGCTTAAAGCGTGTGGGTCGATTTAATACTGCATGGTGGTACCGGGCACCACAGAATTATTTGAAACACGAGGTTATTGCATGTCGCAGCGGCAACCGACGAGAATCTGGATGGTTCGGCATGGGCAAACCGACTGGAATCTCCAGCGCCGCATTCAGGGCCATACCCCCACTGAACTCAATGCCACGGGCCGAGCGCAGGCGGTATTTCTGGCGAATTGGCTTTCTGCCCAAAGCTTTTCCGCCATCTGGTCGAGTGATTTACCACGGGCACGGCAGACGGCGGAGATCATCGGCGAGCGATTGAATCTGCCCGTGCATACAACCACCAAACTTCGGGAGCGCAACCTTGGCGCATTTGAAGGCAAAACGTGGGAGGAGATTCGGACGATTCGCGCCGGCAGCGGGGGGTCGCCGCTGGAGTTCGGTGATTTGGCTGATTGGACGGGCGTTCCCGGTGTTGAGACGGATGGCGATCTATGGGCGCGTGCGGCGGCCGTAATCGATGAGCTTTGTGCCGACGATGCGGGGACTAATATTCTGGCGGTGACCCATGGCGGCGTGATAAAGCATGTTATCTGGCATGTTCTCGGGCTCGCTGCGGGCACACCGCGAAGATTTCCCTTAAGCAACGGCCTGATTGCGATTATCGAACCGCGTAAAGAGGGGCGTTATCTCGCCGGCCTTTTTGATGCGGGGATGCTTGCAGGCCAAAGCCCTGAAGATACGGCCAGCGCCCCATCGGTATGATTCAGGAAAAATACTGCGGAAAATTCACGTGGCAACTGATGCGGCCGCGCTCCCGATGCGGCAGCGCTGCGGGCGAGATCACGTTTCCTTTCCCACCATGAGGTAAATCACCGAGCCGATGATGGGGAATACCAGGATGATCAACGCCCAGACGACTTTCCAACCGGCGTCTTTGGGTTTTGATGCGACGTTGATAAGGCAGCCGATGGGGAGCGCCAAGGCGAGGACAAAAATGGCGAGCCATATAAAAATTATGAAAAGCATGAATAATGCCATAATCGCCCCTCGAATTCTCACATGCCGGGACTTGGTTGCGCCACTGTAGCTCCGGGCATTCTACATCAAGCTTCAGCTATTTTTGCCTAGCAGGATGTAGGCGATGGCCCCAAGCAGCGGAAAGCAGATAATGATAAGCACCCAGATTACCTTCCAGACGGTGCTTTTTCCCTTGGAAATTATATCAATCAAACAATAAAGCAGCAGGATGAGTTCTGCAATTGCCACCAATCCATAAAGCAATCCCATGGGTAGCTCCTTCCGAAATGCCCGTCCAATTCTGCAGCGCTTCCGCGCGACGGGTGAACCCGATCACTTACTTCTCGAGATAGTAACCGTTTGGTCAAACGGCTTCCATAGGGTGGCAGCGAAGCGGGTTGTGGCCGCCGCCCATGGAAGTGTGTGTATGCGAACGGGCTCGCGAGGCAGGCATGCGGGGAGTTGCGATTTCAGTGTTGGCGATGCATGGCATCAATAAGGAACACCCGGCAGGAGCCCCGGCAAGGGACGCTACAAGCGAAAGGGCAAAGGCGTTGTGACGCCTGCCGTCGGCCCTCTTTTGCGTTGATCGCCGTGGCGCGGAGGCCTCAGCCTTCTTTGGCGGCCTGAGCGAGCTGCTGGCGGGTGGGCACAATATCGACGAGCTGGACGACGGCAATATCGCCGGCATCGCCGACACGCCATTTGGCGGTTTTGACGATGCGGGTATAGCCGCCGGAGCGGTTGGCAAATTTTGGTGCCACATCTTTGAAGAGTTTTTGGACGACGGAATCATCGAGCAATTCGTCGAGATTTTTGGGATTGGCCATAAGCCGATCGCGCAGGCGCGCAATGACGAGGCGGCGGGCGGCAAGGGTGTTCTTTTTAGCCAGGGTGATAAGGGGTTCAACAAAGCGAACCAGCTCTTTGGCCTTGGGCAAAGTGGTTTTGACCTGCCCATGCTCAATGAGTGATTGCGCCAGATTTCGCAGCATGGCGGTGCGATGGGAAGCGGTGCGGGAAAGTCGACGACCAACAACAAGATGACGCATGATAACCTCGGATTTTTAAAATCGGGGGAACGGCGCCAGCCATCCCCCCGCGACTGTTCATACAAATCTAACTAGCTGGCAGCCGGCGCTGAAGAATCACTAACCGCCGGTTCATCCTCGAGGGCATCCGGGACGGTCATTCCAAGCGAGAGGCCCTGCTCCTGAAGTTTGCGGCGCACCTCGCGAAGGGAGGTTTTGCCAAAACTACGAACTTTAAGCAGTTCGCCTTCTGTCAGGCGCACCAAATCACCAATGGTGTGGATACGGGAAGATTCGAGGCAGTTGGCGGCGCGAACCGACAGCTCGAGGGCCAAGAGCGGCTGCTTGAGCTTACCGGCGAGTTCATCGTTGAGAACCGCCGGTGCGGTCGGTTCATCGGATTCCATGGGAATATCAACAAGATCGCCGAGATCAAAGCGCTGCAGAAAGGCGTTGAGGTGCTTTCGCAAAATCTTGGCGGCCTCAACCAGCGCCAGTTCGGGGCTGATGGTGCCATTCGTCCAGATTTCAATGATCAGGCGGTCGTAGTTGGTCTTCTGTCCGACGCGTGTATCTTCCGTTTTGTAGCGCACGCGGGTGACGGGGCTGTAAACGGAATCAACGGGAATGACGCCGATGATTTGCTCTTCGGGTGAATTTTCTGCGGCGGTAACAAAGCCGCGACCTTTTTGGATATCGAGTTCGAGATCGAAGGTCTGATCGCCGGAAATGGTGGCGATGACAAGGTCTTTGTTGTGAACGGTGACGGATACATCACCCTGCAAATCGGCACCGGTCAAGGTGGCGGGGCCTTGCTTGCGCACGGTGAGCTTGCGGGGCTGATCCCCCTCAATGGAGATGATCAGACTTTTAATATTCAGGATGATATCGGTTACATCTTCCACCACGCCGGGGAGCTGGGCAAATTCATGATCCGCCCCGGCGATACGCACGCTGACGGCGGCCGAGCCTTCGAGCGAACTTAGCAGAATTCGCCGGAGGGAATTACCGACGGTAGTGCCAAAACCACGTTCAAAGGGTTCGACGATAAATTTGCCATAGGTGGCGGTATGAACGGAATGATCCACATCAACTTTGGTGGGCAATTCAAGCCCGCGCCAACGCATACGCATAGGGTTTCTCCAGAAAGCATCCGACGGCCGGATTATCGCCACAAGGCATCTGTCACAGCGTCGGAGAACAGATCAGAAATCGTAAAAGGAAGCCAGGGCGGGAGGGCTAAATGCCGCCGCGCCGGTGTCCACCAAATATCAAACGCGCCGCTTTTTGGGTGGGCGACAACCGTTATGGGGCAGCGGGGTGTTGTCCTCAATCGAGGTGATTTTCATGCCGCTGTTTTGCAGCGCCGTGATGGCCGACTCGCGTCCCGATCCGGGGCCGTTGACGCGCACTTCAAGTTCAAGCACGCCAAATTTTTTGGCCTTGGAGGCACAATTTTCGGCGGCGCGGGTGGCGGCAAATGGGGTGCTTTTCCGGGCACCCTTAAAACCGACGGTACCGGCGGCATCCCATGCAAGGGTTTCACCATTAACATCTGTTATGGTGACCTGCGTGTTGTTAAAACTGGCCCGAATATGGGCGATGCCGCGTACCACGTTGCGACGAACCTTCTTTTTGGTTGATTTGGTCATTTTTGTAACCCCTGGATACCCTGCTGTTTAACCACATACGGACGCGTCGGTTGCCAAGAGAGCCGCGCGCCCACTTACTACCAATTTCAATTAGCCGTGAAGTTCTTTCACGCCCTTCTTGCCAGCCACCGTCTTTCGTGGGCCTTTGCGTGTGCGGGCGTTGGAACGTGTTCGCTGGCCCCGGGTGGGCAAACTGCGGCGATGCCGCGAACCACGATAAGACTGAATATCTTTCAGGCGGGCAATATTCTGCTGCACCTGCCGGCGCAGCGACCCTTCCACCACAAAGCTGCGATCGATGATGTTGGTGATGCGAGCCACCTCATCTTCGGTCAGCTCACGAGCCCGCTTTTGCGGATCGATATTGGCTTCTTTTAAGATGGCGACGGCATTGACGGGGCCGATGCCATAGACATAACGAAGACTGATTCGCGTGGGCTTGTCAGCCGGAATATCCACACCTGCAATACGGGGCATATATGATCCTTACAACCTGTTACCTTGGCCAGAACAACATCGGAAAGCGGGGGATCCACCGGGACGGGACTCATAGAAGACCCGAGCCATCGGCCACAGCCCCGGCACAAAGCGACCCGATCGGGGCCGCCCCACGCCTAGCCTTGCCGCTGCTTGTGCCGCGCATCGGCCTTGCAGACCACCCGCAGCACACCGCTGCGGCGAACAATCACGCAATGTTCACAAATGCGCTTGACGCTGGAACGAACTTTCATGAGATAGCCTCCTGCTCAAGGCGGTTTTACCGCCCGCCGCCATACAAACAAGTTAGTATAACGTCACCGACGCCCAGCGCCAATGGCCCAAAACCATCGTCTGCGGCGCGGATGGTGCGCGGGGGCGTTCCAAGGTGCCGCGCTTGGCCCATGAGTGCCGAGGCCGGGGATAACTGGCCACCTGATCGGGCCCATTGAACCGAAAACGCCGGTTTTGCCCCCATATTTAATCTCAGCCTCGCTTTTGCCCCCCCCTGCCCTTGGCGCGGCCCGGGCAAACGGGAATTTCAATTTCGCGTAATGATGCGGCCGCGGGATAAATCGTAGGGCGAAAGCTCGACCGTGACCTTATCGCCGGGAAGTATACGGATGTAATTGACCCGCATTTTGCCCGAGATATGGGCGAGCAGGAGGTGGCCATTCTCCAACTTAACGCGGAACATGGCGTTGGGCAGAGCCTCAGAAACAACGGCTTCAAGGCGTATGGCATCTTCCTTCGGCATTCAAATCTCACGTAAAACCACTAACCCAGGGGAAGCAGGATTCCCCCGGCACGGCGAGCGGCAAATCTGCCCTACCCGAAAAAAGCCGCGGGCCCACACTTGTGGGCTGGTGTCTTTGGGGTCACTGCGCCGTGTAAACCCTTAAGTATCCGTGTTCAGGTGCCATCTGTCAATACCGAGCACCCATTGGCGGTAACCGCCACGGTGTGTTCAACATGGGCTGCCGGGGTGGAATCCTTGCTCAAGACCGTCCAGCCGTCATCCAAAACGACCACATCGTGCTGCCCGGCGATGACCATCGGCTCAACGGCCAAGGTCATACCCGAGCGAAGATAGAAATCGCCGAAGCGTTCAAGCTCACGCGAGCAGAAATTCGGCACTTTGGGCTCCTCGTGCATGCGGCGGCCGATGCCGTGGCCCACAAATTCCCGCACGCAGGAAAAGCCGTTGGATTCGACATGGTGCTGCATGGGTTTGGCGATATCGGTCCAGCGGCGGCCGGGGCGAATGAGCTCGATCGCCATCTGAAGTGTTTCGTACGCGACCTGAATCAGCTTTTGGGCCTGAGGCGACGGATTTCCCACGGCGACGGTGATGGCCGAATCTCCACACCATCCGCCGAGCCGCAGGCCACAATCAATACTGACAATATCGCCATCGCGCAAGATGCGCTCGCCGGGAATGCCATGCACTACTTCATCATTGACACTGATGCAGGTATTGCCGGGAAAGCCCTTGCCGGGTTCATAAGATGGATAATTTTTAAAAAGGCCCTGTGCGCCCCATTTGGACCAAGTTTCAAGCGCCAGCTGATCGAGTTCAGCGGTGGTAACGCCGGGGCGCACCGCCGCCTTGCATGCTTCGAGGGTGTGATGCACAACCCGCCCCACTTGCCGCATCGCGGCGAGTTCGTCTGCACTTTTTATTGATATTCCCATGTACATGCGCCCCTAAGGAAATAAATCCCGCTTTTTTGACGGTGCTTATTGCAAACGCTCGTTGCCCGCACCGCAACTTTCAAGCCTGTTTTTGATCAGGCCCCAAACCTGATCCACGGATCCCGATGCGTCGATATCACACAGCAATGCCCCGCTGCGATAGAAAGCCAGCAACGGCGCGATGGTCTGGTGATAGGTTTGTATCCGAGTTCGCACCACACTCGGAAGATCATCCGGCCGAATTACCAATCGCGCACCATCGTGATCGCAAACATCGGCCACCATCGGCGGCATCAGTTCGATATGGTAAACGCTAAGACAGACGGGGCAGATGCGGCGACCTTCAAATCGGCGGGTGAGCACGGCTGGATCAACGGCGAGGTTGACCACCAGCCAAAGCGGCCGCTGAAGCGCGGTAAGCATTTTTGCCAAGGCCTCAGCCTGCGAAAGCGTGCGCGGAAAACCATCAAGCACAAAGCCCTGCCGTATCAGAGCGGTGATTTTATTTTGCATGATGTTGATCATCAGTTCATCGGGAACAAATCGACCGTTGTCGATGTACTCACGAATTTTTTTCCCGAGCGGCGAGTTGTTAAGTTTTTCGGCCCGCAGCAGGTCGCCGCTGGAGAGATGAAGCAGATCAAATGCTTCGCAAATGCGTGATGCCTGAGTGCCCTTGCCCGCTCCCGGCGGCCCGAGCAGAGCGAGCCTCATGCGGCAGACTCACTGACATTGGTGCCACCAAGCTGGCGGCCGGGTGTGGGGCGGCGTCGGGGCGATGGCGAACCGGACGGGCCATCGGTAAGGCCGCCGTAATTGCGCATGACCAGGTTGGCCTCCACGCGGTTGATGAAGTCAAGCATCACACTGACGGTAATCAGCAGGCCCGTACCGCCGAGAAACTGCGTGATCATAAAGTTGATGCCGAGGTAACTGGATATCACCGTGGGCACCAGCGCAATAACCGCCAGAAATGCGGCGCCGCAATAGGTGACGCGGGCCATGACATTTTCGAGATATTCCGCGGTGCGCTTGCCGGGGCGCAGGCCTTTAATAAAGCTGCCGTAATCGCGAAGCTGATCGGCCATTTCTTTGGGCTGAAACTGGACGGTGTTCCAGAAATAGGAGAAGAAAAATATCATTGCAACGTAGGCCACGATGTAAAAGAAAGCACCAATCTGGATACTTTCGACGAATATCTGGAACCACGCGTAATTACCGAAGTGCTGCGTGAAGAAGCCGAGCTGAAAAACCACTGATGGAATAAGCATAAGAGAGCTGGCGAAAATGATGGGCATGACGCCGCCGTGGTTAACGCGCAGCGGCAGATACTGCATCTGTCCCCCGTACACGCGGTTGCCGCGAACGTGCTTGGCCTGCTGGATGCTGATGCGGCGCTGGGCCTGTTCGAGAATGACGGCTCCGGCCGATACGCAGACAAAAGCCGCTACGAGAAAGAGCATGGTGCCGATGCCGTACCGATGCACGGCACTGCCGCCAAGATGAAAGGTGGAGTGCTTCCACAAATCGCGGATGGCCGACGGCATGCGTGAGACAATACCGGCCATGATGATCAGGGAGACGCCGTTGCCGATGCCGTAGGCGTCAATCTGCTCGCCAAGCCACATAAGAAAGATGCTGCCTGCGGTCAGGGCGCAGATGCCTGTGATCCAGAACAGAACGTAATGATGATAGAAGACGGTTTTATACAAAAATCCATGGGCATGCGACGGCGATGTATTGGTAAGATACCGCAGCCATACCACGGACTGAATGATACAGAGCACAACGGTGGCATAGCGGGTCCACTCGTTGATTTTTCGCATGCCCGGCTCGCCCTCTTTCTGAAGTTTTTCCAGTGAAGGTATAACGGTGCCGAGCAATTGGAAAATAATCGCAGCGCTGATGTAGGGCATAATGCCGAGGCCAAAAAGCGTGCTGTACTGGAGGCCGCCGCCGGAGAACAGGCTGAGGTAATTGGAAATCTGGCTGAAGGCCGTACCGCTGCCGGAGCCGTGAATAAATTGAGTGACCATGCCGGTATCAACGCCGGGCAGGGGAACATAAAAGCCGATGCGGTAAACGCACAGCATGCCGATGGTGAAGAGGAGCTTGGTTCGCAGCTCCGGAATTTTAAAAATATTGGCGAGTGTGCGAAACAAATCGGTAACCTCAAAGGCCGGCATGACGAAAAGGCCGGGACAAAGTTATACGAGCGGCGAACCCGGCGGCCGCAAAGGGGCAGGCGGCCGTTCACCCGACGTATCGCCGCCGCCATGATACCCCAGCCATGGCGGCGAAAAAAGCCACTCTTTTAAGATCGGCGGCGTTGCTTCGCAAGCCTCGACACGGGTGCCCGGACACGGCGGCGCGGTAGACCAAACGGCGGCCAATGGGCGACGCCCCCGGCGGAAGCCGTCAAATTTTGCGCGGCTTAAATTTACCGGTTTTCGGGTCCACCTTGGATTTATTGCGATCCAGTTCCAGAAGCTCGATGGAACCACCGGCTGCGGTGATCTTCTTGGACGCCTGGGTCGAAATTTTCGCGGCTACCACCTTGAGCTTAAGGCCCAGATCGCCGTCGCCGAGAATTTTCACGGGCAATTTTTCATCGCGCACCAGATGCTTTTCAATGAGTGTCGACACATCGACCGTTTGGCCGTCGGCAAAATGGCGATTGAGGTCACCAACATTGACGATGCTGAACCGCTGGGCGAAATAATTATTGTTAAAGCCACGCTTGGGCAAACGCCGGAAGAGGGGCAGATTGCCGCCCTCGCTGCCAAATGCCGGGCCGCCACCCGCGCGTGAATAGCTGCCCTTGGTGCCGCGACCGGCCGTTTTGCCGTGACCACTGCTTTCGCCGCGCCCGACGCGTTTGCGTTTTTTGTGGGCGCCGGCTTTGGCTGTTATGTCATGAATCATCATGCTGAGAATACTCCTGAGAAACGCGGCCAAAGCCGAAATTTACTGAGTGGGCACGCCACGATCAGCCTCAATGGCTTCGCGCGTGCGCAGCGACTGCAAAGCAGCCAACGTGGCCTTGCAGAGATTTTTCTTATTGGTTGAGCCGTAGGCCTTGGTGAGCACATCGCGAATGCCGACAAGTTCAAGCAGCGGCCGGACAAACCGGCCAGCCTTCACGCCGGTGCCGGGACGGGCGGGCACGAGTTTGATGCGGCTGGCGCCAAAGCGTCCGAGCACTTCATGAGGGATGGTTCCGCCATCGAGCGCAATGGTCAACATGTGCTTGCGGGCATCTTTGGTGGCCTTTTCGACGGCGGCGGGCACCTCTTTGGCTTTGGCATAACCAAGGCCGATGCGTCCGCTGCGATCTCCCGAAGCCACGAGGGCCTCAAAAGAAAAGTTTTTACCGCCTTTGACCACCTTGGCACTGCGAAATACGCCCACGGTGCTGGAGTCAAAGCCACGTTCTTCATCCATTTGT
Source organism: Planctomycetota bacterium (assembly GCA_021804985.1). Classification (GTDB taxonomy): domain Bacteria; phylum Planctomycetota; class Phycisphaerae; order WQYP01; family WQYP01; genus JAJZGD01. The sequence goes on from JAJZGD010000032.1 coordinate 20,589, forward strand.
TGTTGCCGATCAGCCATATGAATTCCTACAGACTTAACAGGAAGACCTGCGAGGCGAAGACCCTTCTTCGCAACGCCCAAAAACTACCACTAAAACTTCAATCCACCTTCACGGGCGGCGTCGGCGAGCGCCTTGATGCGCCCATGATATTTAAATCCGCCGCGATCAAACGCCACCTGCGTAATACCTTTGGCCACCGCCCGCTCGGCAATCTGACGACCGATCTGCGACGCCGCCGAAGTATTGCCGCCATTTTTCGTTGCGGCGCGGAAATCTTTTTCCGCCGAGCTTGCAGCGACCAGGGTCACGCCGGCGGTATCGTCGATAATCTGGGCATAAATATTCTTCAGCGAACGAAATACCCGCAGCCGCGGCCGCTGTGTGGTACCGCGAACCAACCCTTTCATACGGGCCTTGCGACGCTTCTGCCGCACCAACTTAACTTTCAGTAATGAACTCATGGCGTACTTCCTAAACAGACGCGACCGAATCGTGCCGCTGCGAATGATTACTTGGCTCCGGCGCCCGCAAACTGCTTACCGGCCTTGCGTTTGACAACTTCACCGACGTAACGGATACCTTTGCCGAGATACGGCTCCGGCTTACGCGTGCTGCGGACATCGGCGGCAAATTGGCCGACGAGTTGCTTGTCGATCCCTGCGATGTTTACCCGCGTGCCCTGGGCCTCGAGCTTAATGGTCAAACCATCGGGCACCGGATGCTTGATCTGGTTGGCAAAGCCTACCGATAGAACCAGCGTTTTGCCTTGCAGTTCGGCCTTATAGCCGACGCCCTGAATTTCGAGATCTGCGGTGTAGCCGTCGGTAACGCCTTTGATCATATTGGCGACCAGCGCCCGGGTAAGGCCGTGAATTGCCTTGCTGAGTTTTTCATCGTCGATCCGTGCGATCGCAATAATTTTTCCGGTGGACGGTGCGGGCGCATCGGCCAGGGATATTTTCGCATTCGGATGATGCTCCAGTGAAAGCTTGCCTTTGGGGCCTTCAACCGCGACCGCTCGACCGTTGATGTGAAACTTCACATTGGCGGGCAGGGGAATGGGCTTTTTTCCAATTCGACTCATGATGAACCTCTTGTGTCATATGACCGCAGGGGGCGATCTAAATTCCGGTTCGTTCCGACAGGCGGCGGGCTTGAGCCCCCGGTCTGTTTTGTCCGTACCGAACCGGTTACGGACCATTTACGATCAGCCGTCCAATCAGCTGATGGTCGCGAGCAACTCACCACCGATGTTCTG
>JAJZGD010000033.1:0-10848 GCA_021804985.1 Planctomycetota bacterium
TGCTTGATGGGCGCCAAAAATCACGCCGTCGCAACCCGGCGATTACTCGGACAGGCTCCTGGGACAATTTGCGTTCGGTGCCCATCGGCGGCATAATGTCGGGCTTTGTCAGCGGGCTCGGCCCAAGGCTGAAGCACTCGCAGAGATGAGGATAATCATGGCGTATGCAATCATTGAAGACAGCGGAACACAGTTTAAAGTGCAGCCCGGCGACACGCTGGAAATCGATCTGCGAGATGTGCCCGACGCCGCTACCACCATCACGTTTGACAAGGTGTTGCTGATATCTGGTGACGCGGGCGTTCAGATCGGGCAGCCCACCGTCGCTGGCGCAACCGTTAACGCCGAAATTCTGGGCAAAATCAAAGCCGACAAAATCTGGGTTGAACGCTTCACCCGTCGCAAGGGCTTTCATCGCCGCGTCGGCCATCGTCAAAAATACATCGCCGTGAAAATCAGCGCCATCAACGGCTAAACTCGCCCCGCGCCCGAAGCCCGTAGCTGAAACGCCGAGCTTTGGACACTGCGCCCACGACGCCAAACTCGCGATCCCCGCGGCCGAAACCGGCAGTGGCCAAATTCTGTTGAACCGCGCGGGCGGGACCAATTGCAGTTCATCTTTATATTAAATCTAAATTGAGTGGCAGGCTATAAAAAGCGCGCGGCGGCTGCAGTGTGCTTCCGGCTCACTGCAGCCGCTCGGGCGTTGTACCCAAATTAAACTCCGGCCGCCTTCACCAGCGGCCTGCGCTTGCTCAGCAATCCCAGCAAACCCACAGCAATCAGGCTTAACATTCCTGGCTCGGGCGTTGTGCCCGCCGGATCATGGATCGCCCACGCCAGGGCGTACACTTCGCTCGGCGTGACGAACGCTCCGCCCTGTTTAAGCACGGCAAGATCGTAATTTCCCGGCAGCAGGCCATTGACGACCAGTTGCTGCACGTTATCCACGGGGCTGATGCTCTCCGCCACTGTCCCGTTCGAGTTGAGCAGATATAGATCCAAATGATTCATCGATGACTGATAGGCCTGCACGTTCCAATCCAGTGTCGCGGTCAGGTTGTAGCGGTTATTGCCCAATTGGGGCAGCGAAAAATTGTAATGATCAACCGCGGCCTGCGAGGCGCTGCTGGTGAGTGTGGCGAGGTTCCAGCCAATGAGTGAATTTTCGATGGCCGACTTGGCCAGCACAAACTGCGGGCTGCTGCCCGCTGCCTGTGTTGTCGTGGCCGAAGCGCCATGGGCGCCGCCCGCCAGATTCTCGTACGAATTATAAGCATTGACCACGCCGGCGCCGTACTGCTGATCCAGCGGCGACGTTGGCGTGTTGGTCCAGCCGACGGGCTTGGTGGCGCCATTTAATATTAGCGCCTTGATGACGCGAATGTCGGTTGCGGAAGCGGATGTGCCGGGGCCGCCAATATCTTCGCGCCCGGCTTGCACCAGATCGGTCGCCACGCCAGAAACCAGCGGCGCCGTAAAACTCGTCGCGCCGCCCGGTGCGGTGATATCCACCCCCGTTACGTTCGGCAGCCCGAGCGCCCCAACCGAGATTCCATTTTGCGCCGTCGCGGGCGGATTCACATAGCTGGCCGGCGTTGTGCCGGTGGTTGTTCCATCGCCCGCGGCCGATACAAACAGCGTGTTGTATAGCGCTGCATTGGTGTTGTAGACGTAGTTGTAATCAGAAATTGCGGTGGCCGAGGCGCCCTCCCAGATAAAGCTCTGATTGACTACTGCCGGTGATGCCGCCGTCGGCTGCCCGGCGGAATTCGACCCGGCGGGGGGGCCAAAACCGGAGATGACGTTGTTGTAATAATAATCGGATTCATACACATCGACGCCGGCAACGCCTGGCGCCACGCCCGATCCGGTGTTGCCGTAGAACAGGCTCGCAACATATTGGGCGTGTCCGGAATATTGGCCGCTGGAGTAAGTGGTGGGGGTACTGTAATCGGTGTAGGTAAATTTGCTCGCAGCTTGCCCGAGGCCGGTGGGGTTGGGTTCAAAAACGCTAAGGTAGGCGTAGGGGTTTCCGGGCGGATTGTAATATCCGGCCGATGCCTCGGCCTGCCCGACCACCACGCCGGAGCCGTTAATGGTGTCATTGGTCTGCTGCAGGGCCGCGACGCCGATCTGCACGAGCGTCGCATTGGTGGTGACGGATGCAGCGGCCACGCCTGCGGGCAGCGTAGCAGCCAGCAATGCATAGAGCATCAGTTTTCCGCTGGAGGCACTGGGCATCGCGGCGCTCGCTGTGCGTGCCGTGTGCGCGCCGCTGCGCGACTTGCCGCAGAGATCGCGCAAGGCGGCCTCCACGGCTGATACGTTTGCAGCGTGTGATCCACGAACGGTTTGGTTTTTCATCTCAGGCATTTTGCAGGCTCCAGTAAGTTGGCGAGTCGCATGAAACAACCCGCCGGAATGATCAACTGCTTCATGCATCGGCTCGCCTGGCATCGTCATGAAACCAAAGTGGGTGATTGGCGGTTATCAGCCTTAGCTTTTTGCCGGCGAAATAAGCGCCAAGCGCCGTGTGCTAAAAGGCAGCGATATCAGGGGGTTACACCGTTTTTTATTAGCCAATTTGCCGAAGCGGATTTTTATCGGTTGGAGTCTGATAAGCGATCGCAGTGCCGCTTTCCGGGTTTACTCGCCCCACACCCGCATTGGGAAAAGCCGCTCCCCGCGGCCCGCTGTGGATGGCCTGCTATCCGGCGGCCCAGAAACGCTGTTGTCGGCGGCCGGCGCCGTCCGCATGTCTCCCATTCCCACAACCAGATATCGCAGGGCATCCATCGCATGATCCGCTTTTTGTACCGGGCCATGCCCATCCGGTGCGTACCGATATTGCGACGCTTCATCTATCAAATGGCGGCAGCCGCCAAGTATCGCCAGCGACGAATGCATCAGTCGCGATTCCACCATCGCGATGCCCGCCTCAACCCCGTGCGCCGGAACCGGCCGCACCGGCAAATTGCGCCGCCGTAACCACTCGATAGATTCCGGCCGCGATCGATCCGCGAATAACACCTCGATATTCCATTGTTCGATAAGCTTTTCCAGGCGCACCGCCAGGGCATCAATATTCAGGCGGCTTTCATAAAGTTCGCTCACGATCCACAGGCGGCCAGTCGCGTCGAGCACGCCCACCACCACGGCCGTTGGGTCGTACCAGCCCCAGTCAATGCCCGCGGCCGCATATACGCCCACGCCGGCGCCGGCACTGCCGCAGTTTTCGACGATCGCCGCCGCAAAAGATTCATACACCATTCCTTCCGCCGCCGACCACTGCCCGTCCAGCAGGCGCTTGCGGCGCGCTCCGCTGAGCCGCCCCAGGGTTGCCAGATACGCCTGCCCGGCCGGCGTCCAGCACCCGGCGGTGGTGTTGTACCATTGCGGATTGTCCTGGTGGCGGCTGTCATAAATGCGCATCATTCCGGCCTGTGCCCGCCGGTTAAGCCAGTGCGTTGGATAGGTGGGATTGCAGTCCGCGATCGCCTGCTGAAAAGGCATCACGCCGTTACGCAGCCGGGTAAGAAGTTTTTCCCAGTCTTCAACAGTTAACTCTGTCGCTTCGCACGCAGCAATCAGGTCATATTCGCTCGACATAATGCGATCGGCGTTATCCAATCCGCCAAGAACCAGTTCCGATCCATTGTGGAGTACATAATGACTGCGATAGCCGCGGGCGTTGTCTCCGATGGCCGGGTGGCCTTCGGGAATAACCTTTTCTTCCAGGGTAACCAGCGCGCTTTGCGTGAGGCTGGCGCGGGTTTTTCGCACCAGCAGCGCCCGCATGCCGGGATATTTCTGCAGGCACAAAAATATTTTTTCCAGCACTGCCCGCGTTTTGCCCGTGCCGGCGGGCCCCACCAGCAATATCTCGGAACTGCGATCGAGCAATAATTTTTCCGCGGCGCCAAATGGCTGATAAGGTCGATGCCGCGGATGCAAAAGCCCCCGCGAATCTTTGCCCCTATACATTTTCGACATCGAACTTCACATAAGTCTTGACGTTTCTCTCCGCCAGCGGCGTGCCGGAATCATCCCTTTGATGCAGATACTGCCGCCCCAGCCACATCAGCAGCCGTGCATCGCCATCCTCATCAAACGCGGATTGCAATTGCTTGCTGCGCAGTGAAATCCGCAGTGTTGCCCGCCCTCGAAGAATCGCCGCCCCAAATCGACGGCGCAGCAATCGCCACTTCACGCCCAAAGCGGCCGCAATTTCTCCATTCGTCGCACCCGACCGCGCCAACCCCATCACCCGGCCGGCATCAATAATTTCACCCTGCCAATCGGTCAGCGGTTTTTGCGTGGGCGCCATCGGCCTTCTCCAATCCGCGATAAACAAACGAAACCGTGCGCCGCACGTGGCCCGTCTCCTGCAGGCCGGCCGTTCCGCCGCTGTATGCAATCGCCGCACGCCGCCACTGCGGGCTTTTTTCCAGGCTCCGGATCATGCCCGGATGGCTGGTCACCAAACTTAAACGGCGGCAGCGACGGCGTTCAATCGCCGCCACCGCATCGCGAAATCGCGAACCGATTCCAATCCCCTGGTAGTCCGGCAGCACCACCACCCGCGAAAATCGCAGATAGCCCGCAAATCCCACGCACGACGCAATCGCCGCAAATGCCACCGCCCGACCATCATGCACCGCCGCCCAGCACCGGCAACCCGCCGGCAAAGAATGGCTTAAATAGTGATGACGGCTGAACATGGCCCAAAGCCTGCGACCGGCCTGCCGAACTTCAAATCGCATTTCTGGTCGACAAAGCCGCCCCCGGGTTTGCCGCGCCGATGGATCATTGCCCGCGCATAGCGTCTCAGGCGGTGCCGCATAAAACCGCTCGAGCCGGCCGTCGGCCATATCAAGCATCCAATCCGGATCCAACCATTGGGCAATATCGTAATGGCATGAAACCGCCACCAACCGAACCCCTGCCGCACGCACCGCCTTGGACACCGCAGCCGAACAAACCCGCGCCACCTGCCGATCTACCACGCTGGTAAATTCATCCACCACCGCCACAGGCAATTTTGCCAGCAGCAGACGCGCCATCTGCGCTCGAAACTGTTCACCGTTGGAAAGCACCTGAAAAGGCCGCAGCCAGGCCGGCGGGCTCGAAAGGCCCACGCTTACCAGGCTCGCGGTAATTTCCCGAATATCGCTCGATTCAAACCCGTCGATCATCGTCCCGTTGACTGGCCAGCGAAATTCAGGCATCGCGCCATAGGCCGCCGCCGCGACACTGCTTTTGCCGCTGCCCGACGGCCCAACGATCAGCCCGATCTGCCACGGTTCGCCCATTTCCGGTAACTCCGCGCGGATCGCCAGCTTTTGACATGCACCCGGCGGCAGATCAAACATCCCCTCAATCTGTCGCATTCGGAATGTTTCTCCCACAGGAGAACTTTTTACAACGTCAACACGCGGCATGTTCGCCCCTCCGCCACCAACCGATCATACAACGCCTGCTGATCCGCCTGGTCTTCACACGTCACCGCCAGTTCATACGATTGCGGCAATGCCGAATCACCATCCATTCCGGGGGCCTCACCCAACTTTGAAAGTTCGCTCGGTAAAAAACCTGTCGCTTTCTGCATCTCCGCATCGAGGCCTGCGAGCTGCTGTGCGAGTGCCGCCTCGTCCCACGTTGCCAGCTCCGCCGTGCGATTATCAGCAATGCCGTATGCAATCGCATCCGCCGAAACCAGTTTGGTTCGTACCACGCTGATGTGAGTCCAGCCCAGAGCGCGGGCGGCCTGAAATGTGCCATTACCGGCACGAATCACGCCGTGCGCATCGATGACGATGGGCTTTTGCTGGCCGAAGCGTTTGAGGCTTTGCTTGATCGCATCGATGTTTTTCTGATTATGCAGCCGCACATTGGCCGGATCGCATTGCAATTGGTCCATCGCCATGGTTTCCACAAGCAAGCCGTCGGTTGCGTCTGCAATCGCTCGCGAATCTGCGGTGGGATTGTCATTCATGCGGAGGCTCTAGCACGCGCGGCGCATGATAACGGCAGCATGCGGTATGCCCGGCCAAGCCATGGCCGCCGTGGTCAACGGTATCTTCGCTCGCATCGCGGCGATGCAAAAATACCTGCCGAGCGGTTTATCCGGTCGGAAAAATTGCGGAACGCGTCTCAGGCGCACAAAATCCATCGCCTCGCCCGTGCGAGCCTATAAAAGCAGCGTTTTTGCGACCACTCTGCCCGACCATTTTGCCTTATCGTCCCATATCATTATTAAGCGACGCTATTCGTCGCTTTTTCCTAAAGTTCCCGAAATTTTTATTGACATGCTCGCGGCGTTGCATATACTATGCGGCGGCACTTGAGAGCCGAACTCTCGCCCCGGTGTTTTGGCCTGAGTGTTGAGGCTGAGTTTTGAGGTTGAGTGGTAGGGTAGTGGTAGTTTGCGGAGAGTTGCTGGTTCGCAAGGTGCGACACGTCAACTTGTGGTTGGAAACAAAAATTTTGTGCATGGCCCCCCCCCGTGGCCCTCAGTGGCCCCGAGTGGCCCCAGTGCCGTACTGGACCAACGTGTCCCCGATGGACTGCGGCCGTGCAATACGTGTAGTGGCTGGCGCGTTTGTTTTTACTGCGTCGCCCACTAAAAGTCGCTGGTAGCAGGGTCTGAAACCCGATGGAATGGCGCGGCCGTTCCCGCTTTCAGACCTGTTTTATGAACTACGAATTCTTTTTTTTTTGAGGGAGCTTCCCATCATGATGAAACTTTCAATGGCTTTGATCCTTGCCAGCGCCGCTGCAGTAATTATGCCCGCAGTCGCCAATGCCAGCCCGGAACTTACCGTCAGCATTACCACGCCGACCGCGGGCACGGTGACGCAGACCTTCCCGTCGGGCAGCATTTTCAATACCAATCAGTTCACCATCGGCGACCTTACGGGTCTGCTGACCGGCCAGTCGCAGTATGCCACTGCCACTGAACCCAATGCCATCACCTTCGCCTCGATTGATGTCACCAACACCAGCAGCACAACGAGCGAAACGTTCACCATCGACATCATGGATAACGGCTTTACCGCCAATGGCACCAAGAATAATGAACTCTATCAGGCGATTCAGACCTTCGGTGGCGAAATCATCGGCGGTACCACGACCATGACGCTTACCACCACGGCCACGCCAACCGATCTTACGAATTTCTCCTCGGCGACCATATCCCAGACCACTCATCAGACGGGCGGTACTGCCGGAACAGCGTTTGGCCTGCCGCAGGGAACTTCCCCGTCCAGCCTGGTTCTTTCCCCGGGTGCCGGTTTTGCGATCGATTCAAATATGACTTTCAGCCTGACGCCCGGCGCTACTGCAGTACTTGGCCAGCTGAATTACAACGGTTATTCCGAAGTGTTGCCGACGGGTACTGTCGCTCCGGAACCGGCCGCTGCGGGCTTGGCGCTTTTGGGCGCCCTTCCGCTGTTTTTTCTCAAGCGCCGGAAAAGCGTCTGAGGGATAGTGCATAAGTGTTTTCAGGTAAGAGTGTTTCTTCGCCTGATATTCAATGGAATTTGATTTTAGCCTTTTTACGAGGGAGTTCTTCCTATGCGAGGTCTTAATATGAAACTTCAGCTTGCTGCCGTCGCTGCAACCGGATTCATGCTCTCAGCGGCTTCGGCCAGCACCCTGCCCCTGCAGGTCTACGCGACGGCTGACGGTCATACCACATTAACCTACTCGGGAACATCGACCGCCGGCTTTACCGGCCAGCAAACTATTGGCAGCTTTACGGTTTCTGATATCACCGTGAGTACCAACCAGCCAACGGTTCCGGCTCCATCAACGGCCGCCATCTCTGGCCTTAGTTTGAACGTTACCAATACTTCCTCATCCCAGGATACCATTGATATCTGGGTTTCCGACAATGCCTTCACCTTTCCGGCCGTCGGTGCAACGTCCGGTATGTTGACGGTCAACTCGACCGCGAGCAGCTTTAGCACCTCCGGTGCAAGCACGACCGATGGCGTCACGCTTACCACCTTTGCCGACCCCACCGGCAAAATCTTCGGCACCGCAGGGCCATCGAGCAGCGGCACGATTGAGTTCACCGCCGGAACTCAGGTCTCAAGCTATCCCGACATTACGACAAAGTTTAATTTCACCCCCAATTACCCCACGCCGTATTCCATTACGGACGAATTTGCCGTGACCCTGAGTTCGCACGCTCAGACCACTTTCACGTTCTACACCTCCGTGACACCGGATGGTACGCCGAGTCCCGAGCCTGCCTCCATGGCCATCCTGGGCGTCGCGGGCGCGGGCTTGCTTTTGCTTGGCCGTCGGCATAAATCGGTTTGCTAACCGCAACGACGAAGCGCCTCGCGCGTGGCTGCCGGCCTTGGCAGTCGCAGAAAAATAAAATCTTCAGGGCATCCCTTTATGGGGTGCCCTTTTTTTTGCGCCCCGAATGCGCGTCGCCCGCCGCGCCTTTAGCCGGCCAGCCTGGTGGCTGCGCCCCGGCGTGCTGCCCGCGGGCAGCCTCTGTGCCTCTGCGCCTCCGTGTGAGACATCGGTCGTTCCGGGTGGGCGGGAGAGCGATTTTTGCCAAAGGCAAAAATATGGAATCATGCCGCTGGCATGATGTGATTATTTAATATCTCACGCAGAGAAGGGGAGACGCAGAGACGACCACGGGGACGGCGGCCGAGCTGGCTTGCGCGTTGTCTGCCGGCGGCGGGGTGTGGAAACGGTTCCGCGCGCGCGGCGCGGCTGCAGGCTGCGGTCATTATGCCCAATCAAACCCCCAAGGCGACACAGGCATTCCTGCCTGTGCCCCGAGACACAGACAAGAATGTCTGTGCCACACTGGCATCATGCGCGCGTCCAAGTCTGTTTAGCCGGCCAGCCTGCTGGCTGCGCCCCGGCGTGCTGCCCGCGGGCAGCCTCTGTGCCTCTGCGCCTCCGTGTGAGACATCGGTCGTTCCGGGTGGGCGGGAGAGCGATTTTTGCCAAAGGCAAAAATATGGAATCATGCTGCGGCATGATGTGATTATTTAATATCTCACGCAGAGCAGGGAAGACGCAGAGGACGACGACGACGCCGCGACGCCCCTGCGTCATTTAGCCGGCGGCATGGTGCCGCCGCGCCCCGTCGCCTTGCCTCGGCCCTCGCGCGTTGACCCCGCCCGCGCCCGCCGCGCCTTTAAGCCGGCCAGCCTGCTGGCCGCGTCCGGCCGTCGTCCCATAGGCGCGCCGCCCCCGCGTCATTTAGCCGGCGGCATGGTGCCGCCGCGCGGTTCAGCCTGCGTCACTAAGCCGGCCAGCCTGCTGTACTGCGCCCCCTCGCCCCTGCTGCGCGTTGCCGCCGCCGCCGCTTGCCGCTTATCGCCGCCGCTGCCCGTCCCTTTACGTTTGCATACGCTACCCATAAACTCTCTGTGCTGCGCGGCGGCAAAGAAGGAAACATAAACGAGTTGAGGTTCTCCCCATGGTTGAAGTTAGTGCAAAAGATGTCATGGCACTCCGCGGTCGAACCAGTGCGGGCATCATGGATGCAAAAAAGGCCCTCCAGGAGGCCAATGGTGATATGGATCAGGCCGCCGAGTTGCTGCGTAAATGGGGTGCCGGCAGGGCCGAAGGAAAAATGGCCAACGAAATGAAGGAAGGCCTCATTGGCGGCAAGGTAAGCGCCGACGGAAAGCTCGGTGTCATTTTGCGGCTGGGATGCCAGACCGATTTCGTCGCCCGAAATGATGCATTCGTCAAACTGCTGGCCGATCTGGTCAAACTGGCGTTTGAAAACGCGATACACACCCCCGCCGATCTCAACGCGTTGCCCTATGGCGATGGCTCCGGCCGAACCGTCGAAGGGGTGATCAAAGAACTTGTCGGCGGCAGCATTAAGGAAAATATGGCGGTGACCGGCCTCGCCCGCTTCGCGGCCGCCAATGGCGTGGTAGGTATGTATATCCATCATAATGCGAAGGTGGGAACGCTGGTTCAAATTGATGGCAGCAGCGATGCCAAAATTTCGCCCGTGGCCCAGGATATTGCCATGCATATAACGGCTGGTGTGCCCATGGTTCCGGTAGCCATCACCCGTGAGCATGTCGATGCGGGGCGTGTGGATCAGGAAAAGGCCGAGGCGATGGAGGCCCACAAAGGCAAGCCGCCGGCGGTGCTGGAAAAAATTATTAACAGCAAGCTCGAGAAGTTTTTCGGTGAGCACGTTTTGCTTGAGCAGCCCTTTGTCAAAGACGAAAAAAGGCAGGTTAAAGAACTTCTTGCTCAGATTGGCGGTGCGGTCGGCGCGCCATTGACGCTGAGTCATTTTAGCCGCTTCAAGGTTGGGGAAGCCTGATCGCAGGCCTTTCAAAGCCCCGTGCGGCACAAACGCGTGGAGCCACACTATGAGCCAATGTCGGTACCGGCGAATTCTGCTGAAAATATCCGGCGAGGGCTTATGCAAATCGGGCGGCCAGGGGCTCGATTCGGATGAGCTTTCCACCGTGGCGCAGCAAATTGCGGAAGTTGCCCAGGCGGGCGTTCAGGTTGCTGTAGTGGTGGGGGGGGGCAATTTTGTTCGCGGCGGTACCCTCGCCGAGAAGTCGCCCATTCAGCGTTCCACGGCCGACTACATGGGAATGCTCGCCACGGTGATCAATGCCGTCGCTTTGCAAGACACCCTGGAGCATTTGGGCCAGCCGACGCGTGTGGCCAGTGCCTTGCACGTCATGCAGGTTTGCGAGCCGTTTATTCGCAGAAAAGTGCTGCGACATCTTGAAAAAGGGCGGGTCGTGGTGCTTGCTGCGGGCACCGGAAATCCATTTTTTACCACCGACACCTGCGCCGCCCTCCGCGCCACCGAGTTGGGCG
>JAJZGD010000033.1:10858-21709 GCA_021804985.1 Planctomycetota bacterium
GCAGCAGCTGGGGCTGAGCCAGCCGGCAGTGAGCAAGATGCTGCGCGACATCGAGAACCAGTTCGGCTTCACCCTGTTCGAGCGTCTCAACCGCGAGCTGCCAGCCACCGAGTTGGGCGCCGAAGTACTTCTGAAAGCCACCAAGGTCGATGGCGTTTACGACAGCGATCCGAAAATTAATACATCGGCGATCCACATTCCCCGGCTTACCTATCGGCAGGTGCTTACCGATGGTCTCAAGGTCATGGACCTGACCGCGATATCCATGGCCATGGAAAGTAATATCCCGATTATTGTCTTTAATATGAAGAAGCGCGGGAATATTATGCGGGTGGTCCGCGGCGAGCCCATCGGCACCGTCATTGAGAATCTGCTGCCGGCCGCCGCCGGGGTCTAAAAGCGGATGCGTCCGGCGCCTTAGCAGGAGAAATAGCTGTGCCCATCGATGAAATATTATTTAATGCTGAAGAGCACATGGAAAAGGGAATTGAGCATCTGCGCCACGAACTGCGCGGGCTGCGCACCGGTCGTGCAAGCACTTCGCTGGTGGAATTCATCAAGGTTGACTACTACGGCTCGATGACCGACCTGCGGGCTTTGGCATCGCTTACCACGCCGGATGCCGCGAGCATTGTTATCAAACCGTTTGACCCCGGCAGCCTGAAGGATATTGTCAAAGCGCTGGAGGGGGCCAAGCTGGGCATCAATCCTCAAAATGATGGAAAGCAGATTCGCCTGATTTTGCCGCCGCTCTCTGGCGAGCGCCGGCAGCAGCTTGCCGCCAAAGTCAAGGAAGTTGCCGAACATGCTCGTATCTCGTTGCGTAATATCCGCCGCGATGCCAACAAGCATGTGGATCTGGAAGAGAAAGATTCCGCCCTGCCGGAAGATCAGGCCAAAGACGCCAAAGATGCCGTGCAGAAATTACTCAAAACCTATGAAACCAAAGTGGATGAACTGGTGGCGGCGAAGCAAAAAGAGATCACCGAAGTTTAGTGGTGCCCGCGGCCCATGGCATTTGAGCCACGGCTGCCCGCCAATGGCCCGCGGACGCCGCATTTCTCTTTCCCTGCCAAAATGGCCGATGATGCGGGGCTGCGCCGCACAAAGTCGCAGAAAATCGGAAAAATAAAGCCCATTTCCAGCAATTTTTCTATTGGTACGCCATTTGTGTTCCACTCTTCTGGTTATGCCCTTGAAATGGGCGCCCGGTGTGCCGCCGGCGAAAATCCGCCGCAGGCGGCGACACCCCATGCCACGAGGACGCATATGCGAATGGATAAATTTACCATCAAAGCCCGCGAGGCCGTTGAAGCGGCCCAACTGCTCGCGGCATCTTCCAACCACACGGAAATTACCGCGCTGCACCTGCTCAGTGCGCTTTTAGCAGATTCTCAGGGCGTGGTGTCGCCGCTGCTCGCCAAGGTTGGCATCGACGCGCAGCGGGTAAGCAAAATGGTTCAGGGTGAACTTTCGCGCCTTCCCACCATTTCCAGCGCGGCAAATCTCAATGCCTCGCGCGATTTAACCGCAACGCTCGCCGCGGCCCAGCAAGAGGCGGACCGGCTCAGCGACCAATACATCTCCACCGAGCATCTGCTGCTTGGACTGATTGCCGGCGGCGGCACGGCGCGAGAAATCCTCGCCACGCTGGGCCTTAAGCGGGATGGTGTGCTTGCGGCGCTCAAGGATATTCGAGGCAATACGCGGGTAACCAGCGAAGATCCTGAAGGGGCGTATCAGGCGCTTGAAAAATACGGCCGGGATATTGTTGAGTTGGCCCGCCACGGCAAACTTGATCCGGTGATTGGTCGCGATGAAGAAATTCGCCGCTGCATGCAGGTGCTCAGCCGCCGCACCAAAAATAATCCAGTGCTCATCGGGGAACCGGGCGTAGGAAAAACGGCCATTGTCGAGGGGCTTGCCCAGCGAATATTATCCGGCGATGTTCCGCAGGGGCTTCGCAATAAGCGTTTGGTCGCGCTGGATATGGGGCAGCTGGTCGCAGGCACCAAATATCGCGGCGAGTTTGAAGATCGTCTGAAGGCAGTCATCCGCGATGTCGAAGCGTCGGATGGCGGCGTGATTCTGTTTATTGATGAGCTGCATAACGTGGTCGGCGCCGGTCGTGCGGAAGGCAGCATGGACGCATCCAATCTGCTCAAGCCAGCTTTGGCACGCGGGCAATTGCGGTGTATCGGCGCAACCACACTCGATGAATTCCGAAAATATATTGAGAAAGATCCGGCGCTCGAACGGCGCTTCCAGCCCGTGATGGTTTTGCCGCCATCGGTTGAAGATACCATCACCATTCTTCGCGGGCTTAAGTCACGCTATGAAACGCACCATGGGGTAAGAATTCAGGATGCCGCCATCGTTGCCGCTGCGACGCTGAGCCACCGCTACATCACCGACCGATTCCTTCCGGACAAGGCCATTGATCTCATCGATGAAGCCGCCAGCCGCCTGCGCATCGAAAATGATTCGCTCCCGGCTGAACTCGATGATGTTCGCCGGCGGCTTGTTCAACTGGAAGTTGAGCGCGCGGCCCTGAAAAAAGAAAAAGACGATGCCTCGCGGCAGCAGCTGGAGCGCGTCGAAAAAAATATCGCCGAGCTTTCCGAGCGCAACACCGAACTTGGCGCCCGTTGGGAGCGAGAATCCGGCATGCTGCGATCCATCAAAACCACGCGCGAGCAGATGGAGGCTTTGACCACCAAGTTGGACGAAGCCCAACGCCAAGGCCATTTGGAGGAGGCGGCACGCCTGAAGTATGTGGATCTGCGGCAGTTGGAAGCCGCACTAGCCGCCAATCAGAAAAAGCTCGACGAACTCATGGCGTCGGGCCAATCCATGGTGCATGAAGAGGTCACACCGGAGGAAATTGCCGAAGTGGTTGCCAAGTGGACGGGCATTCCGGTCACCAAAATGCTCGAGGGTGATCGAGAGCGCCTGCGGAAAATGGAGGCCTTTCTGCAAAAGCGTGTGATCGGACAGGAAGAAGCGGTCTCCGCCGTCAGCCAGGCCGTCCGCAGAAATCGTGCCGGCCTTGGTGATGCGCGGCGGCCCATCGGCAGCTTTATGTTTTTGGGCCCAACCGGTGTGGGCAAAACCGAACTGACCAAGGCCCTGGCGGAATTTCTTTTTGACACCGAAGACTCCATGATACGAATCGACATGTCTGAATTTATGGAGCAACACAGCGTGGCAAGGCTTATTGGTGCCCCGCCCGGTTACATTGGCTATGAAGAAGGCGGCGTGCTGACGGAGGCGGTTCGTCGCCGCCCCTACAGCGTGATCTTATTTGACGAGGTCGAAAAGGCTCATCGCGATGTCTTCAACATCCTGCTTCAGGTGCTTGACGACGGCCGACTTACCGACGGGCAGGGCCGCACCGTGGATTTTAAAAACACACTGATCGTTATGACCAGCAATCTCGGTTCGCAGATGATTCAGGACCTCGCGGGAAAAGACGGCGCCGATTGGGAAATCGAAGCCGGTGTACGAGAAGTTCTCAAACAGCATTTCCGACCCGAGTTTTTAAACCGTATCGATGAGATCGTGATATTCCATGCCCTTACTCAGGCACAGATCACCCTCATTGTTGATATTCAGCTTGAACAGCTCGCCCAGCGGTTGAAACAGCATGGCTATCGGTTGGAGACCTCCGAAAAGGCCAAGGCGGAACTTTCTGAGCAAGGCTACGACGCCGCCTATGGAGCCCGCCCGCTGAAACGCGTGATTCAGCAACTTGTTGAAAATCCGCTCGCCAGCGCCATCCTCGATGGTGAAATACCCGCCGGGGCAAAAATCAACATTGATCTCGACAGCCACCGGCGATTTACATTCTCATCGGAAAAGGCCGCCCCGTAACTGCGCCCCGTGCGCCCCCTTAAGCGTTAACCTTATATTTGCTCTTCACACCGGCATGATTAATCAAATCAACTGATGTGATTAATTTTATCACGCAGAGCGGCAGAGGCGCAGAGGCTGCCTGCGGGCAGCACGCCGGTGCTCGGTAAAGCAGGCTGGCCGGCGAAGTTTGGCTCGTCGCACGCGGGCGCTGTGCCGCCGGGACCGCAGGCGTCTCGCCTGCTTGTCGGCGTCATTAAGCCGGCCACCCTGGTGGCCGCGCCTTGTCGTGGTCTCTGCGTCTCCCCTTCTCTGCGTGAGATATTAAATAATTACATCATGCCGGAGGTATGATTCATTAAATCGCCCGAAACGACCTATTGTCTCACGCAGAGACGCAGAGGCACAGAGGCTGCCTGCGGGCAGCACGCCGACCCGCGGCCAGCAGGCTGGCCGGCGAAGTTTGGCGCGTCGCTGAATCCGAATGTTTTCGATAAGTAAGTTTTCGCCGAGCCGCTGCCTGCGGGCTAAAGGCTCACCGATTTATTCCATCGGAAAGTTTCCCTGCCATCATTTTGAGTGGACAAACCGCTCACATCGTAGTACGCGCATGATGCCGCGGCGCCGGGCGGCGGCGCGAACCGCAACCTAAATCACCCATCTTGACGTTAGCCATTCGTTAGGTATTATGGGCGTCTGTTCGCTTATCCATTTTGGTGCGAAATATTGCCCGTCTCGCTTTTTGGGAACCATGCAATGTCAAAAGAAATCGCTCCGGTAAATCCAGCCAAGGAACAAGCCCTCAAACAGGCCGTATCGATGATTGAAAAATCCTTCGGCAAGGGTGCCATCATGGTATTGGACGGCACCACCTCGCTGGCAATTGAAGGCATACCCACCGGATCACTGGGGCTGGATATCGCCCTTGGCGGCAAGGGGATGCCGCGTGGTCGGATTGTTGAGGTGTTCGGGCCGGAGTCATCAGGCAAAACCACATTGTGTTTGCATATCATTGCCGAATCCCAAAAGCTTGGCGGAACGGCCGCCTTTGTAGATGCCGAACACGCGCTGGATCCCACCTGGGCGAGGCGTCTGGGCGTTAGTCTTAAAGACCTTCTCGTCAGCCAGCCGGACACCGGCGAACAGGCCCTGGAAATTGTCGAGCTGCTGGTACGCAGCAATGCGGTGGACGTGATCGTCATTGATTCCGTGGCCGCCCTGATTCCCAAGGCCGAAATCGAAGGCGACATGGGCGATGCCTCCATGGGCATGCAGGCGCGGCTCATGAGCCAGGCCATGCGAAAACTCACCGGCGCGGTGTCTAAAAGCAAATCGCTCGTGATTTTCATCAATCAGATTCGAGAGAAAATCGGCGTGATGTTCGGCAATCCCGAAACCACCACCGGGGGTCGGGCTTTGAAATTCTACAGCTCCGTGCGCGTGGACATTCGGCGCATCAACACCATCAAAGAGGGCGATGCGGCCGTGGGTAACCGCGTGCGCGCCAAAGTGGTCAAAAATAAAATTGCTCCGCCGTTTCGTGAGGCTGAATTCGACATTCTTTTCGACTCCGGCATCAGCTATCACGGCGATCTGCTCGATCTGGCCGTGGCAGATAATGTTGTGGAAAAATCCGGCGCTTGGTTTAGCTATGGCGTATTGCGAATCGGTCAGGGGCGCGAACAGGCCCGCCAATTCCTGAAGGAAAATCCGGAGGCCGCAGCTGAAATTCATGCCACCGTGCTTAGTCGCCGAAACCCGGCCGCCAACGCCAGCCCGCCGACGCATGCCAAAGCGGCGCCGGCCGCAGCTGAAAAGGCGGCGCCGGAGCGGGCCGCAGTAAAAAAATAAATCGGTCGAACTCGGCGCATAGAAAAACCGCAATCCAAGGCTATGAGCAGCATCGTCCGGTATAAAAAAATAATGGCGACTTACTCGCGGTATGGATCGACGCAGGCATGGCCCCGTTTGCGGTTTAATCTGTCTGATCCCTGTGGATCGGACGCTGTTTGTCTGCGGCCTCCTTTCATCTGCTGTCAGGGACTCATCTGACCATATTATCCGCCAAAGGATTGCGATCTGGCAAGAGAAAACTCTCGGTTTTTATAACGCGTTATTGTATAGGCGCTTATGATCGGGGCTAGACAGCGTGTATCAGGCTACTACCCGCGTACCGCCGGCGCATCGGATGGTGCATCGGCCAGCGCAACGGGTTCGGGCCTGCCAGCGGCCCCATCCAGCTTGGAAAAAATCATCCGGCCAGCGGAAGTCTGAACTGAATTGGTCACCGTGACATGCACCACAACCCCCAATTTGTCGCGGGCACCCTCCACCACCACCATCGTGCCATCTTCCAAATATCCCACCGCCTGTTGCGGCGATTCGCCCGGCTTAATCACTCGCACCTCCAGCGTTTCGCCCGGCAGTACAACCGGTTTAACCGCCTTGGCCAAATCATTGAGGTTTAAAACCACCACGCCCTGAAGCGATGCAATTTTATTGAGATTAAAGTCGTTGGTGATGATGCGGCCGCCTTCCTGCTTGGCCAGCAACAGCAGTTTTTGATCCACCCCCTGCGCCGTGGTATCACCGACCAGCGTGCCATCCCAGATGTGCAGATCGATCCGCGGCTGGCCCTGCAATTTTTGCAGCACATCCAGCCCCCGCTTGCCGCGGCCGCGCTTTAGTTTGTCGCTGGAATCGGCCACCGTTTGTAGCTCATTAAGCACAAAGCGGGGCACCAATATTTTGCTCTCAAATATCCCGGTGGCCGCCACATCCGCTATGCGCCCGTCGATAATCACGCTGGTGTCGAGGATAAATGGCCGCGAGCCACGGGTGGCCCGGGTAAACTCTACATAGGGCACCACAAAGCGAAAATCATCTTTGGTCTGCAGAATCAGCGAAACGCTCAGATAGCAAACCACCAGTCCGATCATTAGCTTAATTCCCGTCACCACGGGGTACGAAAGGGTGGGGAAAAATATGTTGAAGGCCTGTTCGACCAGATAATCCAAAGCCAGCGTCAGCAGCATGCCCACGAGCACGCCAAGAAAAAGGCCCGCAATCGCGGAGAGATTCTTTCGTTTGATCAGGAAGTCGACTGTGATGATGGCAAATGCCAGAATCACGCTGGATACCATCACGTAATAAGGCCACGTGGCAGCCGGGCCGAGGCTTTGCGATAAAAAAGATACCGCCACCACCGCCACCAGCAGCACAAAAATCGCCCGGATAATATTCAGTATCATCGTGATGACCTGTCAAATATGCCAGCCTGCATTGTACCGGTTATTCCCGTTGCGTGGCCATACAATCCCGCTTGGCCGCTTCGCCCCCATTTTGAAGCCGGCCGATTGCGGTTCAATCCGGGGAAAAAACGCATGGCCGCGCCCGCAGCAAAGCATCAGGGCAGTTTGACGGTAATACCCCGCCGAAAGCTTTCAAACAGCGCCATAAACTCGCTGTTGAAGACAAAATTGAAATCGGGGAATTCGCGGCCAGCCATATTGTTATCAATATGCGAAAACATCATCTCCACGCGGCCTACCGCAACGCCGTCGCCAGGCGTGCTTTCGCTGCTTCGACTGCGAATCTCCCCCGTTATCGATGCACCGGCCTCATTGATGGATTGAATCTGCGCATCGTAAACCAACTGTTCGCCGGGCCGCACCAGGCGGTCGAATGTGGCCCGTCCGATTTTCGCCAGGATTACTTTTTCCTTAAAATTCCGCTCCGCCCCCACCAAAATGCCCCCCGTCTGCGCCATCCCCTCGATCATCAGGCTCGCCGGCATAAACGGAAAGTCGGGGCAATAACTGTGCAGGTGATCTTCAGCCATGGAAACATTTTTAATGGATACGGCCCGGCGCCCGGGTTCAAATAGCTCAAAGCGATCGATCCATATCCAACGCATGAAAAATCACCTCAGCGGCAGCGCGCCGCAATCCTCGGCCGGTATCGGCTCAGGCAGATCGGCCGCCGTTTGCAAAAAAGGGCCTCGGATGCCATATCCGAAGCCCCCAAATCGCCGAGTCGCCAAATTCCGTTCGCCGCGTTTAGATCAGCGAATCTGCAGCGCCCATGAACTTCATCAGATCGACCACGCGGTTGCTGTAGCCCCACTCGTTGTCGTACCAGCTCACCAGCTTGAAAAAGTGACTGTTGAGTTCAATGCCCGCCTTGGCGTCATAAATGCTCGACCGCTTGTCGCCGAGAAAGTCGGTGGAAACCACTTCTTCCTCAGTGTAGCCGAGGATGCCCTTCATGGCCCCCTCGCTAGCCGCCTTGATGGTGGCGTTAATCTCCGCCATCGAAGTTTCCTTCTTGGTGCGCACCGTCAGGTCAACGACGGACACATCCGGGGTGGGAATTCTAAAGGCCATGCCGGTAATTTTGCCTTTTAACTCCGGAATAACCAAGGTGGCGGCTTTGGCCGCTCCGGTGGCGGCGGGAATGACATTCTGCCCCGCGCCGCGGCCGCCGCGCCAATCCTTGCCCCCCTTGCTCGGACCGTCGACGGTAAGCTGTGTAGCCGTGGCGGCGTGCACTGTCGTCATCAGGGCCTCTTCCACACCAAAGTTATCGTTGATCACTTTCACCAGCGGAGCAAGGCAATTGGTCGTGCAACTCGCGTTAGAAACCACGGTGTCCGTCGCGGGGTTAAACTTGTTTTCATTAACGCCCATAACAAACGTTGGCGTTTCTTTATCCTTGGCCGGGGCCGAAATAATCACGCGTTTGCACCCCGCCGTCACGTGTTTGCCGGCGCCGGCGGCGTCCGTGTAAAAGCCCGTTGATTCAACGACGTAATCGATCTTGAGGTCTTTCCACGGCAAAGCCGCAGGATCTTTCTGGGCCAGTGTTTTAACGTGTTGGCCGTTGACGATTAGTCCGCTTTCATTATGCGACACTTCTCCCTTGAAGTGGCCATGCGTGGAATCATGTTTCAGCAGATATGCGAGATAGTCCGCGGGCACCAGATCGTTGATCGCCACGAACTCAATCTGCGGATCATGAAAACCCGCGCGGAACACCAATCGGCCAATACGTCCAAAGCCGTTAATTGCAACACGAATTTTTGCCATGAGAAAAAGGCTCCAAAAATCTCTGCACCCGATCGCGCCGACAGCCGGTATCAGCTGTTACGGGCGACCAAAGCCCTGAAGTTTAGTGCCTTGCGGCCTGCGGTTCAATATGTTGGATCCAAGGCATGAACCCGGCATGGCGATCCGGTGTTGGCCTTGGCATCGCGCCGGCCAATCTGGTTCCGCTGTTGGCGAAGTCGATCGCTGCCGATTAGAAGCTTACGCCTACACCAGCCATGACCGTCTGTGCCAGCTGGTTATTGGTGCCGATCTGCGATTCATAATTTACGAACAGGCTGACATTTTTCCATAGATATCCGCCGACCCCGATCCCGAGCAGTGCTGAATTGCGCGAGGATGGCCCGGGCGTGTTGTAAAGAAAAGAACCGTTCCCAAGTTCGGTAAACGATGCAGACATCGTCCGTGATGAGTTCAGAAATTCATGCTGCCAGAAGGCATTGAAAGTAATACTCACCGGCAGCGGATTTGTCCCGAGTCGAAAATGATAGCGGCCCTGCAGGCCAACCAACGATCGCAGGGATTCGGCGTGCTGTTTAGACACCGACAAATCAAACAGGCTCCCGGTTTCTTTAAACGAGCCTATGGTCATCTGCGTATAGGCCGCACCAATAGCCGGACCAAGCTGCAGGCCTCGCGCTACCTTCAAATAATATCCCCCTAACGCGGCGGCATCGTACTGGTTTGCCTGAGGCTCGCCCGTCGCCACGCTGGTAGACCCCGGTAGCACCAGATTTCGATTTAGCTTGTAGCTGTTGTAGGTATAAGATATGAGTCCATCCGCATAAAAGCCGCGTTGCGAATAACCGGCAAACAGGCCTGGCGTGTAACTGTTCGCCTGCTGGCGACTGCCGACATTATCCACGGTTCCCCCGGTGTAATTCCAGTTGAACAGCGCTCCTACCATGAGGTTTCTGGTCAGGCGGTAGTCTATTCCGCTCAGTACGCCGCCGGTGGTGAAATGCTCGCCGGGCAAGCCCGCGTTTTGCGGGCGTTGATCCAGCGTGATGGTGCCGAGAACGAAGCCGGAGAGCCTGCGGCCAATCCCCTCCCGCTGGCGAATTTGAGGGCTGGTTCCCGAAAGTACAGCGTCCATATCGGCGACCGAATTCCTGGCCTGCTGCTCGGCGGAATCCATCGCCGTGTGCATCGCAACCGAAAATGGATCCGTGTTGGTGGTTTTCAGCACGGTGAGGCCCGATGTATTAAAGCCGCCCCCTTCAAAGGCATTCTGTACCTGGCCGAACACCGCTTGTTGCATAAAGGTGCTGTTCTGAAATGCCTGGTCCGGCAGCCGTGCATAATCCTGCGGCGTCAGCAGGTTCAAATAGGCACCCTGCTGGCCCTGCGGCAATATACTCAATCCATTCAGTGCATTGACCAGCGCGACCGCTGTGCCGGGGGCCGTTGCATTGTTATTGAAGTAAGCCGCGACTGCCGCTTGATTGGGGGTAAGGCCGGAGAGTAAAAAATACTGCGATTCGATATAAATTTCTTCACCCGTTCCGGCTACAAACACCGCCAAACCGCGGGAGGTGGACGGTGCCCCCGTAAGCACCACTGAGCTGAATGTGCCCCCAATCCTTCCGGATGTTCCCACGACAAGATAGCGCTCCCCAGTCAGCGGCGAGAAGCCTGAAAACATGAGGCTCAATTCGCCGTCAAGTGAAGCCGGTCCGCTGCCGAGTGCAATCGAATCGCAGGTGGCGGGGCTGGTGGCGCGCAAAATCAGCGTGGAACCGGGTTGCTGCGTATAGGTGCCGGCCTGGATGGCAATGGGTGTACCAGAATTGACGCTGGCATCGAGCGTTTCAAGCGTGGAACCCGCATTGACAATAACGGCGCCGGTGCCAAAGGCATCCGGCGTCGATACGATAACCGTCGATGGCCCGTC
>JAJZGD010000034.1 GCA_021804985.1 Planctomycetota bacterium
CGCGCCGGCTGCCCCTGATCGCGGCTCGGCAGGAGAACGAAAACACCCTCGTTCAAACTGCCGACCCAAATGCGTCCACGGGTATCGCAGGTGATGGCATAAGAGGCGTTGTGGTTTACCGGCGTGCCGATGGAAAGGTTCTGCCAGGCGCTGGAGGCTTTGGGATTGTAATGGAATACGCCGTCGCCTTCGCTGGCCAGCCATATACCGCCGTTGGGGCCGCGGCATGCCGAGGTGACAAATTTTGCCGGTAACGGAGGGATGGGGCGGGATCGGGCGGACGCGAGGGCCGGCACCAGCGAAACAACAGCGGCCGCCGCGGCGATGAAAACAAGTGCGGTGCGGCAAAGGCAAACGGCGAAAGCGGCGAAGGCGGCCAAGGCGGCAACCCCGATTGCGGTGAGGCGGAATGCGGCTGCGACGCGGAAGCATGCCGAGAGGCAACAGGCTGCCGAGCGATGACGAGGCGCGGCCAGCAGGCTGGCCGGCTTAGGGCGCGAGGAACGCGCCGTCGTTACCGCGCTATAATATTGGGCTGTTGGGCTGCGCCGCATGCGCTGCCAGAATGGCCCGAGGCCATTGCGAGAGAGGAAGCTGAGTCTTTTTCGGCACTGCACATTACCAATTCCCAAGGTTGCGTAGAGGCTGCGTAGGCGAAAACAAACTACCCAATAACTTCGACGCGAAAAGAATATCATCCCAATTGGCGGTGTCAAGCAGAAAATTGGAATTTTCTTATTTTGCGCTGACGACGAGCGGCCAGCAGGCTGGCCGGCTAAACATGGTTGGACACGCGGGGGTGACCTGCTGCGTGCGACCCACGGCGGCCGCGCGTTTTCCGCCGGTGCCGCCGGCTAAATGACACAGGGGCGCGCCCCGGCGTCGCCTCTACGTCTCCCCTTCTCTGCGTGAGATAAAAACGAATCACATCATGCCGGAGGCATGACTCCATATTTTTGCCCTGGCAAAAATTGCCCTACTTTCTACTTTCTAATTTCTACTCTCTCGGCCGTCTCCCCTTCTCTGCGTGAGATATTAAATAATTGCATCATGCCGCAGCATGATTCCTGAAAAATATTTTCTGCATTCAGTCCGAGCGGATTAATCACAAGCCGACGAGGCGCGGCCAGCAGGCTGGCCGGCTGACTGCCGCACGCTGGACTACACGGCGGCACCATGCCGCCGGCTAAATGACACAGGGGCGCCCCGGCGTCGTTCTTGTATGTTGAAGTCTATGGATAATCGCCGTCAGGTCGGCTCTACTAAACTGCGTTGTGTCGGTGTGACGACGAGCGCAGCATTTGCGGGCGCCAGCGCGCTGGCCGCGGGGGAAAGCCGTGTATATGTGATGGCGCTTCGCCGACCGACGGGGCAGCTCAATACCCATGCGGATGGGCCTTAAACCAGTTCCATGCGGAGCCGACAATTTGCTCAAGATCGGTAATTTTGGCGCTCCAGCCGATCTCACGCAGTATTTTTTCCGGTGATGCGTAAAGTGCCGGCGGATCACCCGGACGCCGGGCACTCTCGCGTGTGGGGAGTGATTTCCCGGTAACCTTTTCACACGCCTTGATAATGTCGCGCACGCTGTAACCCTTCCCCACGCCAAGGTTATAAAACAGGCCATGGCCCGCCTTCAGGCGTTCGAGCAGCAGCAGATGGGCCTCAACCAGATCCCATACATGAATGTAGTCGCGAATACACGTGCCATCCGGGGTGGGGTAATCCGTTCCAAAAATATCTACATGGGTTCGCTGGCCGAGGGCGACCTGAAGTACGATGGGGATGAGATGTGTTTCCGGCCGATGATCTTCACCAATGCTGCCGTCGAGTGCAGCGCCCGCCACGTTGAAATAGCGAGGCGCTGCGAATGCCAATCCTTCCGCACGGGCGCAGTCCATCAGGATTCGCTCCACCATCAACTTGCTTTGGCCGTAAGGGCTGATGGGATTCTGAAAAAGATCCTCGGTGATCGGTACTTTTTCCGGCTCGCCGTAAGTGGCACAGGTGCTGGAAAAGACCAGCTTTTTTATGCCTGTCAGATTCATCGCATCGAGCATGCTGATGGTGTTCGACACATTGTTTCGGTAATACTTCCGCGGATCGGTCACACTTTCGCCGACATAAGCGCTTGCGGCAAAATGCATGATGGCTTCGATCTTAAAATCGCGAAGGACGGCCGCCAACGCGGCGGTATTGCCGCAATCGCGTATGACGAAAGTCGCTCGCGGGTCCACCGCACGCCGATGTCCATTATCCAGCGTGTCAATGGCGAGCACCTTGTGGCCGCGCTCCACCAAAAGCTTAACCGCATGCGAACCGATGTACCCAGCTCCGCCGATCACCGCGATGTTCATTCTCATTGCATCCATTAAGACTATAGTATCTGCACGCGGGTAAGTTAATATCATCCACCGGCGTTGTAAAATCACGCCGTCGCAACCCGGCGATTACTTGGGCAGGCTCCTGAAGCCTGTCCGAGTAATGGTCGGTGCGGGCGTATGGTTGCCCCGGTAAAAACGACATCCCATGAAGATGGAGTGAACCATGTTTGAGCTCGATCATGTTGCTATACAGACGACGGACATTGCCGAAAGCGTTCAATTTTACAAGACAAAATTCGGCGCTGAGGTTCTGTATCAGGATTCGTCATGGGCGTTTTTGCGATTGGGACAGGGAAAACTCGCGTTGGTTCGGCCCGAACAGCACCCCATGCATGTCGCCCTGCGCGTCACGCTGCCGGAACTTGAAGCGATGGCAACGGCCCACGGACAGCCGATCAAAACGCACCGCGACGGCACGCGCGGCATTTACATGACCGACCCAACTGGTAATCACATCGAGCTTATTTTTTATCCGCCCAATGCGGGCGCCTGATGCCGGCATGCGGCCGGGTTCCATGGCCAATGACCGGCATGTGATGCACTGCTGGCGAGCTGACCCCGACAGGGAGCCTTTACCCGCCAGAGTCTAGGCAAAGCTGTTTGCCAGAGGTTAAGTTTTAGGCAGAAAATGAATCTCCGCCTACAAAGTGGGCATTTCGCCGGATGGTGGTAGAATTCCATCGGTTGCCACGCCGGGGTCAAAGCGATGGCTTGACGCTGGCATAGCAAAGCTGGAAGCCGGTCAGGTGGTAAGCGATGGCGGCTGGGTGCGTGGCCGCTGCCGCTAACCGGTAAAGCCTGCGGCATGCGAGTTGCTCTTAAGTTTTACTGGTAGCGGATAAACGGCGGCTGCAGCGCGGTCCCGGTGATTTGCCAAGCTTTGAACTGACGGTGACGGAGAGCAAAGGCCGTCTGGCGGCGGTTCAATTGTTTTTGATTTGTTGTTGTCTACCTGTGCTGGCGTATGCCGCCCGGCGCAGGGGCGTCGGGCGTGGCAACCGTGCGATCGTCGCGGTAGAAAGCCGTCCCGAGCGCTGGCGAACGCGGCTGAGTTTTCAAGTTTTCGGCTTTTTGAGGAGTTACCTGATTATGGGTGCATCAACCGCACGGCATGCCGCAATTTCCGCTTTGACCAATTTTCGTACCGTTCCCCCGCGCATAAATTTTAAGGAAACCCCTGTCAGCTCCATATACGCGAGCAACGTTTTTAATGAGGAAGTTCAGCGGCAGCGTCTGCCCAAGTCGGTTTATAAAAAGCTTCAGCAAACCATCAAAAAGGGGGTTGCCATTGACCCCGCCATTTCCGACGCGGTTGCCTCGGCAATGCGTGACTGGGCGATTGAAAAAGGTGCGACACACTACGCCCATCTTTTTTATCCGATGACCGGCTTGACGGCTGAAAAGCATGACAGCTTTGTTGCCCCGCTGGATGATGGCTCCGGTGCGATCCTTGAATTCAGCGGCAAGGAATTAGTTAAGGGCGAGCCGGACGCTTCGTCATTTCCATCCGGCGGGCTGCGGGCCACTTTTGAAGCGCGCGGCTACACTGCGTGGGATCCCACCTCGCCGGCTTACATTCTGGAAAACCCCAATGGCACCACACTGGTCATTCCCACCGCATTTGTTTCGTGGACGGGCGAAGCCCTGGACAAAAAGACGCCGCTGCTGCGTTCGATGGAAGCGCTGTCGCACCAGGCCATGCGCGTGCTGGAATTATTTGGAAACAAAGAAGTCACCAAAGTATTTACCACCGTTGGGCCGGAGCAGGAATATTTTCTCATCGACCGCAACTTCTATTATGCCCGACCAGATTTGATCAATTGCGGCAGAACCCTTTTTGGGGCCAAACCCCCCAAAGGGCAGGAGATGGAAGACCAATATTTCGGCACCATTCCAGAGCGTGTACTCGCGTGCATGCATGAAACGGAGCAGGAGCTTTATAAGCTCGGCGTGCCGGTGAAAACCCGCCACAATGAGGTCGCGCCCGCCCAGTATGAAATCGCGCCCCTGTTTGAAAATTCCAATCTCGCCCACGATCACCAAATGCTCACGATGGAGATGCTGCGGCGGGTCGCGGAAAAGTACGGTCTCACCTGTTTGCTGCATGAAAAGCCGTTCGCCCGAGTCAACGGTTCGGGCAAGCACAACAATTGGTCGATGGCGACGGATACCGGAGAAAATCTGCTCAACCCGGGCGATACTCCGCACGAAAATGCCCAGTTTTTGGTTTTCTGTGCGGCCGTCATCCGGGCGGTTGATAAGTATGCCGCCCTTCTGCGCGTGGCGATAGCCTCGGCCGGAAATGACCATCGCCTTGGTGCCAATGAAGCCCCACCCGCTATCATTTCCATTTACCTCGGCGAACAGCTTCAGGACA
This sequence comes from Planctomycetota bacterium, assembly GCA_021804985.1. Classification (GTDB taxonomy): domain Bacteria; phylum Planctomycetota; class Phycisphaerae; order WQYP01; family WQYP01; genus JAJZGD01. The sequence continues at coordinate 4,762 of JAJZGD010000034.1, forward strand.
TCATGGATCAAATTGAATCCGGCGGTGCAAAGTCGACCAAAACCGGCGGCCATATGGAAGTCGGCGTCACCACGCTGCCGAAGTTGCCGCGCGATGCGGGCGATCGCAACCGTACGTCGCCGTTCGCCTTTACGGGCAACAAGTTTGAGTTTCGCGCTGTGTCATCGGGACAATCCATCGCGGGGCCAAATATTGTTCTCAATACCATCGTCGCCGAATCGCTCGATTACGTCGCCACCACACTTGACGCCGATCTTAAGGCCGGCAAACCCTTTAACAAGGCGGTGAATGATCTGGTGGCATCGATTTACAAAAAGCATAAGCGCGTAATATTTAATGGCGATGGCTACACCGAAGAATGGCACAAGGAAGCGGCAACGCGCGGCCTGCCGAACCTTCGCTCCACCATCGACGCGATGCCGTCGCTGGTGACTAAAGAAAGCCTGGAATTATTCAGCAAGTACAAGGTGCTCAGCGACAAGGAAGTTAACAGCCGCTACGAAATCTATCTTGAAAATTACAAGAAAACGATTTCGATTGAAGCCCTGATGACGATCGTAATGGCGCGTACCATGATCATTCCCGCCGCGCTCAAATATCAGTATGAGATTGGCAGATCCGTGCAGGCGGCCAAGGGTGCCGGCGCCCCCGCCGCAACGCTGGGCGAGCAGGAAAAGCTTCTCGCTGAAGTGGCGACGCTCATCAGTGAGATGCAGAAACGTGCCACAGAGTTGGATAAGGCCACGCATCACCATGTTCACGGCGACACGATGGCCCATGCCGCGTATGCACATAGCACCATCATTCCGTTGATGGAATCGGTACGCGAAATGGGTGACAAACTCGAAGGGCTGGTCGATGATGACGTTTGGCCACTGCCCACCTACCGTGAAATGCTGTTTATCAAATAGTTGGGCGAGAGCCGAGAGCAATGGCTTTGGGGGCCTGTCACGCGGTGGCAGGCCCCCTTCGTTTTGACCCCGGGAACCTGCCGCAAATAGGCCGATTCGGTATAATCAGGCCATGGATGCGTTACCTGCGGGAAGCGGAAAAAAAGTGGTTGTGGCCATGTCGGGCGGGGTGGATAGTGCCGTCGCCGCGGCGCTTTTGCAGAAGCAGGGGTATCAATGCACCGGCGTTTTTATGCGGCTCGGCCATGATCCCGACGAAGGCGCAGCGTGCGATTCAACTCCCACACCATCGCGTCGACAGGGGTGCTGCTCCACCGGCGATGCCGCCGACGCCCGCTATGTCGCCGGTCTTTTGGGTGTTGATTTTTATGCGCTGAATTTTCGCTCTGATTTTGGGCGCGTGATCGACTATTTTGTTGAGGAATACAATGCGGGCCGCACGCCCAATCCGTGCGTTCGCTGCAATGAATACCTGAAATTCGGCAAACTCGCCCGCTATGCCCATGCCATCGGGGCCGATTATGTGGCCACCGGTCATTATGCCCGAATGGGCACCACGCCTGCCGGACAGCCCGCGATACTGCGCGGATCCGACCAATCGAAAGATCAAAGCTACGTGCTGTTTGGAATACCGCAAAGCGAGCTAGCGCGAATGCTGCTGCCAATCGGCGATTTTCCCAAATCGCACGTGCGCCAAATGGCCCTTGAACTCGGGCTGCCCGTTCACAATAAGCCCGACTCTCAGGAAATTTGCTTCGTGCCGGACAACGATTATTTCAAACTGGTGGCGAAAAAAAGCCCGCATACCATCCGGCCGGGCGATTTCATCGGGCCTGATGGAAAAGTGGTGGGCCAGCATGAAGGGCATCAGCGATTTACCATCGGCCAGCGAAAAGGGGTCGGCGTTGCTTTCGGATACCCGATCTATGTGACCGGCATCGACAGCCGCTCCAATCAGGTTCATTTAGGCCCGAAGGAAAATCTGCTTGCCACAACGCTAATCGCTGGCGAGGTCAATTGGCTGGACGATCAGCCCCCCATTCACCGCCGCTGCACCGCTAAGGTGCGATACAATTCATCTCCACTACCCGCCACGGCAACTTTGTCTGATGCAGGCGAGTTGCGGGTAACTTTCGACGAGCCCGCCTCTGCCATTACGCCCGGGCAGGCCGTCGTTTGCTATGACGAAGACCGCGTACTCGGAGGGGCGTGGATACGGCAGGTTAGCGATAAGGCCATTGCATCCGCTCACGAGCATACGATTGGCCAATGACCACTTCCATCACCATCGTATTTTCCGGCGCTTTGGGCGATACCGTATTGCTCAAACCGCTTATTGATGTGGTGGCGATCCAGTTTGCCAGCCGCCGGATCACGCTTGTCGCCCAGCCATCATTCGGTCGGCTTTTTAAACATCTCGGCTGGATATATCGTCATTTTGACATAGGCTTATACAATCATCACCAATGGTTTGCAGGCAACACGGCCGCCCGCCAGACCCCCTGGTCGGATTGCGATGTGCTCATCAGCGGCGTAAGTACCGGCCATGATATCTGGGCACACCATGCCAGCCGGCTTTCCACCGCCCGCAAACTTCTTTTTTTTGATCCACTGCCAAACCCCGCGGATCCAACGCATGTTGCCATCCAGAGATGTCGATCCATCGGCGTGCCCCCAGCCATCCGTACTTACGGCGACCCCCAACATTGTCCCATCGCGTGGCAACCGCAGCCCGAACCAGACATGCGCCCGTTGTTTATTCATCCCGGCAGCGGCAGCCGCAATAAATGCTGGCCGCTTGAGAATTTTGCCGCGGTGGCCAAGTGCTTGAGAGCGCGGGGCCGGCGTGCAGAATTTATTTTGGGCCCGGTGGAAATGGAGCGATTTAGCGCCCGGGGCATAGACGATATCGCGAGAAATTTTACATCGCACATCATTGCGGATCTCAGCAACCTCGCAGACTTGCTGGTGACGGGCTCTGGCTATCTCGGTAACGACAGCGGCGTAACACATTTAGCAGGCGCTTTGGGCGTGCCCACCGGCGCGATATTTATATGCAGCAATCCCAATTTATGGCGCCCCATCGGCCCACGCGTGAAGGTGCTGCGGCGCTGGGGCCCTTGAACACAGCGGCAACGATCGCAGGATGCGCGCGGTGAGATCGGCGGAGACGGTTGGCGATCGGTGGACGGACGGCGCGGCATCGGTGGTGATTGGGGGGCACGATCATCCGCCAATATGCATGCCTTCGGCCGCGGTACGGTCGCCGTCGAATGTCGCCACCTCAGCGTGCGCGCCTTTTAAGCAGGGCAACGCTCAGGAGCGCGAGGGCGAGCGGCAGGATGGCGGCTGGCTCAGGCGCATTAACGAGTTCAAAAATTGTGCCCGCGTTGAAAGTGCCACCTTCATACGGGGTGCCAAAAAGGTTGCCGTGCGAATCCATCACGAGGCCGGCAAATGGGCCGCCGCCGACCGGATGCGGTGCCCTCTTCCGAGAACACTGCCGCCCACGCACCCATTCGCCCCCTGCGTACCCAAGAGCCTGTCCAAGTAATCGCCGGGTTGCGACGGCGTGATTTTTGACACCCATCAAGCAGCGGCGACGATGGCGTACCTGACAGGGCATGGGCGTTAACTTAAGGCATTTCTTTTGCGTTTTCTTGCTTTTCATGGCGAGAGATTAGCAAGCTTGGGGGCCGCGTAAGCTTTAAGCTAACGCTTATGGGCGAGACGCCTGCGGTCCCGGCGGCACAGCGCCCGCGTGCGACGAGCCAAACTTCGCCGGCCAGCCTGCTTTACCGCGCACCGGCGTGCTGCCCGCCGACAGCCTCTACACCTCCCGCTCAAGTGTTCACTTTTTGCACTCGCGGTATGATGCCCCGCATGCGTTCATGCATCCGGTAAATAAGGAGATCACGTCCGATGCCTATGCAGAGAGTTCCGGTGGAGTTGCCCGGTGCCAAGGCGTTGGCGCCGGCTGATCCGGGTTCACTGTTTGCCATGGCGGTGGCAGCGGTTAATTCGGCGTGCGATATCGTCAAGGCGCCCGAATATGTCAAAGCGATTTTAAGCCAGCCTAAAAATGAGCTCATTGTCAATTTTCCGGTGCGGCGTGATGACGGCCGTTATGAAATCTTCAAGGGCTATCGAATTCAACACAACAATATTCTGGGGCCTTATAAGGGCGGCGTGCGCTACCACCCCGAGGTAAGCCTGGATGATGTCAAAGCATTGGCCCTGTGGATGACGATGAAATGTGCACTGATGCGCCTGCCCTTTGGCGGTGCCAAGGGGGGCGTAAAGGTGAATACCCGCGACCTGTCTCCCGATGAATTGATGCGAATGACACGGCGTTTTACCTCTGCCCTGGGCAACCATATCGGGCCCGACTGGGACATCCCCGCGCCGGATGTGGGCACCAATGCACAGATCATGGATTGGATGATGGATACCTATATAAACACCCACACGGATGGTGTTCATCACGGGATGATGCAGGTGGTTACCGGAAAATCAGTGCGGTGTGGCGGCAGCGAGGGCCGCGAAAAAGCCACCGGGCAAGGGCTTTGCTATGTGCTGGCCGAACTATTGCCAGAATTTAAACTGCGCATGGAAGATTTGCGTTTTGGCTTGCTCGGCTTCGGAAACGTGGGCAGTTTTACGGCCCAGACTTTGGCGGCACGCGGCGCCAAATTGGTCGCCGTGATGGACCACGCCGCGGCGCTGGTTCATTCCGATGGCTTACCGGTTGGTGCGCTTTGCGAGCATGCCCGGGCGCGGGGCTCAATCGCGGGATTTAAAAGTGCGGGCGTGCGTGAGGTTTCTCCGGAAGCGTTTTATCGCACACCGATGGATGTGTTTATACCCGCAGCGATGGAACGCATGATTGACACCCCCCAGGCCCAATGGCTTGATTGCCGCGTGTTGGCTGAGGGGGGCAACGGGCCGACCACGCCCGCGGGGAGCAAAATTCTCCAGGATCGCGGCATCGCCATACTGCCCGCCATTTTGTGCAATGCCGGCGGTGTGAGTGTGAGCTATCTGGAATGGGTTCAAAATAAGGCCGGCGTGCATTGGGATCTCGAGCGGGTTGATCGTGAACTGCAGCGCACCATTGTGATGGCGGCGCGCCGTGTTCGCCTTGCGGCCCATCAGCATGATACCGATTTAAGCACCGCCGCGTTTGGTGTGGCCGTGGAGCACCTGTCCGACACGTATATGCGGCGGGGAATTTTTCCTTGAGCCAGATCATTGCCGCCGCCGCCCCGCCACCCACCAATCGCCGCGCATTGCTGCCATGGTACGTTTGCCATTTTTCGGTCGTCTTTTGCTATTCCATCATCACGAATGCCATCTATACGCTTAGCATCTATCGCCTGAAAGAGCCCGTCGCTTCCACGCTGTGGGTGGCAGCCGGCGGTGGTTTGATTTACACCCTTTCAGCATTTTTCTCCGGGCGTATGGTGGAGCGCTTCGGTTCGAAGCGGATTTTACTTTATTCAACTGCGGCCTGTGTGCTGGTTTGTCTATCCGCTTACATTGCCGCCGCCAGTAATGTTTTTATCATGATGAGTGTATCGATCTGGCTGCTGAATCTGCTGGCGACGCCCTCTTGGCCGGCCATTGAGTCTGCCCTTTCGCGCAGCCCCGGAACGCTGCGCCTCGGCACGCGCATGATGTTCTATAACCTGTCGTGGTCTACCAGCTCTTTCGTGGCGTTTTTTCTTACGGGTGCTTTGGGTGAATGGCTGGGCTGGCGACATCTGTTTTTGATACTTGGCCTGTGCGTGATCGGTGTGTGGTTTTTGATGGCGGGATGGACAATTCCGCAAAGCATGATTCTTAAGGAACATGTTGAAGACCACAGCGAAAAAACCGCAACGGTGGCGCCGATGAAGGCGGCAACCCTATTAATACTGGCGTGGGTGGCCAACCTGTTCGCCTATGTATGCGCCAATTCACTCGTGCCGCTTATGCCCGCCATCACCTTAGGCCTTGGCATTGCCAGCACCGGCCTGGCGACCGCCATCGGTTCAGTGTGGCTGCTCGCCCGCGTATTGGGGTTTTACCTATCGTGGCTGTGGACAGGTTGGCGGTATCGCATTCGCTGGAAACTTGCCTTCTTTATTATTTTGGTGCTCAGTACTTTTTTCCTGATCATTTCCCAAACGGTCAGCGAACTGATACTGCTGGAAATTGTTTTTGGCCTTGCCGCCGCGATGATCTATTCCGGATCACTATACTACGCCATGCATTTAAGCCGGGGATCGGGCAAAAATGCGGGCATACACGAAGCGGTTATCGGCGTGGGTACCGTGCTTGGGCCGGCGATTGCCGCGATGTCAGGCAGCGCTGGCTCGCTGGCACCCAAGGCTTTGGCCATCCTGATTCTGCAGGGCGGAGGCCTTGGCATCATGCTGGTGCTTGCGTATCGACTTAAATTACGAATGAAACCTGTCGCGGCGAAAGCATCATGAATCCGAAACCCGCCAAGCTGGCCATTCTTATTTCCGGTTCGGGCACAACCATGCTCAACCTGGCAAAAGTGATTTCGGATGGCCGACTTTCCGCCGAAATCTGCGGCGTAATTTCAAGCCGCAACGATGCAGCGGGCGTGATCCGCGCACAAAATCTGGGCATTCCAGCGACCATCATTCATCGAAAGGATTTCGCTTCGGCGGCTTTATTTTCCGCCGCCATCACGAATTGCATTGACAACCTGCAGGTCGATCTGGTTTGCATGGCCGGCTTCCTCTGCTTTTGGTCCATACCGCCGCATTGGGTTGGGCGAACACTTAATATTCATCCGTCGCTGCTGCCAAAGTTTGGAGGCAGGGGGATGCACGGTCTGCATGTACACCAGGCCGTTATCGCTTCGGGTGAACAGATAAGCGGCTGCACCGTGCACTTTGCCGACAACGAATATGATCACGGCCCGATCATTCTGCAGCGATCATGTCCGGTGTTACCGGGTGATACGCCGACATCCCTTGCGGCCCGAGTGTTTCAGGAAGAAATTATTGCCTACCCCGAGGCCATCAATCAGATATGGACCGGGCAATCCACTGCATTGCCGCCTTGCTGATTCATCTCGCGGCCGCGGCCGGGCGATGGCGATTCCAGTCGGCCTCAAGTTTCGCCTCCACCTGCCGGCGGGAAAGCACCGTCGGCATATGCACGGGCTGCCGGGCCGCATTCGGTGTAGGTGCGGGCCGCGGCGCCGCATGGCGATCGGCCAATCTGTTTGCGAGCCGTAATCCCGTTACCGGCGGCAATCCCGGTGGATGACAGCCGGGTGGTAGCGGAATCGTCAGCGGAATCGGTTTGAGGTGATTGATCATCACAATGGGAAGGCCAATGTGCACCAGCGTAAAGAGGTGAACCGCATCCCAGTTGGTCATCCGAAAACACCCGTGGGAGCCGGTCAAACCAATAAATTGCGGCAAAGGATTGCCGTGCATGCCGACATTTTTTAAATTAAGCCCCATCCATACCACCCCCACCGGATTACGCGGCCCCGGCGGGATGACCAACGGCTCGTGGATGTCGTGCACATTGGGCCAGGATGCCGGCAGAAACGTGTAATTGGGATTCAGGGCAAAATCCTTGACGTAGGCATCGGTTTTCGGCAGATCATCGCGATGGGCGGCGACGGAACAATGAAACAGAGCAAATTCCTGATTGCGATCGTTGTATAGACGCATCACTTTTTGCTGCAGATCGATGGTGATATAGGCCAGATGATGATAGGGAAAAAAGGCGCGGTCTTTGGCGATGGCGCTGCTGAGCGCACCGGGCAGGCCGAAATCATTGGGGCCAGGAAATGGCCCAATATTGGGAACATTGATTATTTGGCCGGGCTGCAAACCGCGCAGGTTGACGCCGGGGTTCAGCGCCGCGAGCAATTCGCGCGTACAGTGAAATTTTTCCGCCAGGCAATCCAGCACTGAGCTGTACGGCATACGCCGCGCGGCCGCCATGGCCCGCCAGTGATCATGCAGGCGGCCAACGGCGGCAATATCCTGCGAGGAAACGCAATAGGTGCGAAGCACACCCGCAACGTTTACACCGAGCGCCTGATAGACCTTAGCCGCCCCATTTTTTGAAAATGGATTTAAATTGGGAAATTGATATTGCGTATATTCGCGAAGCGCCATTTTTGACCATGGGCCGAAAGCGCCATCGAGAATGCCCGGCGAAAAGTTGTGATTCGCCAAGGCAATCTGCCAAGCCAGATTTATTTTTCGTTGTCGGCCGATTGCCGGCCGCACTGGGCCGGTGGCGGCGGGCGCGGGTTGAGGCGCCGTTGCTACGATCGCAGGCCCGGAGACCGGCGCATCCTGAGCGTACAGGGGAGAAATCAGAACCAGCCCAAGGGCAATTCCAAAGAGCCCGCCAAGCCTCCAATGCTTCATAAATGCCTCACTGCTCGATCCATGGCAGTTTCGCCAGCACGCCCGACCTTTTTTACGTCATCCTAACGCCCGGGTTCAAAGTATCTGTCCCTTAGCATGAAGAACGAACACCCCTCATACCTGATTGCCATCCAATTGCAAAATCCGTTTAGTCCGGCCGCGCCGGGCGCCGAACACCCCGAACATCCAAAGCCTTCCGGAACATGCGGCCCACGGGCCACGCACGCTAGACAACCTGTGAGTCGGGTGGCTCGGTCCCTTCCGTCGGTAAGCTGCCAGCGCCGGGAAGATGGCCCCCATCGGCGGCACGGGCCAAATGTGCCTGATCCAAGGGCGTGGGAACCCCGGGGTGCATGCGGCGCCACACTTCGTCCCGATCAATGGATACATCGCGCGGCGCCTCAATCGCGAGGCGCACACTGCTGCGCGACCATTTCACAATTTTTACCTCGATGGTTCCGTTGATGATAATGCTCTGGCCTTCACCACGACTTAAAGCTAGCATCTCAAACCTTTCTGCAGAGGGAACGGGATTTTCACAGGTGGGAATCGGCGCTTTAAGCCACGCATCTAAGCCCATCCATGAACAACGGCCTTCTAAACCGAGGCTGTTATTATAACCACGATGGATAATTGGCGGGTTTGGCGGGTTTGGCGGCCGCGCCCGATAACCTGCCGCAGTGGCGGGCGCGCGAGATTTAATTTGGCTCCAGCCGTTCGCGGTGCTGCCAAATGCGGTGCGGGATGCTGGCGCCACGCCAGCCGGGCCGAGTTGGATGACGGAACGCGGCGGAAGGCCGGTCGGCCTTGGCCTTTGGGCGCTGGCCGAGGTTGACCAATTTTCTGAGGGGCGGATAATCGCACTATCGAAGCGCCCGTAGCGCAATTGGATAGAGCGCGTGGCTTCGAACCACGAGGTTGCAGGTTCGAGTCCTGCCGGGCGCAGTTTACACAGGTATTATTAATCGCTGTATCCGGCGCGCTTCCCTCAGAGCCGCCGCGCGGCGCATGCGAAGCCGGTGCACGGCACGCGCCGAGATGGTGAACCCAGGGGAATTGTCAAAATCAAGTATGGCGGTCCATCATGATTCGCAACGAGACAGGATACCAGCAAGCCGTGGGCCGCCGTGGGGCTTCCCACCCGCTTGGCTGTGCCGCAGCCAAGGTTCACAAACGCGCTTAGGCCGGCTTACCGGACGAAAACTCAACCAATTTTTCCCAATCGATGCTGCCGTGGGCGCCGCAGAATTGCGACCTGAACTCGCCGACGAAGGTTTCAAGGACTATCTCGAATTGGCAAAGAAACGCCTCGTTGCGCTCCCGGGCTTTATCGCCAATTGGCTCAATGATGCGTTTATATATCTCTTCATCTCCGGTTATATATTCCCAGAACCTTTGGCCGCATAATTTCAGGTAATCACCTTTGTCCTCGCTGCGCGCAGGCTGCTTTCCGTAACAGCAGCCGTTGACACACACAATCTGGCGAAACTTATTCCCCTGTCGATATATTATTGCGGCCTGTCTGAAATTCTCCCGCATTCTCTTTATCTGGGAACTGTTTGCCCAATTGGGCCCGGATTTTACAGCCACGAGGCAGCGGACACCGCTGCGTTCAAACTCCAGGTCAATACCCTCGGCCGTTGCTTTTCCCGAACTGCGGTACGCCTGCCTGCATAAAAAAATGGCGAGACCTTCGAGGAAAGCTCCCAAGAGCGTTTCCTCTTGTGACGAGAGGTGGGCGTCCAAGACGGCCTGTATGAGTTGGCGAGGTGTGACGATTCCTTTGGCCCTAAGCAAATAGGGATTCTTGCGAGCCAGCACCTTGCGGAGTTTCAGAGACCGCAGGCTTTCCAGCCGGGCGGCGTGGAAATCCGGGATTTGTTCCCGCACGAAGCGTGTAACTGCCGCCTGTTGAATTGACATTGGCATAGTCCATATTTCCCCTTTGGCCCGAGGTTAATTCGCGTAACGATTGCTCCGCCAGGAACACATACTCCTCGGACATCTCAACGCCGACGGAGTTACGGCCCCACCGCAGCGCCGCGTGGTTGGTGGTAGCCGATCCGGCAAAGGGATCCAGAACCCAATCGCCGGGCTTGGTGAACAGCCGTATGAACCACTCCGGGAGCAATTCGGGAAATGCGGCACTGTGGTTCTTGTTGGCGCACTCGGTTGCGAAATGCAGCACGTTGTCCGGATAGGCCAATTCGCGACCAAGCCAATTTGCAATGTTTTTGCCAAAGCCAGATCCGACGCGGCTTTCCAGGCGCACCACGTCGTTCTTTCCCAATTTCTTCAATCTGGTCTTGGCCCAGTCGCCCATGGGTACCATCACCTCCTTCTGGTACATGTTGAATTTCCTGGCCTTGTTAAATTGCAGGCAACGTTCCCATGCGTCGCGGAAGCGGTTTGGCCATTTGCCGGGGTGGCAATTTTTTTTGTGCCAGATGAACTCTTCAGTCCAGAGCCATCCCTGTCGGCGTAAGGACAGTATGAGTTCCAACACGTACGTGTGGCGTTCACCATCCTGCACTTTCTCCTTAATGTTTAGGATAAACGTGCCAGTTGGTTTCAGCACCCGAAGGAACTCGGACGACCTTTCCAGGAACCACTGATTGTAATCTTCGGCCTTAATTCCACCGTACGTCGTTTTTCGCTGGTCCGCATAGGGCGGAGATGTGACGATCAAGTCAAAATAATTATCCGCGTAGTCCCGCAGGGCGGTGACACAATCGCCATGAATTATCCTTGCGGTCACGTCTTCCATAAACTGGGAGTATGGCGCGGATGGAGCGGCATTGCAACTCAGGGCAATCGCAAGAAAGAATCCCCAAGCGTTTGTCGCCGTGGGGTTTGGCGGCTTGAAACGGTGCGGTAAATCGATGGCGTGCGGGAATGTTTTTGCCCTCGGCTCGTCCGCCGCGACGCGGCCAGGCGGGCGGTGGGTTACCGATACGAACGCTCCATTTCCGGCTGAACCAATACACGGTAGAGCGTAGCCCCCGACTGCGCTTCCCCAAGCGCGGTTCTCGCATCCGCCGTCATACTTTGAACTTCCGTAGCGTATGGCGTCGTAATGGGGGTAACTGCACTCTCTGCGGCAAGAGGCTTTAGAAAATAATCAACTTCCCTTCCGGAAATTTTCCCTCCCAACCACACGGAAAGTGACCCTTGACGTACCAGTAAGCTTGGCTGGCGTAATAAGCCGGCGGGAATACGTCGGCGTATTCGGCTTCCATGCACAAGTGGATAATATCCCACTGCACCGAGTGTTCGAAAGCCGATGGTAAGTTATACTGCCGGATAACCGGCGTAATCTTTCGCTCCACGAATGGCTCGGCTATTTTCTTGACATCAGTTGCAACCTCGTTCCATTTTAAGAAAAGTTCCTTCGATCTTTCGAGGATTCTTTCACACAGTTGGTTGGCCGCTTCTAAGCAAAGGTTTTGCCAATCATTGGAGCTACAGTGGGTTATCGCTTCATCCCATGATGATAGGACGATCGCTGCCGTCGTGTCCCGCACACCGACCCGCGAAAACCAATTAGCTTTCTCAAGCTCGTCCAATGCGGCGACGGTTCTTGGATGCATAAACGCCCTCCTCATGGCTCCACCTGATTAATACGGCCGGGAATCCGTGGCACCGGCGCAGCCTCGGGTAGTCCGTACGCAGCGCGCTGTGCGGCTGCTTGGGCCGCGAGATCGGCGGCCTGCGTTGGTGAGTAGCTCCCAGCCTGTAACGCCTCTACAAGGGCCTGGCTATATTCGCTGTTTGTGGGCCTCAGCCCCCGCAGCGCCCCGGTCCGGTACTGCTCCCAGAACTGTTCCATTGACTGGTGGAAGTTGTAATGGGGAGTTCCGGGTTCGGCGAACGCATCACCCCGCACACCGACTGCAAGGCCCTCGTTCTGCGGAATGATGGCCCGGTATACTGCATTCTGGTTGAGGTGATTGGCTTGGAACCCTTCAGGTAGGGTGCCGCTCAAATCGCCGTACGGGCTAGCGGTTATAATACTTTCTGCGGCACCGCCGCTGACATTTTCCGCACCATAGCGGCTCGCGAGCAGGCTCGCCCATTCTTCACTTGTCGCATAACTTTGGCCGAAGGCCGCAGTTACCCGGCTCCCCAGCGCCAATGCATTATCCAGCACCACGCCCGCAGCGCCAAATCCGCCGCCCGTGGCACCGCCGAGGATAGCATTCTCTGCGGCAAATAATCCACAGAGGAATTAACCATCGTCAGCGCCCGAATGCCCGATCCACGAATGCGACCACTCCGTCAATTTCCTCCTTTCCGCCCTCGCACAACAGCCGTTCCGCCTCACCTCGATTCTTGAGGATGGCTTGCCGAATGGCCCCCAGTATCTCCAGGCCAGAACTCCCCAGACATAGGGCATCGTCAAGCTCTTTGAATAACCTCAGGGCGTTATGCTTTCTGCAGGCAACTTTCAGTCGCTCGACAAACTGATAGACATCATTGGCTTCGCTGATGTTTAATTTATCCATTTTCAGTTTCCATCAGGCATATAAAACGAGTCAATTCGGAACGCACCCGGCACCGTAACGGCCTCAATTGCACCGCCGCCGTTGGGCGGATAGCCCGGTGCGATGCGCGTTATCACTGGCGATCCCGGTTCGACGGAGCCGCTTAAAATGACATTGAAGTTCGCGTTCTGCGGAGGGATCCCATACCGTGCTGCGTAGCTTGGGCTAAGCGGATTCTCCATGAGATAGGAATTGTGACGCCCCCATTTCGCTCCGCCCCAACACGCCGCCCTTATAGACGGTAGCGCCGCTTTGCACCTCCTCAAGGGCAGCTTGGGCTTCCGGCGTCAAAGCCTGAATTGCCGAGCCGTACGGCGTGGCGATACTCTCTGCGGCACTGCCGCTGACACTCTCCGCACCATAGCGGCTCGCGAGCAGGCTCGCCCATTCTTCACTTGTCGCATAACCTTGGCCGAAGGCCGCAGTTACTCGGCTCCCCAGCGCCAGTGCATTATCCAGCACCACGCCCGCAGCGCCAAATCCGCCGCCAAAAATAGCGCCGTGTCAATTCGCCAGCCACCCTGGTGGGGCGTCGCCGCCGTCGTCGCAAGCGTCTCGCCTGCTTGTCGGCGTCGTTAAGCCGGCCGGCCCGCTGGCCGCGAGTCGTTGCCCTCGTCGTCCCCGTCGAGCTCTACTTTCTACTTTCTAATTTCCACTCTCTCGGCCGTCTCCCCTGCGCCGCGTGAGATGTTAAATAATTACATCATGCCGCCGCATGATTCCATATGTTTGCCCTGCCAAAAATCGCTCTCCCGCTCGCCCGGAACGACCGATGTCTCACACGGAGGCGCAGAGGCACAGAGGCTGCCTGCGGGCAGCACGCCGGGGCGCGCCGCCGGGCGCTGCCGGGAAGCGTTGATTCCGAAAGCATTTCGTCCGTTGCAACCAAGCGTGTATTCCCTTCTACGTAATCCGAGGTGGATTATACGCCCGGCCATGTTGGCGGCAAATAAGTGCCATGGCATCAGGCTCCAATTCTGTACAGCTTATTGCCATAAATCCATATCACACGAGCGTCAGACGTCCGTCGGACCATCGCTTACCGTGAATTTCAACGCCCGCACAATCCATTGGGCCGGTATACGCAACCCGTGGTGCCTCGAACCCGGTCGCTTTCAAATGGGTCGTCTAGCAGCCTTTGCGGACGGATCCAATCCCGCCCTCCGTAATGCGTCTTCCCAGAAGCGCCTATCGCAATTAACTTTTGCCGGCCCGTTGCTCAAAGGAATATTGAGCAAGCTATGGAGATTCAGCGCCGCGGTCTCGGCGTTTACACCTGGGTTACATGCCAATCCGTCCAGGAGATCACTCCACTCAAGGTCGGGGTGTTCCAGCAGTTTTAACAATGCCGTCATCTCTTCTCCAAGGGTCATCGATTTTGCCTCTTGAAGCTGGTGCCGAAACAATTCAATTGAAGGTCTGTCATCATCCATATCACACCTCTGCTGCCTTTCAGTGCCCAGTTGTCGCTGCTGAAAGAGCGGTCTTAATCTGCTGCTGGAGGGCTGGCGGGAGCCTGTAGTTTGGGCTATTGGCGTTGAGAGCCGATTGGAAATTGTATCCAACTATTTTGCCGTCTTGGACAGTTACAGAGAATCCGCCGGCAGCATCAGCGGGGATTGCTCCGGCGGCTTGTGCGGCCGTATGTCCGGTCAGGCCGTTTCTCGTGAAGGGTACGAAGTCAACAGTGCCGTCGGCCTTGACAAAGCCCCCAAGAACACCATCCGTGGCCTGTCCCACCTTGCTGCTGAAGCTTGCAAGCGTGCTCGATGCTGCCGTACTCCCTCCCGCACTGCCGCTGACGCTCTCCGCACCATAGCGGCTCGCGAGCAGGCTCGCCCATTCTTCACTTGTCGCATAACTTTGGCCGAAGGCCGCAGTTACCCGGCTCCCCAGCGCCAGTGCATTATCCAGCACCACGCCCGCAGCGCCAAATCCGCCACCCGTGGCGCCGCCGAGAATAGCATTCTCTGCGGCAATGGTTTCAGTCCGTCTACTCGAACTTCGTCAATATGTCCATGAATTTCATTGCCTCCTTTATGTTATCGATAATGCGGTCACGCTCGGCAATTGGCACCTTGTCAAATGGAGGCTCCCACCGATCGGGGAACCCGTAAAAGCCGAAACCGGAATGCCCATCATGGCGAAAATCCTCTCCCCCAAGTCTTGCCACTCGATTCGCCTCTCGATATTCGAAGGCGTATCGATCAACGCACTGGAGCGCGAACCCCGCGGGCGTGTTAATTTTTCCGGGCAGGGTGAAATTGTTAGAATTATGTGGTGGCAACCGTGTGGTTGCGGGCATTCTAACCGGGCCACGGACTGGCACAAGGAGTAAAGCTATGGACAGCTCGCCAATAATGAACGTAGAGGCGTACCTTGCGGAGATGCAGGCGACTACGGAATCGATGTTACGTGAGATTGCCGGGGCGGTGAACGGGGCACCGGATGGGGCGTGGATTAATGGCAGCGAGATGCAGGTTCGAGATGTGCTTGGGGAGTATCGGCGCCGAGCCTATGAAGTAGCCTTGCAGATGCGGACGGATGCGGCGGAAGCCGCTTTTTCCCCCGGTGGACAAACCGACGAACCAGCGCCTGCGAAACAAGGGCAGTGAGAACCGCAGTACCGCGACAGCCAACGGTCGTCTGGAGATAAAGCGTCTGCGGTGGCAGTTCATCGAGAGAACGCCCCAACGCTTCATCCGCCAGACGGTTGGCCGCGGCTATATCCGCCGATGTGACTTCAATATAGGAAGCGCTCCCGGCGGTCTTGACCGGACGCTGATACTGGTGCAGCAAGGCTATCGTGTCGATCAGGGCAAGATACTTGATATGGTCCCGCCGGGTCCGCGTGCGATCATCCAGGGACGTCAATGGCTGGCCAAAGGGATTGACCACCTTCAGTGGCCTAAGCAACCGCTGGGCGTTGCGGTCGCTATATCTCAGATTCCCTCCCAAGCTACCGCCGTCGATTTGCCGCCGCGCGTAAGGAACTCGGCGGCGATCTTCTCCACTTGGTCGGTCGGTAAGCAGAAGCGCCGAGGGATCGGCGTCGGCGTGTTCCCCGCAAGGAACTCGACTAACTTGCCATCGTCCACCGCGTCATCTGCCACCGCCACGAGATAGGGCGGTGAGCCGTCGCTGGGACTGTATTGCACGCTGCCGCAGTTGCCCGCAAAGCCAATGGTCAGCATGAATCCGTTGTCCCCGCTAAGCTCAAACAGGAACGGCTTGCGGTCACGCAGAGACCGAAAAAGCTCGGCGATCGTGGCCGCGGTCTCCAAGCGTGTGCCATTCATGGGGTTGTCAAGCTGCTGTAGATCGTGAAAGGTGGCGCTCATCTTGTGCCCCCCGTAAATGGAACGCTTGCGCCATTGAGTGGCACAACTTCCAGGCTCCTACCAGGTCCAAGCATGTAAGGCAGATTGCGCGTGCAACTGGGGCAGATGGCGGGGTTGTTGATGTAAAGCGTCCCCTCGCTGATGCCTTGGGCCTGCATCAGTGCTGCGGCTTGGCCTTCGACATGGGTTCTCGTAACGATGTCGAAGCCAGACGCGCCTTTCGGCATCAAGCCGCCGTACCCATTCCACCCACTGGCAAGGTCAAAGTCGCCAGCGGGTGTTCGCAACACTCCCAGCGTTAGGGGATCGCTCGCCAAGCTGGGCGCGGCCCATTCAACATTGGCCGCTCCATAACGGGCCTGCAATACCTGATTCCAGGTGTAGCCCGTCATCGGTGCGGAAGCACCACTATCAACGACTCCACCCTCTTCTGCACTCCCGCTGACACTCTCCGCACCATAGCGGCTCGCGAGCAGGCTCGCCCATTCTTCACTTGTCGCATAACTTTGGCCGAAGGCCGCAGTTACCCGGCTCCCCAGCGCCAGTGCATTATCCAGCA
>JAJZGD010000206.1 GCA_021804985.1 Planctomycetota bacterium
CAGGGCGGCGGCACTCGCGGCCCAGATTGCCCGCGCCGGCCGCGGCGCCGGCCCGAAACCCGCGACTAAAAAGCGAATGGAGCAGCTTGCCCGCCAGGTTCAAAAGCAGGCTCAGAAGCAGCAGGCCGCCGCGGGGACTGCGGCCGCACAACAGCTTAATCAGCAGGCGATGGAGCAGGCGCAGGCGGCCCTGAACGCTGCGGCGGATGGAAACAGCCGGGCGATGGCCAAATCGCTGCAGGCGGCCGGTCAGGCGTTGGCCGGCGCCGCCAATAAAAATCTTCAATCCGCGGCGCAGCAGATTAATCCGCAGACGCTCTCGGCCGACGCCCAAACGCTATCCGCGTATGCCCGGCGGCAAAGCCAGTTGGCCCATGAATCCGAGGCAATTGCCCATCAGCTCCGGACGGCGCGCGAGCCGAGTTCGCAAAGTATTGCCCGATCGGCCCAGGTGGCCGCCGCCATCGCGCGTGCTGAAGCCCAATCCAAAAAATTGGAGCAGCAGACGGCATTGGGATCGCCCGCCTTAGCCGCGGCGATCGCGCAGGCGGGCCGCCAGATGCACCGCGCACGGGCGGATCAGTTTTCCACCAACCGCACTCTGCTGCATCACAATCATGCTGAGGCGGATATCCGCCAGCAGGCCGCACTAAGTCATATCCAGCTGGCCTTGGGCGATTTGCATCAGGCCATGCGCGGCAACGGCACTGGCGGCCCCCGCCGTTACAACCATCAGATTGCCGGTCAGATCAATCCCAATCAGCAGCCCCCCGCGCAGCCGCAGACAGGCCAGAGCCAAGGCGCCGGGAAGGGCGCGCCGACGGCCGGGCAAGTGGGGCAAAATGAATACCAACGTCTGATGCAGGCGGCATCTCAGGTGCAGCAAGCCTTGGCCGCCAGTCATAATGCCGCTCAGGGACATTCAGGTGCGGCACAGGCGGCGGCAAATTCCCTTTCGCAAGCCGCCCAAGCTTTGGCCGGGCTTAACGGCGGACAGGGGCAGCCCGGACAGGGGCAGCCTGGACAAGGGCAGCCTGGGCAATCCATGCCCGGCGGCTCGCAAGGCGGCCAACCCGGTGCGGCGGGCGCAGCCCCTGCTCAAGGCGGTGCCATGGGCGTCGCCAGCGCTCAGCCCGGATCCGGCGCCGCGGGCACTGGCATATCCGCCGATTTGCGCCCCACCGGCCAAATGCCCAAAACCGTTTCCGCCCTCGGCATTAGCCCGGCCCAATGGGTTAATTTGGGCCCGCTCGAACAAAAGCAACTGCTAAGTACCGCCCGTCAATCGATACCACCCGGCTATCGGCAACTCGTACGCGATTATTATGTACGCATATCGAGGCTGAATCGGCGCCAATCGCCTGAGGATGGTGCGGCACCATGAGCATTAGCCCCCCATCGAACGATGTCGTGCGATTCCGATGCGGCCGCACGGCTGGCGCGATGCTCGCTGTCCTGCTGGTGCTGACGGTTGGTATCGGCCGCACCCGCGCCGGCAACACCATTCCCCCTTACGTAAAATCAGCGGTTGCGCGCGGGCTGGCGTGGCTGGCACATGATCAACTGCCGGACGGCAGCTTTCCCTGTGCAAGCCAGGCCAAGCCGGCCGATGCGGCACTGGCCGCCATGGCGTTTATGGCACGGGGATACACGGCAAATCACGGCCCTTACCACCGCGTGATCGATGCGGCCATTAACTACATTTTGTCCTGCCAGAATTCCAACGGCTACATCACCGCACCGGGCGGCACCATGTATGATCAGGGAATCTGCACCGTCGCTTTGACCGAGGTTTACGGCATGGAAGGGCCCGCCACACGCAGGCGCGTCGGCCACGCCATCGCCAGCGCGGTCGCCTTGATTCTCGCGGCGCAGAAACATTCGATCAATCAGTTTGCGGGCGGATGGCGCTACCAGCCGTGGAGTCAGGATGCGGATATTTCATGCACCGGCTGGCAGCTTATGGCCCTGCGCGGTGCGGCGGATTGTGGCGCGGCCGTCCCCGCCACCGCCATTAAACACGGTATCGCCTTTGTCGTGCGCGATGCCTGCCCCAATGGCGGCTTTGCCTATCAACCCGGCGGCGGCCCCGGCCGGGCAAGAACGGGCACGGGCGTTTTGGCCTTGGAACTCATGGGACGCCGCAATTCACCCCAGGCCATCAGCGGCGGCGATTATCTCATGGCCCACCCCATTGCCCGAAATGAAAATTTCTATTTCTACGCCATTTATTATTGCTCGCAGGCGGCGTCGCAGCTCGGCGGCCACTACTGGACGACCATCTATCCGCCCATCCGCCGCCAGCTGATTCAGTTTCAAAAACATGGCGGCCAATGGCAACCACCGGACGGCATTGAAGGCCAGGGGGGCGACCCCTATGCAACGTCCATGGCTATTTTGGCGCTCTGTGTGCCATTCCACTATCTTCCGCTGTACCAGCGATGAAGCGGCAGGCTAAATCGCCGAGCAGCGGCGGCCGCGAAAGCGGATTGTCCAATTTGATGATTCCATTTTAGGAGGTACCCCTGATTGACTGGTGATAAACGGATGGAGCTATCCGTCCGCAGCGAAAGGGCCATTCTCGTCAGCGTGATTCTGCCCAATTCCACCGCCGATGTGGATGCCCCCCTTGATGAATTGGCGAGTCTGGCCAAAACCGCCGGCGCCACCGTCGTGGACCGTGTTACACAACAGCGCAGCAGCATTGATTCCGGCACCTTTATCGGTCGCGGCAAGGTGAGCGAAATTGCCGAACTCGTCAAGCACCACAATGCCGATGTGGTCATCTTTGATCACGATTTATCCCCCAATCAGCTGCGCGATGTAGAGAAGATATGCAATTGCAAAATTCTTGATCGCAGCGAATTGATCCTAGATATTTTTGCCACTCGTGCACGCACCGCCGAAGCTCAACTTCAGGTGGGGTTGGCACAACTCGAATACACCTATCCGCGCCTGCGGCATATGTGGAGCCATTTGGAACGCATCGGTGCGGGCGCCGGCGCCGGTGTGGGGGCAAGAGGGCCCGGCGAAATGCAGCTGGAAATTGACCGCCGCCTGGTGCGTGAAAAAGTGTCCGACCTCAAGAAGCGTATTGCTGAGGTTCAATCGCGAAAATCAAGGGAAGTGGCATCACGCCGGGAGACCCACTTTACCGTCAGCCTTGTCGGCTATACCAACGCGGGCAAAAGCACACTATTTAACACCCTTACCGGCGCGAAAACCTTTGTGGAAGATCGCCTTTTCGCCACACTGGACACAAAAACACGGCGCTGGAAACTCGGTGAAGCCCACTGGGCGTTGATTTCCGACACCGTCGGCTTCGTACGCGATTTACCGCACCATCTGGTCGCCTCCTTCAAGGCCACGCTGGAAGAAGCCACCCATGCCGACTTGCTGCTCGTCGTGCTTGATGTATCCGACACGCGGGCCTGGGCGCAGCTTAAAAGCGTACACGCGGTATTGCTTGAAATTGGCTGCGCCGATCAGCAGGCCATTCTCGTGCTTAACAAAATGGATGCGCTTACGCGGACCGAAGACCTGACGTTTTGGCGCACGCGGTTCCCGCAAGCCATGGAAGTGAGCGCCAAACAGGGCACCGGAGCGGCGCGCCTCGCCGATGTTGTGCGGCAACACATGCTCGGGGACCTGTTCCGCGTGACGGTGGCCCTTAATCTGGCCGATACCCGCGGAATCACATTTTTGGAAAAATTCTCACAGGTTCAATCGCGCGATTACGATTCTAACCCTGAATCGGTAACCTTTGAGTGCCGCATAAGCGGGCGCATCCTCGAACAAATGTATCACCAGGCCGATCACGCCCAGGTGCTGAAAAAACGTCGCCTCAAACCGGGCGCCGAGCTCATGCATGGTGTATTCATTAAAGATTTATTGCCGCAGGATATCCCATAGCCCAACACGCGGACGGTCGGTATTTCCTTTCCGCTACTTATCCCAGGCGCGCAGCGTTGCCAGCAGTTTGCGCCATCCGTATTGGCGCGCCGGCCCCGGGAAATCCATAAACGCGTGTGACGCATACGCGCAGAAGTGCACGGACACCGACACCTGATGCATCTTGAGCGCGTGATACAATTCGTTTGCCTGCCAGAACGGTACGATGATATCCACAATACCCTGAAGCACGTAGGTGCGGATGCCCGTCGCTGCATACGTGATGGGCGACGCATAGGCATACCCGCGGCCTTTATGTGCCGCCAGCCACCGATGCATGTACGTCTTGGCCACACCGAAGGCCCACCAGCCGGCAATCAACCGGACTTCATGGAGATTCGTGGGCGGATAAAAGGCGATGACGCCATTGCTGTGCAGCCGCACCTTGCGATACGCGGTGGCCGGGAAAAGACTTCCTTTGGCCGTATAGGCGGCCATCAGACCAAGATAAGCACCGGCCGACAGGCCCACCAAGGTTATTTTATTGCTATTGAGATGATACATTTTTCGGTGAACGATCAGCCACGCCCAGGCATTTTTCACATCTTCAATGCTGCGCGGAAATCCGCCGCCCCGCTTGGCCCAGCGGTAATTGATGTTGAACACTGCATAGCCGGCCGCCGCCAATCGCGGAGCCATCCACGCCACCGCCCAGTCGTCGTTATATCCCCAAACCCAGCCGCCGCCGTGAATCAGCAGCACCACCGGGTGAAGGCCGGGCGTATTGGGAATGTAGAGATCGCCATCCAGATAGGTGCTCGCGCTTTTGGTGTAAGGAACGTGCAACTGCTCGGTATAGGGCAAGCCGTCCATGGGGGCAGATATTAAATCGGCACAGCCGCTGCAACTGCCCATCATTAATATTAAGGCCAGTCCAACCACCCGCCATATCCATATACTTGTGCTGCGAGTGGTGATCACGCTTTGCCCCGCGTCCAATACTCATCTGCGTCATGATAGGAGCCTGTCCGAGTAATCGCCGGGTTGCGACGGCGTGATTTTTGGCGCCCATCAAGCAGCGGCGACGATGGTGTAGCTGACGCAGACGGTACACCGAGGAGCCGCGCCGCAGAGGGGGGACAAAAAGCACGCCGCCCCGCGGGGTGGGCCTGAAATGCCCCGCCTGCTTTGTTGTCGGATCTCGATGACTCGTTATTCAGAGTCGGCTCGATCCTCCGCCGCGCATTCGG
>JAJZGD010000207.1 GCA_021804985.1 Planctomycetota bacterium
CCCCATGAAGGCCAATCTGACCACGCGCGAGCCGGCCATGCTTGCCGCATGGAAAGAGCGGCACCTGTACTCAGAAATTCTCGCCGCCGATCATCCTCGCGGTAACTGGGTGCTGCACGATGGCCCTCCCTATGCCAATGGCGATATTCACATGGGCCATCTAATCAATAAAGTGCTCAAAGACATCGTGGTAAAATATCGCACCATGTCGGGATACCGGTGCGAATTTGTGCCCGGGTGGGATTGCCACGGTTTGCCGATTGAAAGCGCGGTACAAAAAGAACTTGGCCCCAAACTCAAAACCTTGCCCCCCGCCGACGTGCGCCAGTTGTGCCGCCAATACGCCATGAAATTTGTTGAGCAGCAAGCGCGATCGTTCGAGCGCCTCGGCATATTGGCCGATTTTGAGCACCCGTATCTAACGCTTGACCCCGCCTATGAAGCCGGTGTGCTGGATGTATTGGCTCAGCTCGTGGAGCGCGATCTGGTATTTCGCCAACGCCGCCCCGTCCATTGGTGCACGTTTGATCAAACGGCACTCGCCGAGGCGGAATTGGAATATGCCCCGCACCGCTCAAAAAGTGTTTTTGCGGCACTTGCCGTTGATCTCTCATCCGGCGTGTGGCCTGATCGCTTCGGCCCCCGACCAACGGCCGCAGCCTATCTCATCTGGACGACCACTGCCTGGACGCTGCCGGCCAATCGAGCGGTCGCAGTTGGCCCGGAAAATTTTTACACCTGCCTCCGAGATCCCGAGGGAAAGCGGCCGAGCCTCATTGTGGCCACCGAGCGCGCTGCGGCAATCATTCAAATCGGGACGGCGGAAAATCCAGCCCTGCCCGCTTACGAAACCACCGGCGAGCCGATTACCGGCGCCGAATTGCAGCACGCGGCCATGGCTTACCATCATCCATTCGATGCCCCGCGGCTTTGTCCGCTGGTCGGCGCTGATTATGTCACCCTTGAGGATGGAACGGGCTTGGTGCATACGGCCCCCGGCCACGGCGCCGATGACTATCTCACCGGGCGCCGCTATGGGCTCGAGGTCTACTGCCCGGTGCTCGCCAACGGGCGATATGATCAGACGGTCAGCGAATACCTGCGCGGTGAGTCGATTTGGGAATCGGGCGAAAAAATTCTCGCCGACCTTCAAGCCCGCGGGATACTTTTTGCCGCCCACGAATTTGATCACAGTTACCCGCATTGCTGGCGATGTCGCCGGGCCATTATCTTCCGTGCCACTGAGCAGTGGTTTGTCCGCGCTTCACACAGCAGCCCCCTGGTGGCGCGCGCCAAAGAATTTGTCGATCAGGTGCAATGGCTGCCGGCATGGGGAAAATCACGCATCTCCGGCATGCTCGACACCCGCCCGGATTGGTGCATCTCGCGGCAAAGATCATGGGGCGTCCCCATACCCGCGTTTATTGATCCGCAAGGCAATATCCTTCTCTCGGCAAAGTCCATCGCGCAGGTGAGCCGCTATATTCGCGTCCATGGCGCTGATAGCTGGTATGTGGATGCACCGGAAAAAATTCTGGCCGCAGATGTTTGGACGGATACCGCCCTGACGCCTGATTCCAAAACCATCGATGGACATACCTTTCTCACCTGCGACCTGAAACAGGCCACCGACATTCTCGATGTCTGGTTTGAGTCTGGTGCATCGCATCGCGCTGTGCTCAGCGGAACGCATCCGTCCATGGGTTACCCGGCGGATTTATATCTGGAAGGCTCCGATCAGCATCGGGGTTGGTTTCAGTCAACGTTGCTTGAGGCAGCAGGTTACAAGGCGGCGCCACCGTTTCGAACGGTACTCACTCATGGTTTTATTGTTGACGCGCAGGGAAAAAAAATGTCCAAAAGCGCGGGCAACGATATCAAGGTTGCCGATGCGCTCAAAGAGCACGGGGCGGATGTGCTGCGCCTTTGGGTGGCCAGTGTCGATTATCACAACGACATGCCCTGCACACGGGAATTGCTCACGCGGGTGGCGGACGCGTATCGAAAAATTCGCAACACCTTCCGCTATCTGCTCGGCAATCTATATGATTTTAATCCGCCCCGGCACGCGGCGGCGCCGCAGGCATGCAGCATCGACACCTGGATGCTTGGGCGGCTCGATGCCGTCCGGCAAGATACGCTCGACGCCTACGAGCATTATGATTTTCACCGCGTGTTTAAAACCATCTACGAATTTTGCAATGTCGATATTTCGTCCATCTATGCCAAGGCCATCAAGGATCGCTTGTATTGCGAACTGCCCGATGCGCCCCGGCGGCGATCATCGCAGCACGTATGCTTCCGGATTTTACACACACTCGTCGAATTAGCCGCTCCAATCATCGCATACACTGCCGATGAAGCGTGGCAGGCCATGCGAAAATTGCCGGGAATGGAGCACCTTCCCCCCTCCGTGCATCTCGCCCGATTTGCGATCGTGCCGCACGCGATGGATGCCGCGGCGCTGTCTCCATGGAACAATTGGATGGCCATGGTTGAACAAGGTAACAAGCAGCTCGATGAGCTCAAGCGCTCCATCGGGCTTGGCAACGCGCTGGACGCAGAGGCCGTGCTGATCGCACCCGCCGATGCCGTATCACAAAAACTGCTAACCGTTTACGGCCCGGAGATTGAAGATGCGTTGGGCGTCGGGCATCACCGCGTCGAAGCTGGTGAGCAGTGGGGCGTGCGCGTGGTTGATGCCCGGCAACTCTACGCCAGTTGTGCGCGTTCGTGGAAGCGCCGCCCCGATGTCGGTAGCGATCCGGAGTATCCCGATCTCTCCGCTCGCGATGCGCACGTGATTCGCGCCTTGAAAGCCGCGGCGGCCGGCACCGGTTGAATCGCTGCGACGGCGGAAATGAGGAAATCGTATGGCATTACTGGGCGTTAATATCGATCATGTCGCCACATTGCGGCAGGCCCGAGGCGGCGCAGAACCCGACCCCGTCTGGGCGGCGGTGGAAGCGCAACTCGGCGGTGCCGACCTGATTACCGTTCACCTGCGTGAGGACCGACGCCATATTAATGATGATGACGTGCGGCGATTGCGCCCGGTGGTTCAGGTGCCGCTGAATTTGGAAATGGCCGCACTCATGGATATACGTAAACTGGCACTTCGCATCGTTCCTCAAATGGTCACCTTGGTGCCTGAAAAGCGCACGGAGATTACCACCGAAGGGGGGTTGGACGTTGCCGGCCAAATCCAGACGCTGCGGACATTTATCGCGCCATTAAAAAAAGCCGGTATCATCCTTAGTGCGTTCATCGATGCGGATGTGAAGCAGGTGCGCGCCGCAGCTAAGGCGGGGTTCGACGTATGCGAACTCCATACCGGCCCGTACGCCAATGCCGCCGCGGCGCAGCGCAGCGGCTCGCTTGAAACGCTGCGTGCCGCATCCGAGGCGGTGGTAAATTGCGGGATGCGCCTAAACGCCGGGCACGGGCTAAATTATGAAAACGTAGGGGCCATCGCGGCGTTGCCCCATATGGCCGAGTTGCATATTGGTCACGCCATCATCAGCCGAAGCGTTTTTATTGGGCTGCGCCAGGCCGTCGCCCTGATGAAGGCCGCCGCTCACGGCTGATCGCGAGGAGTAATCGCCATGTTCTCAGGTGCGTTTACAGCGCTCATCACACCGCTGAAAAATGATGCGGTCGATGCGCTGAGCTTAGAAAAGCAGATTCACGCCCAGGCAAAAGCCGGTATCACGGGTATTGTTCCTGTGGGAACCACCGGTGAATCGCCAACACTTTCGCATTCGGAGCATCGCCGAGTCATTGAATTGGCTGTCGGCATTGCCCGCGAGGGGGGCCTGAAGGTGATTGCCGGAACCGGATCCAACAGCACCGCGGAAGCAATCGAACTTACCGAGCACGCCCGGGTTTCCGGTGCCGATGCCGCCCTGATGGTTAACCCGTATTACAACAAACCAACGCAGGAGGGGCTTTTCCGGCATTTTTCGGTGGTCGCCCATCGCGTTAATATCCCCATTGTGCTTTACAATATTCCCGGTCGAACCGGTGTCACCATGAGCGTGCCCACCATGGTTCGCTTGACCAAAGCCTGCAAAAACATCGTCGCGGTAAAAGATGCCGCCGGCAATTTAGACCTCACCAGCGAAGCGGTGGGCGCCGGCGTATGCGTGCTTTCGGGCGATGATTCTCTCACGCTGCCCATGATGGCGGTGGGCGCACAAGGCGTCGTGAGTGTGGCATCGAATATCGTTCCGGAACTTGTGGTCGCCTTGGTCAAACACGCCGCCGCCGGCGATTTTTCCGCAGCGCGTGCGATCCATCACAAACTTTTCGCCTTATCTCGCGCCCTGTTTTTGGAGACCAATCCGATCCCCATTAAAGCCGCCATGAAAATGCTCGGGCTGGATAGCGGCGAATTGCGCTTGCCGCTGTGCGAGCTCTCAGAGCCTTTTCTCCCCGTGCTGCGCGCGGCGCTCGTGGCAGCGGGGTTGACCGTTCGCTGAAGTTTTATTGCGTGTCCGGGCAGCGCCCGGGTTGATCAGAAATAAGGTTTTTAGGAGTCCATCATGGCACGTGTCATCAATTACTCGGCATTTCAAAGCCTGGCGCTGTTGATCATACGCGTGGCGCTTGCCATGGTATTTCTGTTTCACGGGTCGCAGAAATTGTTTGGCGCCTTCGGCGGCCCCAACTACATGCAATTTTCAAAATATCTCGCCGCCATGCATGTGCCACTTCCAATGGAAGGTGCGATATTGTCCGGCTGCGCCGAATTTTTTGGCGGATTGATTTTTCTCATCGGCACCGGCCAGCGCATTATCGCCATCCCCCTCGCCTTCAACATGCTGGTCGCGGTTGCCTTTACCATCCACAATGGCTTTGCCTGTACTAACAAACCACCCGGTTGTGAATACCCCCTCGTGCTGCTATTTGTCGTGGTTGCCATGGGCTTGCTCGGACCGGGCGAATACACCTTGGATCGTCTATTCAAGCGGCCAACAAAAATCATGGCCTAGGAGCCTGTCCGAGTAATGGCCGGGATTGGGATGGGTCTGAAACGTCCCGAATGCGCGGCGGAGGATCGAGCCGACTCTGAATAACGAGTCATCGAGATCCGACA
>JAJZGD010000035.1 GCA_021804985.1 Planctomycetota bacterium
CCCCAATGCATTCAGGCGCCGCGCATTCGGGACATTTCAGACCCATCCCAATCCCGGCCATTACTCGGACAGGATTCAGGAGCCTGTCCGAGTAATCGCCGGGTTGCGACGGCGTGATTTTTGACACCCATCAAGCAGCGGCGACGATGGCGTACCTGACACGGAGGGTACACCGAGGAGCCGCGCCGCAGAGGGGGGGCAAAAAGCACGCCGCCCTGCGGGGTGGGCCTGAAATGCCCCGCCTGCTTTGTTGTCGGATCTCGATGACTCGTTATTCAGAGTCGGCTCGATCCTCCAATGCATTCAGGCGCCGCGCATTCGGCACATTTCAGGCCCATCCCAATCCCGGCCATTACTCGGACAGGCTCCTAGGCTCGCAAAAATCCCGCACCGCAACCTAAGGTGGCTCGGGCTCAGGCCCGGTAGCCGCTTCACGATGAGGCCGGCGACCGGTGCAGCGCGAGAGCGACCTTATCGTAACATTGCTCGTAAATTGAAGCGTTGCGAGCCATTTCGTCGGGCTTCACCTTGTTATCACGATATTCCTGTACGCATACTCGGACTAGGTCATCGATCACGTCGGGCAGCAGTTCGTTTATAGGTACTTTCCATTCAAATTTCCCGGCCCCCGAGTCCCAATCCACGTCAGCGCGAAACGCCGCCAACATAACCATCAGCCAGCCATTGGGGACTTTGTAGTCCATTGTCTCATTTAGGAAATGGAGCCGGGTATCCTTGTGCATGGCGCTGCCGACGCGAGCGTTGCCGCTCGCCACCATCCGGCCGAGCTCAAACTTTGCATTTTTCGCCGCTGCGGGAGTGGCTTTCGCGATTTTATCCATTAACGTCAGAACTTCATGCGTATGGGGCACGATCAGCTTCATCGGGGACGGATTCTTTTCGTAGTCTTCCTCAAACATTCCCACCATTTTTTTTTGCTGGCGGTAAAGGTTATTGGGATGGCGGCGATTGCAAAAGCGGTCGCCGTTGAAAAACATGAGGGCCCGCACCACCTCAGTTATGTAGTACGCACCGTCTTCGCCCTGACGATACGCGATGGCCTCTTCCCCAGCCATCCCCTTCATTGCCCCACGGATGGAATCGTAAAGGCCACGCAGGTTCTGAAGGCTCGGGTCGTCCACCTGCTTGGAGCGATTCAGTCCTTCGGCCATTGCTGGCACTTTTTCAGGGTCGATGCCTTGGAAGATATGGAGGCGAACGAAAGCCTCGTCCATGGCCTTTGAATCCCCGGAGCTTTCCGCATACTCGCGAATGATCGCGTAGGTGTGGCCGCCGTTGCAGAGACCATGGGCGTCGGGGTCGCTCAGCCAAAGCCGGAGGCGACCGCCCTCACGCAGTCGCTCATATTCTTTAATTTCACTGACCAGAAGGTACATCCCTTGATTCTTGATAGCGAAATCCTTAGGTGCCTCCGCTAACGTCTCCCTGATTCCCCGCACTACGTGCCCGGTGAGGACCTCCTTGGCGTTGCGGTCGGGCGTCCGCGGGTTGACCTTTAGCCAGTTATCCAGCGGAAGATTCTTGACGATCTCGGTGGCGCTCACAAAGGCCGATCCAACTTTCGCGTTCGGGACACCTGGAATGCGCTGTACGCGGAAATCGTCAACATGTATAAGGAACTCGGCGGGGCCATTCCCACCACGATGAGATATGCTGGCCATGATGGCCTCCCTTCAGAATATGCGCGGGTGGCGAAGATATCGCGGCCCGACTTCTTGTGGCGACCCGAACCAGGCTGGCTCAGTAAGGCGGCCACTATATGTATGATACCTGACGGCCACTGCATGTTCAAGCCGCCTCCGACGGAGCAGTAACGTGCGATTTGTAACGCATGCCGCGGGCCGAGCGTGGACGCGTCAGTGCGATTGACGGGCTCATTAACCTGAGTTCGGGATAAGGCGGCCAAGAGGTCGTTGGCAGAGCCCGGACTTCATGGCGTGTGACTTTTAGTCCGGGCTTTTTTGTTGTTGGATGCCGGCTACCAGCCCTGCGGATAAGCCCCTCGGAATGGAATGTGCGTGTGTTGATGCGATGCATGTGTGAGGCTCGCAACCAGGCGATGATGGGCACGACACGCGCGGTGAAGCAGGCCTGTCGGCGCTGCGCTATTGCCGTGCTGATGTGTCTTGATTTTGTGCCGCTGCATGTGGATAAAAAGATGGCTTAACCGAAGGCGAGCTGACTTTGCCGGCGCGTCGGCGCCGCATCATTGAATTTGGTCAGGGTGACTGCATTGCCGAGTTCATTAAAGACGACGCTGTTCATAAACGCCCGCATCAGAAGCAGCCCGCGACCCGAAGGCTGTTCAATATTCTGTTCACTGGTGGGGTCCGGCACCGATGCCGGATTAAAGCCGGCACCTTCATCGGCGATCACCACATCGCAGCGTCGCGGGGTTACACGGTATTTGATGTGAATTTGTTTGGATTGATCCCCGTGGTTGCCATGGCGGATGGCATTATGGATTGCTTCTTCAACGGCGAGCTTTAAAGCGAACAGATCGCGGTCGGTATAGGCATGCGACTGACACTGGGAGAGGATGGCCTCTTCTACATCCCGCGCCTTGCAGATATCGGACTCAATATCGCAGGAACACCATAACTTGGGTCCGCTGCGAGCGGAGGTAGGACGGATGGCACTATTGCAGCGTGAATGCATTTGTTTCATAGCGACGGCGCCCGAACAAAAAGCCTGTGCAAGCGCACCAACCGTTTGGTTCCCTGGTGCATGCGGTGGGCGTCCGTACCCTCTTGCGGTTTATCTAATCCCCAAGTGCATGGGGATTTACAACTTATCATCCGCCAACCCCAAGGCTGGCGAATTGAGCCTTACGATGCCGGTTTTTCCAACGACTCTTTTGCTTCCTTTATTGTCGGATAGATGCGAAAGAGTTTATTAAGTTTTGTGATCAAAAAAACTTCGTAAATCTGCGGATTGATGGCACATAACCGCAGCTGGCCGTCGCGTTCGCGAACCTTGTAGTTCACAGTTATAAGCGTTCCCAATGCAGAGGATGAAAGGTGATCCACCCCTGCAAAGGAGATGATAAGTTTTGGTTTGAGTTGGCTTTCGACGTAAGCCGAGAGTTGTTCGCCCATTTCCGCGATCTCATTTTCTTCAAGCAACTTGCGCGACGTAAATTCGACGAGCGTCAACTCGCCGTCGCGTGTCAGCTTGATCGGTGCGGTATCTCTGTCCTTGAGCATAACTTCGCAACCCTTCGCAAACCGCGCCCCGCGCGGATGGTGATAACTCTCGACTGTCTCGAATCATAAACCTTCGAGAATAAGAGTCAATCCCTGTACCTAAGATTATACCCGACGGCCCCTTTAAGCCGGCACACGAATTGCGCACTTGCAGGCCGCAAGACCCCCGCCAAGCGCGCTGCAAGGCCCCCCGCCGGGCCGTCTGATAGCCGCCGATACGGCCCCAGCAGCCCCTCTGATAGGCCATCTGCCATGCCCCTCTGCTCAGCGGGCACCCGCGCCAGCCGGTGCTCACGCCAGTTTCGCACGCCAATTGCCCACGCCAATTCCCGGCCGGCTAACCCGTGCGGCCGGTGTAGCGGTTAATTGCCTTATGTATTTGCTGCTCTACCCGGCGCGGATTGGAAATCCATACCCAGGTATCGCAGGCGTCCGGCTGCTCATCATAAGTGAATGCCAGGGTGCCGGTCTTCAAAAGCCGCTCCGGCACCGACTGGGTCAATGCTATCTTGCGCACCCGCCCGAGGCACGTTTGAATAATCCGCGGCTGGAGCAACCCCTTGATCGTCAATATGCGGCAATTGGTCAAAATGTAATGATGGCCGATCCAGTCCATCACGCTATAGAGCAGGGAACAGGCCAGAAGAATGGCGACAATGGTTGCCATCGCAGGGGCCGCGACGAATCGGGATATCAGGTGCGACGTTTCCCCCAGAAGTGCCGCCGCAATGACCACCAGGTTAAAGCCGCCACTGGAAATGAAGATATACCAGACGGAAGGTCGGATCATAAGGATCACAATTTCATTTTCATGGAGCACGGTCTGGGGAGAAAGCGCCTGCGAAACGCCCGCGGCTCCGGAAGCGCTGCCGGCAAACCGGCTCGCAGGGGGCGCCCGTGATGAGGCTTGTGCGGCTTCTTGAACCAATGTTGGCATGAAGTCACCCTCCCAGGCTACCACCGCCGAAATCAGATCGTCAAATTTCCAGCAGCAGGCGCGATGGGTCTTCCAGCGACTCTTTGATGTGCACCAGGAACGTCACGGCCTGCTGGCCATCAACAATGCGATGATCGTATGAGAGTGCCACATACATCATGGGGCGAATGACGATCTGGTCGTTGACCACCACCGCCCGCTTCTCAATTTTATGCAGGCCGAGAATGGCCGCCTGCGGCGGATTGAGGATCGGCGTCGATAGCAGCGAACCAAAGACCCCGCCGTTGGTGATGGTGAACGTGCCACCGGCCAAATCATCGACCGAAATCTTGCCTTCGCGTGCTTTGGTGGCCAGCCGCTTTATTTCCAACTCGATCTGCGCCATCGACATTCGATCGGCATTTCGCACCACCGGTACGATGAGCCCTTTTTCGGTTGCGACCGCGATGCCCATGTGCATTCGGTGTTTGTAGACGATGGCCTTTTCCTGTAACTGGGCATTGACCACCGGAACGGCCTTGGCCGCCGCACAAACCGCGCGTCCAAAAAAGGACAGGAATCCGAGGCCCACGCCGTGGCTTTTCTCAAATTTTTCCTTGTACCGTTCACGCAGGGCCATCACCGCAGACATGTCAATTTCATTAAATGTGGTGAGGATCGCTGCGGTATGCTGCGCTTCCACGAGCCGTTTGGCGATGGTTTCGCGGAGTTTGCTTAATTCGACGCGGGTTTCATCCTCCCCGGTGGCGATGGGCTGGCTGGATACCGCGCGGGGAGCGCTGGAATTGCGGGCATCGCGCGACATCTGGCCGGCGGCGGCATCCGCCGCTGAAATATTTCGGCCGTCGATAAAGCTCAGCACATCGCCTTTGGTCAGGCGCTGGCCGGGCCCGGTCGGTGTTACCTGGGCGGGGTCAATTTTATTTTCGCTTACCAGCCGCTGCACGGATGGTGCAAGTGGTTTGGCTTCTGTCGCATTGGTGGGCCCCGCCGTTGGGGCAGGTTTGGCGGGTGCGGATGCTTCGGGTTTCGGCGCCGATCCGGCATTCGCCGAACCCGGCTCAATACGTGCGATGACATCGCCCACATTCACCGTCTTTCCCTGAAGCGCGACGATCCGCAGTACACCGGCACTGCCCGCGGGCAATTCAACGGTAGCTTTATCCGTTTCGAGTTCAGCGACCACATCATCCGGCCCCACGGGCTGGCCGTCCGCCTTTACCCAATTTGCGATGCGGGCTTCGGTGACTGATTCACCAAGCCCGGGCACCTGAAGATCAATGACAGCGCTAGCCATAAACAACAACCCCATGGATGATACACGCTTGGAAACATAACACGATCAGCCGCTTCCAGGCAAATGACTTTGACTCCGGCCGCGACGCGATCATTCAGACTGCGGCCACGCGCGAAGATTTACTTGGCAATCGGAACCCCTTCGCGCACTTCCACATCGCTGGGCTGACGCAATTTGGAGGGCCCCTGCGACGGCTTGGCTTCAACCGGCTGAAGGCTCAGGGCCTTGGCGAGAATCTCAGCCTGTTCATGAACATGGCGTTCATGGGAACCGGCCGCCGGCGAGGACGACGGTTTGCGTCCGACGTAAACCAGCTTCTGCATGCCCGGCCAGTAGTAATGCAGCTTGGCACCGATAAACGGATAAACCCCGTTGTTGCGCGGTTCTTCCTGCACCCAGAACATTTCCACGCCCTTGGGATAGGTGCGGGCGATTTCGCTCAGCCGCTCGCTGTGGAACGGATAAATCTGTTCCAATCGCAATATGGCGATGTCTTCAATGCGGTGCTTGGTGCGCTCGGCGAGCAATTCATAATAAATCTTGCCGCTGCACATCAGCACACGCCGCACGCGTGAGCGATCAATGGGCTGCGTTTCGTCGATGATTTCTTCAAATTGACCGGTACTGAACTCGGAAAGCTGCGAGACGGCCTGCTTCGACCGGAGCAAACTTTTGGGCGCCATGATAATCAGTGGTTTGCGGAACGCGCGATTGATCTGCCGCCGCAGCAGATGAAAATATTGCGCCGGCGTGGTGGGGTTGCAAACCTGGATATTATCTTCCGCGGCGAGCTGCAGGAACCGCTCCAGCCGGGCGTGCGAATGTTCCGGCCCTTGCCCCTCATAGCCATGCGGCAGCAGCATGACCAGGCCGTTGTATTTGCCCCATTTGGTTTCCGCGCTGACGATAAATTGGTCGATGATGGGCTGCGCCATATTTACAAAATCACCGAATTGCGCTTCCCAGATTACCAGCGCCCGCGGATCAGCCGAGGCGAAGCCAAATTCAAACCCCACCACCGCCAATTCCGAAAGCATGGTGTTGATGATCGTGAAGCGGGATTTTCCCTCGGCAAAGGCTGCGAGCGGGGAGTAGGATTGCCCCGTTTTGGCGTCATAAAGCACCGCATTGCGATGGCTGAAGGTGCCGCGGCAAACATCCTGCCCCGTTAAGCGAACCCAGGTTCCGGCGTCGAGCAGCGACCCGATGGCCAACATTTCGCCCGTGCCCCAATCAATGCCTGAACCGCTCTTAACCGCCTCGGCCCGGGCTTTGAACATCTGTGCAATTTTGGCATGGGGCGTAAAGGTTTCTGGAAAGGTGCAGAGTTTTTGGGTTATCTCCAGCAGTTTTTCTGCCGGCACGGAAGTATCGAGGCGCCAATCCCGAATATTGGGGGGAACTTTCACCAAGTCTTTCCACGGCCCGTGCGTTGGCGGCGCACTTTCCATGGGCTTGAAGGTTTTGCCGTATTCGTGCGATTTTTCCAGCCGATCGCGAACGCTGTGCGCCATTTGCTCCAGCTCGGCGGTAGTGACAACCCCCGCGGCCAGCAGCTTTTCCGCGTAAATGGAACGCGTGGTTTTATGATTGGCGATGTCTTGATACATCAGCGGCTGTGTCACGCTTGGATCGTCGAGTTCATTGTGACCGCGACGGCGGTAGCAGACCAAATCAATGATGACATCGGCCTTGAACTTCTGCCGGAATGCGATGGCCATGCCGGCGGCGTGGGCGGCAGCTTCGGGATCATCGCCATTGACATGAAACACTGGCGCCTGAATCGCTTTGGCGACATCGGAGGGATATCGGGTGAAGCGGGCGTCGCGTGGGTCTGTCGTAAAGCCGATCTGGTTGTTGACAATGATGTGAATCGTGCCGCCGGTGCGATACGCCTCTAGCTCAGAGAGATAAAGGGTTTCGGCCACGATACCCTGGCCGGTGAATGATGCGTCGCCATGGATCAGAACGGGCATAACCTGCCCGCGTTCCACATCTCCCTTGCGGTTCTGTTTGGCGCGTGCAATGCCCTCAACAATCGGATCGACAATTTCCAAATGGCTGGGATTGGACGCCAGAGATAGGTGCATCTGGCGGCCGCAGGCGGTCACCGTATCGCACGCATAGCCGAGGTGGTATTTTACATCGCCATCGCCTTGCGCTTTCTGGGGGCGATCCATCACTTCGCTCATGATCACTTCGTAGGGCTTGTGAAAAATGTGGGCGAGCACATTAAGGCGGCCGCGATGCGCCATACCGGTGATCATCTCGTCCACACCATTTTCCGATGCCGCGTTGATCAATTCATCCATCATGGGAATCAGGGATTCTGCGCCTTCAATAGAGAATCGCTTCACGGTGGGGTGGCGGCGCTGCAAAAATTGTTCAAATTCTTCGGCGGCAACCACCCGCGACATCAGCCATTTCCGCTTCTCCGCGCTCAGCGCCGGGCTGTTTAATGTCGGCTCCATGCGCTCCTGAAGAAACGCCCGCTGGGCCGGGTCGCGGATTTCCATATATTCAACGGCAAAGGTGCCGCAGTAAGTGCTCTTGAGCATTTCGATCAGCTGCTTAAGGCGCACCGGGCCAGTGTTGCCAAACGTGCCGGTGGCGACGGTACGATCGAGATCGGCATCGGTTAGGCCAAATTCCGTCAGTTCCAAAAGGGGATGGCTTTTCGTGTTGTGGCCGAGGGGGTCGAGATTGGCAATCAGATGGCCCATCTCGCGGTAGCTGTGAATCAGGTCGCCGACTGCCATGACAGCGGCGCCGGGCGCATCGAGCGGGATTGCGGCACCGGGCGGGGCATCGGATGCAAGCTGAAAACCGCGAAAAAACCAGTCCCATTGCTGATCAATGCTGTTTCGATCTTTCAACCATTGGGAATATAAGGTTTCGATAAATTCCGGGCTGTAGCCATTGACGGCCTCAGCCAATTGACCCGCTTTACTGCCAGAGCTGTCCACGCATGAACTCCGAAAAAAACGGCGTCTTGTCAGACGCCATAGGTACCAAAGCCGAGCTGCCTCACCGATTCAAACCCGCCCCAAGGGCGAGCGCCGGTGTCGGTGCAGCTACTTGATTATATTCTAAAGGAGCCTGTCCGCGTAATCGCCGGGTTGCGACGGGGTGGGCCTGAAATGCTCGATTACAACGTGCCATTTGAGGCCTCCATACCCTCGTAGCCTGCCGATGCCCGGAAAATCCCCCGGTAACCGCCACGCCGAGCCGGAATCCATTCCGCTCTTTATTATTGTTCTATCGGACTAATTTAGCCCAATCCATCATGGCATTAGACCAATCGGCTTAGCCGCCGGCCATGCCTGACGGGGGTTACCCGACCACAAAAAGATCATAAAAGCCTATAATACAGTTACTTATGATCAAATCCCGGCGTGCCGCGTTCGTCCCCCCGCGGCAATGGCAGCCCTATTGCCGTTGAGCTTGCGGTCGAAAGGCCAGATACTGCCATCATGTTTGGTTCACACTTATCCATTGCGGGCGGTCTGGAACGGGCCCTTCTGGAAGCCGAAACCCTCGGCCTTGAAAGCGTGCAGCTTTTTACGCGTAACCAGCAGCAATGGCAGATACCGCCGCTGGAGGAACCCGCGGTTGCGACCTTTAGGCAGCACGCCGCGCGGTTGGGGTTTAAAAAAATCGTGGCCCATGATTCGTACCTCATCAACCTGGCCTCGGGCGACGAGGGGCTGCGGACGAAAAGTCAGCGGGCATTTGCGGCCGAGCTTACCCGCTGCGAGCGACTGGGCATCTTTGCCTTGGTAACCCATGGCGGCGCCCACGGCGGCGCCGGCGAGACACCCGGAATAGCGACGTTGGTCGATTCGCTCAACGCAGCCTTAATGGATGTTCCCCCCGGATGTTTGGCCTGCCTGGAAACCACGGCCGGGCAGGGGACATCGCTCAATTACCGCTTTGAACACCTGCGCGATGTTTTGGCGGCAGTCCGCGATCACACGCGTTTAGCCATCTGCATGGATACCGCCCACATTTTTGCCGCTGGGTACGATTTAACCACCGCCGACGCGACTCGCGGAGTGATGGACGAATTCGATCGGGTGGTTGGCATACAGCACTTGGCCGCCTTGCATCTCAATGACAGTCTTAAGCCGCTTGGCAGCCGAGTGGATCGCCACGCGCACATCGGCCGCGGCACCATCGGATTGGATGCGTTTGCGGTGCTGGTGCAAGACCCGCGTTTGGCCCAAGTGCCCAAGATTCTTGAAACGCCAAAAGGCACCAACAGTGATGGAACACCATGGGATGCGATCAACTTGCAAATTCTTCGGCACCTGGCGGCCGGCGTGGCACCGAAGGCCCGGATGATTCAGAAGCTGTTGCGCACCGAGATGGAGCCGCGCCCCACGTCGAAAACAGTGCAAGCGAAAACTGGAACGGGCGGGAAGGCGAAATCGGCTCGCGCGGCCAATATTTCTCGCCCCAGTAATCGCCGGGTTGCGACGGCGTGATTTTTGGCACCCATCAAGCAGCGGCGGTTCGGCGTAAATTGCGGTTAATATGCGGTCTATGACACACATTGCCGCTCCCATCATGCTCGGAGATCCCGCCACCGCGCGCCGCATAGCCGGTGAAGCACTTGCGATGGGGGCCGACCTTATCGAGTGGCGGATGGATATGGCGGAGGCCGCTGCCATCCAGCAGATTTTTTCTGACCCGATCGTTCGTGGAGCACCTTGGATACTCACCATTCGTCCCACGTGGGAGGGCGGCAAATTCGGCGGCGATGAGTCCGCAAGGCTGGACCTGTTCCGCACCTGCCTTCAATACCACCCGCGCTACATTGATATCGAGCTTGAGGCCTGGGAGCGCGACCCGCGATTTGCACAATTTTATTGTCGGCTGGAAACGAATCGGCGTCCGAAGTTGATTCTTTCCAGCCACCATTTTGATAAAAAGCCAGCCGACACCGCCGGCATCCTGGCGCGAATCGCCCGGCATCCTGAAGTCAACGTGGCGAAAATTGCATTTCAAGCCGCCGACCTTGCCGATGCCATCGACGCGTTGGAGCTTTATGCCCCGCTCAAGCATTATCCGGGGCTGTCCGGTGTGTTCCTGGCGATGGGGGATTTTGGCGTTATTTCTCGTACCTTGGCCGGCAAATTCGGCGCGGAGTTTACTTTTGGCATCGTGCCGGGCAATGCGCCAACGGCGGCTGGCCAACCATCCATACGCGATCTTAAAGATGTCTTCGCCATGCAGCTTCAGCAAAAAAGCTGGCAGGTGTGTGGCCTCGTCGGGTGGCCGGTCGCACAATCGGTCGGGCCGCACATGCACAATGCCGCCATGCGAGCGATCGATTTTCCGGGCGTTTATGTCCGCCTGCCGCTGGCCGGAGATTATGAATCGCTGGCCCATATCCTTGACCGCCTGCGCAACAGCGCCGCCATGAATATTTGCGGCGTAAGCGTCACGATTCCGCATAAAGAAAATGCGCACCGCTTTGTGCGCCAGCGCGGTGGAAAAATAGATGGTGTGGATATCGGCGCCATTAACACCATACTGTTTCCGCCCCACGCGCCGCCCATTGGGTTCAATACCGATGCCCCCGGCGCCCTGGCGGCCATTTTGCGCGGTGCCGCCCTTTCCGATGAGGAGCTTCGCGGCCGCCGCGCCGCCATTATTGGGGCCGGCGGCGCCGCCCGCGGCATCGCCTCCATTTTGGCGAGCCGCCAATGCGCGGTCGATCTTTACAACCGCACGCCGCAGCGGGCCGCCGAGCTGATCCATGACTTAGCCGCGCACGGCTTCCATTGCAATGCGTTCGCGTTAAGCGAACTCGGCGCCCATCCCTTTGATATGCTGATTCAGTGCACACCGGTGGGTATGCATCCGCATATTGATGCGATGCCCATCGCGGAAGATACGCCCATTGCACCGGGCACCATTGTGATGGACACGATCTATAATCCGCGGATCACCAAATTGCTTTCCTGGGCGAGCCGCCGGGGCGCTGTTTGTGTGCCCGGTCTGGAAATGCTTATCGAGCAGGGCGCGCTACAGTTTTCGCGTTTCACCGGCCATTCGCCCCCCCTTGGCATTATGCGTGAGGCCGCCGAAAAGGCCCTCTCATAAGGCGACGAAATTACATGTGTGGATTGCTATATGTTTCATGATCGCTTTGCCACGCGTTTCCCGCCACTCGGGCGGAACCGGCGGCCAGAATCCGCGCGGCGGCGCGCAAAACCGCTTAGGCTGTGCCAGCGGATCACCGCCTTGGCAGCCTGCGTGGCGGCCTTGGCTCTGCTGCTCGCGGGCGGTAAGTCGCTGGCCGCGGCGCCGCACCCGATGGGCAATCCGACCGCGGCTGAGGCGCATCCATCCGTTCATCTGGTTTGGCTGTTGGCCGGGAGCGCGATCGATCATATGGCCGCGTCAAAAGGGGGCCGCATGCTGCTTGCCGGGCCGCTGGATACGCCGACCACGTGGCTGTATGGGCGATCCCGCAATAAACCTCCTGGCGCCACTCCAATCTGCGGCGGCGCGAATACCGCTGCCGCGATCCGCGCCGCCCACAAGCCAGCGCATCTTATCCTGCTCGATATCGAGCATTGGCGCTTTACCCCGGTGGCAGAACAGCTTCACCCGGTCGCAGCATATCGCGCAGCGTATCGGCACGTCCATGACCGAAGAAAATTACTTATCGCCACACCGGCCTTCGACCTGATCCGCGCACTGCGCCCCCACTTCCATGGCCGCATTTATCCGGAATTTCTCCGACTTGGTTTGGCGCAAAAAATCGCACGCTATGCGGATATTTATGAAATACAGGCCCAGGGGGCCGAAAATAATACGCCTCTATATCGATGGATCGTGCGGGCCGTGGCCCGGCAGGTGCATGTCGGCAATCCGCACGCGGTGGTTCTTGCCGGGTTAAGCACCGGCCCTTCGGGTCAGCACGTTACGGCACGCAAACTCTATCAGGATGTGCGGGCGACGCGGCGTTTCGTCGGCGGATATTGGATGAACATACCCGGCAAAAGTGCTTACTGCCCGCGGTGCGGCAAACCGGCACCCCAGATAGCCATCGCGTTATTTCGCCGTCTTTTCCATAAATGAAATCCGCTTATTACTCACGCGCAAAGCCGCCCATCAACGATTGGCTTTCCCGGGTTCTTTCCGCGCCCGCTGAATCGAAATCGTCCAGCCCGCGTTGGATGGTGGCGGTGAAACGTGGAAGGAATGATGCATGGCGGCATTAATTTTAATTTTCGAAAATGCGGCGAGGGTGGGTGTGCCGTCGGGATCGACCCGGCGGATGGATATTGGCAGTTGCAATTCGGTGTTGATCCAGAACGTGAGCGAAAGAAAAGTAAAGGCCTTCGGATCGCGCGGTATAAGCTTGAGTACCACGAGGTGGGGCTGTGTTTTCACTGGCTTGAGCAAACGCACATGAAATTCTCTCAGTACAGTTGCGGGCCGCTGCCCAATGGGAATGGGTATCGGCCCTTGCCCAAGTTTCAGCGGATTAAAGTGCGTGCCCGGCGGCGCGATTTCAATCTTCCGGTAGATTTTTGCCGAGCCGTCGCGATCAATCAGCCACCGGCCGTCAAAAATAATATCGTGGTCCGCATGGTGGCGTGCGATGGCACCATCCACCGCGAGGATACTGAAATGGATATCGAAACGGGTATGCCCCTTTTTGTTTTCGTACCATATCTTGCCCAGATTAATATCGGTTTCTCCGGAGCGCAAATGCTTAATGGTGACGCGCAGATTCGCCGTGAAATTTTTCAGTGTACCGCCGCGGTGGTAGAGCATGCCAAGTATTTTCATCACCTGTGGGCTTGCAGGTTTTCCCCGTGATACGGCGGCGGCGGCACGCCCAGCGGTGCCGGTGGCCGACTGGGCATCGGTTGCCCCCCGCGCCGCGGCCTGCGAATACCAGGTTGCGAGGCCAAACATCATCAGCACGGTGAGGAACTGGCCGATAAGCCCCCGCCATCGCGATTGAAACCGGTGAAGGGATGCCGGCGGTTGAACGCGTACACAACATGTCATGCAGACTTCTCAATTCGATATTCGAAACGGTCCGGATACTCGATGAGTTCAACCATATCGTCGAGTGCGCGGATATGGTAGTCGGCATCAGCGGCAAAGTGCGGCAAGCCCGCACCGGCTTCCAACAGCAGCGCACTTTTAACACCCGCAGCGCGGGCCGCCTGCAGGTCAAAAATGTAATCCCCCACCATCAGCACACGATCGAGTTCGACAGCCAATTGCCGCGCGATCCGCCAGATGCTTTCCGGATCAGGCTTCATCGGAGGATCATCTCGGCTGCAAACCATGTCAAAACCCAGCTCGTGCCGCTGGAGTATGACCTCCACGCTTCGTCGGCTGTTCCGGGACAGCAGCGCCGTACGCACTCCGCGAGATTGAAGTCGATACAAGGCCGTGCGGGCGCCGGGGCGCAGGTCGGAGGCCAATGCCCCGTCGTATTCAAATTTATGGAGCGTTTCCCACGCGGTTGTACGCTGCGGCTCCGGCAACTCCGCAATCCATTCGAGCACCGGCTCGCGAATGACGATACCGAGGCGGCGGCGAAGCTCGTCGAAATTCAGGGCATCGACGGTAAGTGTGCCATCCATGTCGAAGATGATCAGGTCAAAACACGGGCGATGGTTCATGGTTGTGATTATATGCGCCATTTCTATCTTCGCCGCGTGGGCGCTGCGGAGTGCAGGGTTGCGGCGCCTTGGGGGCAAGCGGCAGCAGGCCAAGCGGCGCCGGAGCAAGCGGCGCCCGGGGCAAGCGGCTTTGGGCCAAGCGGCGTCGGGGCAGGTGCCGCCGCGCGTTGCGGCCTCCGGCGCAGCCCGCAGGACGCCGCTGCGGCCGCCGGGTAAAATGCCTGTCAGGTGCCCGTCGTCGTCGCCGCTTGATGGGAGTCAGCAATCATGCCGTTGCAACCCGGCCCGTTCGTGGAAAGAGCCTTGGTACATTTCTCGCTTTTAGGCGCCATGTCATGGCAGGATGTGGCCACCATCGTGGTCGTGGTTGTATTGGTGATGGCCTGGATGCTTCTGCGCATTGCGCTGACCTTTGGAAAACGGGCCGAGCACGAGCGTATCCCCACGCCGAACATTGATCGCCGCAATCGCGAAGCACTTGATTCTATGGCGAGCCTCGATGAGATCGCTGAGCGGGCCGCCAACGAGCCAGCACCCGCCGACCTAATCGAAGCCGTCGAACTGCCGCCGGATGTGAAACGTGATAAAACGCTCGACGAGAAACTGAATAATAAATCGGAAAATTCATGAGCGACATTCCCACCACGCGTCGCACCGATGCGCCTGCTACCGATGCAGTGCCCGTGCTTGGCCCCGCCGACGGCGGCTTCGCCAGCGCCAATCAGTCTGCCGACTGGATTAAGCGCGCCGCCCTGGAAGTTGGGTTTGATCTCGTCGGCATAACAATGCTGGCACCGTCGCCCCGCGCCGCCTATGTGGAGCAATGGTTTGCGGACGCTGCACATGGATCAATGGACTATTTGCAGCGCCATGCGCCAGTCAAGCTCGATGCCGGCCGGCGATGGCCATGGGCTAAGGCGGTCATCGTTCTGGGCTTATCGTATCCGCCCCCCGCGAGCGATCGCCCGAGGAATGCCCCTCCACAGCCGGATGATTTGTCGTGCGGCCGCGGCAAAATTGCCGCCTATGCGGTCGGGCGCGATTATCACCGGGTTGTCTCGAAACTGACCAAGCGGCTGGCCCGGCGGCTCTCGGAAAAGTGGGGCGCTGCCTTCCGCGGTGTGGCCGCCACCGATGCCACCCCCCTGATGGAGCGGGAACTTGCTGCCCGTGCAGGCATCGGCTGGATCGGAAAAAACACCATGGTCATTCATCCCGCCAAGGGATCGTGGATGGTGCTTGGCGAACTGCTTACAAATCTTGATATCACGGTGGACCAGCCGATGGCCGACCATTGTGGTTCGTGCCGTCGCTGCATTGAGGCCTGTCCCACCGCTGCTTTAACGCCATATCAGATGAATGCGTCGCGGTGCATCAGCTACCAGCTGATTGAAAATCGCGGGCCGATACCCGACGAATTTCATGCCGCCATCGCAGACGCCGGATTTGTTATCGGCTGCGACATCTGCCAGAGTGTATGCCCACACAACACCAAGGTATCGGCTGGTAATGGGCACCTCTGGGGCGATTCGCCGACAGCCAGCGTGAGCCTCGCGGATATTTTGACATCCGATTGGAGTAGCTGGGATCAGCTTACCCGCGGTCGGGCCACGCGCCGCGCTCGGCCGGAAATGTGGAAGCGCAACGCGGAGATTCTGGAACAAAATAAGAGCGGCTGAACGCGGCAATGCCTGGGCAGGCTTTCACGGCATCTGCCTGATGTGCGTCGGCGGCGCCTTTTTATTGTCCAATCGGCGGCGCTTCCCTATAATCTCGCACCTTAAGCCGCGTGCTTTGTGGAGAAGAATTTAGATGGCATCAAATATCAACGCAGTCATTGGACAGTCCGGCGGCCCCACCGCCGTTATCAATCAATCGCTCGTGGGCGTTATCGAAGGCCTGTATAAACAATCGGGCGTGGGCAAGATACTCGGATCCAAACACG
This sequence comes from Planctomycetota bacterium, assembly GCA_021804985.1. Taxonomy (GTDB): domain Bacteria; phylum Planctomycetota; class Phycisphaerae; order WQYP01; family WQYP01; genus JAJZGD01. The sequence goes on from JAJZGD010000035.1 coordinate 16,070, forward strand.
GCGTGCGCGGCATCCTCAACTCTGATTTTATCGAACTCAATGATTTGGATTCCGGGCTCCTTGAACAGGTGGCACAAACCCCCTCGAGCGCTCTGGGTTCTACCCGCGATAAGCCCGATGAAGAATACTGTAAAAAACTCTTCGAAAGTTTTCGCAAACACTCCGTGGGCTATTTCTATTACATCGGCGGAAACGACTCGGCCGATACGGCCCGCATCATCAGCGAGATGGCCATATCCTCCGGCTATCCGCTGCGGGTTTATCATGTTCCCAAAACCATTGATAACGATTTGCGCACCACGGATCATTGCCCCGGCTACGGCTCGGCAGCCCGTTTTGTGGCGCTGGGCCTGATGGGCGACGACCTCGACAACCGCTCGCTCAAGGGCGTGAAAATTGATGTGATCATGGGGCGAGATGCAGGTTGGCTGACGGCGGCGTCGGTGCTGGCGCGCCAACAGGAAGATGATGGGCCCCATCTGATTTATGTGCCGGAAGTGGATTTCAGCGAGGATAAGTTTCTCGGCGATATCGACCGCATCTACACCAAACTGGGGCGATGTGTGATTGCCGCGAGCGAGGGCATCCGCTACAAAGTTGGCGACAAACATTCGCTGGTGACGGAAAAAGCCGTGCAGGGCGGCGAGGTGGATGCCCACGGCAACAAGCAGCTGTCGGGCACCGGCGCCTTGGGCGATTACCTTTCCGACCTGGTGAAAAACAAACTCGGGCCAATCATCGCCGAGCGAACCACCGCCAAGCTGCGCGTGCGCGCCGACACCTTCGGATATCTGCAGCGCAGCTTTCCCACCATCGTCAGTCAAAGCGACGCACATGAAGCCCGAATATGCGGGCGGATGGCGGTGGAATATTCCATGACCGCGCCCAATGGGCTTGCCAGCGGATCGGTCGCCATTAAGCGGATATCGGAAGCGCCTTACAAAGTTGATTTTTTCCCGACGGCGCTAACCAATGTCGCACGGCAAACAAAACCCCTTGACGCAGCGTGGGTGAAAAACGGCTGCGATATCGGCAACGAATTTATCCTCTATGCCAAAGGGCTGGTGGGCCCGTTGCCAATTCCCGGCAAACTTTTTTAAACGCGGCCGGCGAATTTTACCGGGATCCTGTCCAAAAACGCCGAGCGATTCATTCCGCACCGTTTTACGAAAACTGACGGGCCAGCTCATCAAGAAGAGCGGCCGACGTGCGGATGCCGCCATAGAAGCAATCCAAATCAAGCTTTTCATTGGGTGCATGGAGATTGTCGTCAGGCAAACCAAACCCGAGCAGCACCGTCTCAAGGCCAAGAATCTGTCGAAACCAATTAACAACCGGAATGGAGCCCCCCTCGCGGACAATAACCGGATCATTCCCCAGGCCCGTTCGGATGGCACGCATGGCGGCCGAAATGGCGGGCGAATCGGTGGCGGTGAGAACCGCGGGCCACGCGCTGAGAATTTCCAACTGCATCTCGATGCCGTCGGGCAAAAGGGATTGAAGGAACGGCTCAAGAGCGGCCGCAATTTTTTCCGGATCCTGCCGCGGTACCAGCCGCATCGAAACTTTAGCGCCAGCGCTGCCGGGGATAATGGTCTTGGCCCCGTTCCCCTGAAAACCCGCGGTTAGGCCGTTGACATCCAGCGTCGGGCGGCACCATCGCCGTTCCAGGGTGGTGTAGCCATGCTCTCCATTAAGCTGCTTCACGCCGATATCCCGCGCCATCGCCTCAGGCGAAAATGGCAATTTGGCCCAATCGGCGCGTGTGGGCGCATCCACCGCGTCAACATCATCATAAAAGCCTGGAATGGTGACGCGGCCCGTTGCATCATGAAGTTTTCCGAGGATTTGGCAAAGCGCGGTTGCCGGATTGGCAACGGCACCGCCATAAATGCCGCTGTGGAGATCATGGGAGGGGCCGGTGAGCGTGAGCTGTGCATACACCATTCCGCGGAGGCCGCTGGTAATCGCGGGAATGCCCGGCGCGAACTGAGATGAGTCGCTGATAATCAGCGCCGCCGCATCGGAAAGAAGCGGTTTAAGCTGCTCGATAACGGGGCGCAAATTGGGCGATCCGATTTCTTCCTCTCCTTCAAGCAGCACCGATATTCGGAGCGGAAATTCCTGAGCCACCTCCCGCCACGCCAGCAGCGCCGCGAGGTGACAGAAGGTTTGCCCTTTATCGTCTGAGGCGCCGCGGGCCACAATCTGGCCACCGCGAATCGTGGGCGAAAACGGAGGTGATACCCACGCCTCAAGCGGGTCGGGCGGCTGGACGTCGTAATGGCCGTAAATGACCACGTGGGATGCGCCCCTCGGGCACATTTCGGGCGGAGTAGTCGCCCAAACACAGGGATGGCGTGGTGTTTCGATTATTTGCGCATGGAGGCCTGCGGATCGCAGATAATGCTGTGCCCATTGGGCCGCCGATGCCATATCCGCGACATGGTTCGGGTCGGTGGAGATACTCGGAATCGACAACCATTGCTGCACGTCTTGCAGCCAGCGCCGCGAGTTTTTATCGATCCAGATCATGACGGTATCAAGCATAAATTTTCTCCGTGCGGGGATTGTAGCAAATTGTGACATTCTCACATGCGATGGAGAGGCACTGGCATGCGAAAAGCTTTTTTATTCAGCGATAGGCGCTTTTATAAAGCAATAGGCGTTCCAAAAAAGCAATGGGAGCGATTGATTTTATCACGTTGGACGGTTTCTGGAAGACGCGTTCTACGAGCCGCAGGATTTATCCATTCAAGGACCAGGCTGCGAGCTCATAATTACGAGCCGATGGACGACGACGAGGCGCCTTCCCTTTGCCGCGTGAGATATTAAATAATTGCATAATGCCGCAGCATGATTCATTAAATTAACTGAAACGACGGTTGTCTTACGCAGAGGCGCAGAGGCACAGAGGCTGCCTGCGGGCAGCACGCCGGGGCGCGATAAAGCAGGCTGGCCGGCTTAACGGCGGGGTGGCGCACCGTCGTCGCCGCGTCGTCGTCTCTGCGTCTCCCCTTCTCTGCGTGAGATAAAACCAGATTACATCATGCCGGAGGCATGATTCCATATTTTTGCCTTTGGCAAAAATTGTCCTACTTTCTACTTTCTAATTTCTACTCTCTCGGCCGCCTTCCCTGCTCTGCGTGAGATATTAAATAATTGCATCGTGCCGCAGCAGGAATCCTCGAATCAACTGAAGTGGTTTACGGCCTCGCACACGGCGGACGGAACAAATCGGAGAACCCCGCGTAAAGCTCGCCATCCTCATTTCCCTCCGCTGCTAATGCGGGGCATCGAGGCCGGGGGGTACAACCGTATCTTCGGCACGTGGAGTTTTTTTGAAGGCTCCCCATGGCGTTTAAGGATGTAGGCGAAAAAGTTCTCGTGCATGGTGACCCTTCTGTCGCCGAACTGCACCACAAACGTAAGCCGCCCCGGAAACGCCTCGCGCCTATCCTTCGGTGTTACCGTTATCCGCGCGTTTGCGCCGTGGTTGACGATCTTAACGTGCACGTATGCCGGGGCGGATGCGTGGCCACTGACAAATCGCGGCGTAATGGCCGGGTCGGCAGACCAGAGCTTAATGTCGGTGTGGTAATGCGAATCTGGCTTGAGCGTGCCGATGAGCAAGCTCGACGGCACCAGCGAAAGCGTGCCCCGCACTGTGAGTTCCAAATCTTCCGTAAGGTGGTACGGCAGCGGCTTGCCATGGTTGAGAAACGAAAAATGAAGCCGATAATCCTGAGATCCAACAATGTCGCGGCTGGTGAAATCGATGACGACATGCCAATGATCGGTGCCCGCAGGTTTTATCGCAATCTTCAAATCCCGACTGCCGCTGCGGCAGGTGAGCTTGGTCCAGCGAGCGGGATAATTCCCACGGTACGCGTCCAACACGATCGGCTTGGCAAGCCGCGCCCGCGTTATATGGCCAAAATCAATGGCCTGGGTGGAGCTCAGCGCGTGTCCTGGAGGCATGATCACCAGCATGGGATGGATCGCATATTTGATGATCCATTCCCGGGCCCAAGGCTTTTTGCTCACATGCCCCAGCAGCAGCGCCGAGATGCTTGCCGGGCCGGGATCCAGGTGCGTGATAATTCGCAGCTTCAGCGTTGCTGTGGCGCCGGGCTGAACCACATGCGGGCTTACCGACGCCGTCACGCAGCCGCAGGAGGTGCTCAGGCTGCTGAAACGGAGCACATGCGTGCTCTGGTTATGTATCACTACATCGCGATCCATAATTCTGCCGGGCAGTTGCTCGCCGAGATTCAGGATGTGCGGCTGGTTGGGGGCTGCCGCCGCCGCGGGGCTGCGCTGCAAGCCGACTACGGCAACCAGGGTGATAACCCACCCGATGAAAAGGCGGGTTACCCTCCGACGTTGGTTCTGCGACATCCTCATCATTCACTCCAACAAGACCGCGCCGGTTGTTTCACTGGTGGGCCGCTGGCTTCCCGCCGCCGGCGGCGACATTACCAAGATGCTGCGTGCGGGCCGGGGCAGCGGGAAGGTGGCTGATATTGATAATGCGATCCCGCTCGAAATATGCCGGAGCGCGATCAAAATTAATTGTGAACGCGGCCGGATCGATACGGCCGTTGACACGGAGATGCCGTATTCGCAGCGAGCTGATTACCACCGCGCCGATGTGAAGCTTCGCGCGCGGCAGATAAATCAGCTTGCCATTTATCGGCATCGCCGTGTAGGAGTAATATTGGCCGGTTCGTCGCCCCCTGACGATCCCCGCGTGGACCGAACACCGCGACACGGGCAGCCAGACGCTGCCGCGTTTCAGCAGCGTAACAACCATCCAGATGATCCGGCCAGCCCGGAAACTCGCCGGGGGCAATGCTGCTCGCGACCACCGCGCCGGCCAGCGTTCACCCCCGTAGTTGTAGCTAAACCGTATTTTATCCCCAGCGCTTTTATAATAGCCAATGTTGATATTTTCCGGCAACACGTCCACCGCGTGGGGGAACTGCCTCACCCGCCGCCAATTCAGCCAGTCTCCCGGCTGGCGCGCGGTGGCTCGCCAGCAAAGGTTTTGAATAGGGCTCAGAATTGGATTGGATTCACCGG
>JAJZGD010000208.1 GCA_021804985.1 Planctomycetota bacterium
ATCTCAACAAAGCAGGCGGGGCATTTCAGGCCCACCCCGCGGGGCGGCGTGCTTTTTGTCCCCCCTCTGCGGCGCGGCTCCTCGGTGTACCCTCCGTGTCAGGTACGCCATCGTTGCCGCTGCTTGATGGGTGCCAAAAATCACGCCGTCGCAACCCGGCGATTACTCGGACAGGCTCCTACGACAGTGACCCGCTTCCTGCATTGAGTGCATATAAAATGTGCAGTAAAATGGATTGGTTCCTTGGGGAATGGTGTAACGGTAGCACAGCAGACTCTGAATCTGTTTGTCTAGGTTCGAATCCTAGTTCCCCAGTTTTTCGCCCCCCCGCCGCGTAGCGCGTCGCCATGGCATGCGGCGTTTTGTCATCGCCGTCGTAGCGCGTCACCCTGCCACACCGCGCACTGCCGACATAATGTAAACATGGCAACCATCGCCCAATTACGGCCGAGCGCGGCCGGCAAGATTATCGAGAATACTCATGTAATTCATGTAGGCATGAAAGGGAGATTCGTACGTGCTGAAGTCCGGGGCAGACGCGTCGCCAAGGTGGCGGGTGTTCATGTAAAAGAAGTGGTCGCTGGTGGTGAGGCGCCGCCAATCGCCGAGAAGCACCTCATCATTGCACGCCTTGATCGCATCTTCCAGGCGGTAAAGTTCCTGCATCGCATTGGATTGCATGGCATTGCCCAGCCAGCACGAAAGATCGCGGTGGGTATCCGTCCAGCCGATATTTCGCGGCACGCTGATTTCGCGCAGCGGTTCAACGCTGTCGATAATTTGTGATGGCGTTACCAGTTTGCCGCCGAGGGAAAAAAGATATTCCGGCAACGCCATGAAAAAGTCGAAGATGCCGCTTTCCGCCGGGTGGCGTTCGCCGAGATTTTCCAAATCCAGCCCCACCAGGCCGTAATCACCGCTCAGGCCAGAGAGCCACCGCGCATATTTGTCGGCCATCAGGGGAAACTGCGACCACGACCGGGCGGAGAATCGCATGGAGATATCTTCACTAAGTCGATAGTGGCGCAGCAGCAGGCGGAGTTTGTCTCGCATGGCGGTATATACATGCGTCGGCTGATTGCTGTCGCCCAGAACGCCTTCCCATCCTTCGATAATGGCGGCCTCCACGCGGGCGGAGCTGAGCAGGCGCCCCACCTCGTTGGAATAGATGAGATTGGAATTGCGGAAAACGCGGGGATTTTGGCCGAAATATTTTTTTATGATCTGTCGGTGCAGTCGCACCTGCTGCCGAAATTCATCGGGAGAATAGAGAAACGCGAGGCTGTGGTGCGACGGCTCACATAAAAATTCGACACATCCGGTTTTGGCCAGCCCCTGCAGCTGCACGAGCACATCCGGGTGGTACAGCTCAAATTGCTCAATAGCGGTGCCGGAGATCCCCAGCGTTAAGCGCATCGCCGGGCCGTAGCGCTGGGCCATGCGCGAGAAAAGATCAATCGCCGGCAAATAACTGGTTCGGGCAACGCGATGAATCCATTGGCTGTTGAGGTGGGAATCAAAATATTCCGGCTCGGAATCAAACGCGCTATAACGGCGCAGGCGAAAGGGTTGATGAATCTGAAAGTAAAGGCAAATGGCTACCATCAAAACTACCGGCGGCCTCCACCACAAAATTAAGACGAGTAAGTATAGCCGCTGCGGGCCTGCATTCCAGCCGCCGCTCATCGCTTATCCGGCCGGCGCCGGCAGGGCGGGCGTCCGACGGGCTTCCCGAATATCGCTCGCAGTGGTAATTGCCGCGTGTGGCAAGCCGGTAACGAGAAGATTGTGGGCGCCGTCGCGGAATTTGACGCCGGGCGGCCTTAATGCAACATAAGCACTTTTTTGCATTCACGCTTGACAAATTGGCGAATAACTATTCGGCGTTTGACGATCGCGGCTTTAATTGGGGGTTTTCCACGCCGAAAACTGTTATAGTCAGGTTAATGGAAGGCGTTGGCGCGCCGCCCAATGCAAATTGCAGTGCGATTGCCCATGGCATTGGCTGGCCGACTGAAGGGCCGTTGTCGATCACAAAAAACATTTAGCTTGTTATTTGCTTTTAAATCTTTAGTCACTATACTTTGTTCTGATGAGGGGGCGATGGAGCGCTTGGCAACTCTGCAAGTGACCAATTCTCCGCCTCACATCAGCGTATCGGACGTTTGGGCAAGCGGGCACCGGCGTCGGCAAGTGTTGTCGATGGGTGCCCGCAAATGCCATGAAGTTGGTTCTTTCTTTGGAGGTTCTCGCGATGAGACAGAAAATTGCGGTTGCGGCAATGCTGGGCACGGGCGGTGTATTGGCGGCCATGGGTGGTTTGGCGCTGGCCGGCACCGGGTCCTACACTTTTTCCAACCCAGCCTCGCAAACCCCGGGCGGAGTCAGCGGCCTGGCCACCACGACAAAGTTTTTTGTGCCTACGTTTGGCACCGCAACGACCAGCAGCACGGGAAGCTACACCGGTGCTACTCCGGGGTCGCATTATTTCGGCGGCGGTGGGTATGTTAATCCGGCCGGCGGTTTTCCGCAGGGCGGCCCAACCGCGCAGTCCCTCGCAAATTCTGAGGCGTTCTTTGCCGGCAATACGCTGACAGTACCCGCGGCCAATGCCAGCTTCAGCGGCCCGGCACACACCTTCACCATGGCCACCGGTACCACCGGCAGTCCCAATCCGGTAAACGCGGTCGAAGGGCCGCCAATTTATAACACCCCCAGCGCTAATGATGTACTCCAGGGGAGCAACCCGTTCTATCCGGAAAATCCCAATACCACATACGGTGCCAAGGCGGATGTGGCCTACATGGTCGATCAGCAAGGTTATATTGATGTCTCCACAGCTGGCACCTATACCTTCACCGTTAATGCGGCCGATGACCAGCTCGCCCTCTACATCGGCGGCAGCGGCGGAACAAGTGGCGCAACTGGAATTAACGGCATCAGCGGAGCAGGAAATACCGGCACCCTCGGCGCTACCGGCATCGGCGGTGGAAAACTTATTGCCGACGGCAGCTATGCCGGGGCGGTAGGCACCTTTCCCGTCACAAGTTCGGTTGATTTTACGGCCACTGGACTTTACCACTTTGAGGATTACTTTTATCAAGGATACGGTGGCCAAGCGGCCGCATTTTCGATTGGCCTGCCGACCGGCGCCAATGCACCAGCCTTCTTCACCGCGGTGGTAACGCCCGAACCGGCCACCATCGGCCTGCTGGCGATTCCCGCCTTGGCGCTGCTGCTTATTAAACGGCGGAAGCATATCGCCTGCACTTGACAAGGCACAACCCCGATACATACTGACGTGCTGATGTTGTTTAAACGGCGGAAGCACATCGCCCCAAACGGCGAGGCTAAATAGACCACACATTCCCCGGGCTGGCGGGTGACAATGCACCTGCCAGCCTTTTTTTTCGGTGTGGTTCTTCTCAACCGCCGATGCATGCCCATAACGCGCCGCGGAGGCCCGCCGGCACCGGGTGCTGCGGTGCTTTCCCATCAATTGCCCGGTGTGTTATTATTCACTCAGCGATCCGATGCGGGCGTAATTCAGTGGTAGAATGCCAGCTTCCCAAGCTGGACGTCGTGGGTTCGAATCCCATCGCCCGCTTTCACTCAATCTTTGCCTGGGGGCCGCGCCCGTTCGCCGTCAGAGCCGCCATGCCATGGCCACGCCACGCCTCGCAATTTCATGTGGGGCACGGATGGGCGCCCCGGGGCTTACACGTCGAGATTGCGCACTTCCAGTGCGTGATCTTCAATATATTGACGCCGCGGCTCAGGATCCTCACCCATGAGAATGCTGAACATGGCTTCGGCATTGCCAGCGCCTTCCAGCGTCACGCGGAGCAGACTGCGGCGTTGCGGATCCATCGTGGTTTCCCAAAGCTGCTCGGCGTTCATTTCGCCGAGACCTTTAAACCGCTTAACCTCAATGCCCTGCTTGGCGATTTCATGAATGGTGGGGAATATGGCCGAAAGGCCCGCAATATCCCGTTTAAAATCTTCCCCATTTTCAATGCGGTAACGGGTGAGTTTCACTTCGCCGCTGTCCAGCTCTTCGATTTTCAGCAGATAATCATCGATCGGCATGTCGGCTTCGGCCAGCTTTTCAAATAATTTTTCCAGATCGCGCAGTTCATGCAGCTCTTCATTTTTCGCCAGCCGGCGCATGGCCACGCGTCGTTCTTCGGCCGCTTTTTCCAGTTGCGCTCTGGATACTTTGTCGGGTTCATCGCCGTTCCTGGTGATATCAAGCGATTGCACCGCACGCACTTTCGCTTCAAGTTCGTCAATGCCGTGCTTTTCCGAGAAGGCTTCATAATCTTCGGCGGAGAAGAAGAAATGCTCGGTGGCATCAAGCATGACGCGGAATTGGGGCAATTTGCCGTGCTCGCGCCGCAGATCCAGCAGCCGCTTAAACGGGATGCCGCGGCGATCGGTAATTTTTGCCAGATCGTCGATTTGCTCGAGCAGTTGCACGATGCGTTTGAGTTCGGCCCCTTTAAGGCAAGTGATGTCATGCCCTTTTTTGTCGCGGATAAAAAGCGATGTGCCATCGACGCCCAGATCCAAATAGGTTTTTCGAATGCCCAATTCATTGCGTACGTATTCAACGTGCTTTTTTCGGGCCACCTGATACAGGGGCGGCTGGGCGATATAGACGCGGCCTTCGCGGACAAGGGCATTCATTTGCCGGTAGAAAAAAGTCAGCAGCAATGTGCGGATATGCGAGCCATCGACATCGGCATCGGTCATGATGACCAATTTACCATAGCGGAGCTTGCTTAAATCGAGATCGTTAACGCCGATGCCGCAGGCGAGTGCCTGCACGATGGTGCGGATTTCTTCGTTGCTGAGCATTTTATCGACGCGGGCTTTTTCCACGTTAAGAATCTTGCCCTTCAGCGGCAGGATGGCCTGAAACACGCGGTCGCGTCCGCTTTTGGCGGTGCCGCCTGCGGATTGCCCCTCGACAATAAATAATTCGGTTGATTCCATATCGCGGCTGGAACAATCGGAGAGTTTGCCCGG
>JAJZGD010000209.1 GCA_021804985.1 Planctomycetota bacterium
GGCCACGGGCGGCCACAGGCGGCCGCGGTGGGGGGTGGCGGCGCCGCCAGCGCTATAGCACACCTTTGGTACTCGGTATTTCCGCATTGCGTGGGTCGAACGCGATTGCCTGCCGCAGTGCCTTGGCCAAAGCCTTAAAAATGGCCTCCGCAATGTGATGGCTGTTGGAAGCATACGGCACATTCACATGCAAATTCATGCCCGCTGCGTTGGCCAGCGACCGCAGGGATTCGTTGACCAATTCCACATCAAAATCCCCGATTTTGGGTGTGGGGAATTTTACATTGAATACAAATGCGGGCCGCCCGGATAAGTCCAGCGCGATGTTTGCGAGCGCATCTTCCATCGGAATGCTCGCCGAGCCATAACGAAAAATACCCCGCTTGTCGCCGAGTGCCTCCGCCAGCGCCGCGCCGAGCACCAGTGATACATCCTCAACCGTATGGTGCGCATCGACGTGCAGATCGCCCTGCGCACAAATCGCTAAATCGACCAGCGAGTGCCGCGCCAGATGGTGCAGCATATGATCGAAAAAGCCCACGCCCGTCTGCACATCGGCCTTACCGGTGCCGTCAAGCGAAACGGTAAGCGATACATCCGTTTCCCGCGTTTTACGCTTTATCGACGCGGTGCGCCGTTGTTCCAGATGTGAATCCATCAGGTTACTCCGTGCAAGTTCTTGGAATCAGCGGAGAGAATTTCGCCAATTGCCCGGATGAGCGATTGATTTTCCGCTCTTGTGCCAACCGTAATCCGTAATTTATCCTCAAGCCCGGGCAGTGCGAAATAACGAACCAGAATATCACGGGCTTTGAGCCGAGCGTAAAGCTGCGCGGCGCTCGCACCGGCGGGCACCGCAGCGAGAACAAAATTACTAAAGCTGGGGGGCACCGAAAAGCCCATGGCCACGAGCGCCTCCGTTAACTGTGTGCGATGTTCGATCACGCGGCCCCATATGCTGCGGGCATATTCCTGATCCTCCAGGGCCGCACTTGCCGCGGTGATTGCCACAATATCGCACGGATAACTGTCGCGAACTTTATTGAGTTCGATCAGCAGGGGCTTTTGGGCGATGGCGTAACCGAACCGCAAGCCAGCGAGCCCATACCCCTTGGACATGGATCGGAGAATTACAAGATTTTCAAAACTCTTAACCAGCGGCAGCGCGCTGGCAGGCGCAAAATCAACATATGCCTCATCCACGAGTACCACACCGCGGAAACTGCGAAGGATCTGAACAAGTGTAGACATGCCGATGAGTGTTCCCGACGGCGCGTTGGGGTTAACCAGCAAAAGCAGCCGCGCATCGACGGTAAAGATTTCCGGCGGAAGGTTCCAGTCGGTGTCGCGCACCTGATAATTAAGCGTTACCGCCTGAGCATTTTGCAGAGTGGCCAGCACCGGGTACAGCGAATAGCCCGGATCGAGAAAGGCCACGCGATCGCCAGGGGCTAAACACGCACGAAAAACAATGGAGAGCAATTCATCGCCGCCATTGGTCGCCATGATCCAGTCCGGATCGACGCCGTGAACTTTTGCCGCCACCATACGGAATGCCCGCGCATCGGGCGAAGGATAGCGCCGCAGGCGCTCCGCCGTTACCGATGCGATGGCCGTCAAAACCCGCGGCGATGGCGGATACGGATTTTCATTGGTGTTAAGCTTTATTACGCTCAACTTTTCCGGCTGTTCGCCGGGGGTGTATCCCGCCATCCGTTCAATGTTTGCGTTAACCAGACCCATACCACTCCGCGGCACAAATCGCCTGTGAATGAATTATACCCGCGGGTGGGGCAGCGCGGGGCAATCCGCATGGCGATTGTTGGCCAGCGGACGACCGGACATGCGGCCAGCGCCCGCAACCGAGCGATGCGGCCAGCAAATGCAGCCCGGACGCCCCGGTCGGCGGCCCAGCATTTAAATCGTTTTTTGCGATCTCATCGTCAATTCAGGTCGCCACAAGGATGAAGCCCCAGCAAGATTTGGGGCGCGATTTCAGGCGCGATCCGCAGAGGCAGCAGCGCCGGTAGCGCGATTCGCAGCGCTCGCAGAGTGGGCCATGCGCTATGCGCCAAGCATCACGCGATTGCGGCCGTCACCTTTGGCGCGGTACAGGGCGGCGTCGGCTTTGGCCAGCAATCCGTCAAACGAGAGTTGCTCTGCCGTCACCATGATAATGCCCACGCTTAACGTGGCCGACCGCCCGATCAGGGGGTCGCATTGCGATCCATGCGAAAAGTTCTTCCGCAGCCGTTCTGCAATGCGCATAGCAATTTCCTCATCCACATCTTTGAGAAAAATAGTAAATTCGTCCCCTCCACGCCGTCCCAATACATCGCGTGATCGCAGACTGCCGCGGGCAATGTCTGCAAATAGCCGAAGAAGGGCATCGCCCGCATCATGGCCGTATTGGTCATTGACCTGCTTAAATTCATCGATGTCAATGGTGAGCAGCGCATCACCGACCTGCGGCAACTCGGCGCTGGATTCGCCAACCGGCATGCGACTATTCCCCCGATCTTCATGGCGCTTCGCATCATTGTGCACGTGGCTGGACTGCATCATTTGGCGTTGCACGGTCGTCTCAAACGCAACGCGGTTGAGCACCCCCGTCAAGCCATCGAGGGTGGCGGCATCCATGAGCGACTTTTGCAATTGCTCCGCGGCCATCAGCATGAATCCCATATTCCACGCCGTCAAAAGCGCCAGGGACATGGCCAGTGTGAAGCCAACAATGGGGGAAGGCACTTTGATGAGGTGATTCACCGGATCGATCCACATCATGGCAACGCGGATAATATTACCCGCGAGGAACATGCTAAAAAGGGCGATCAGAAAGCGTGCCATCCGCAAATTTTGCGCCCGCAAAATAGAGCGAAGTTCGCCAATGATCATGATGCTCAGCAAGCTTAGCAGCGATGCGACCACCGTCATCCGATGCCCGAGGGTCGCACTGATGGGAGAGGGTATCGCAAGGGCTACAAAGCAGACGGCGAAAATAGACCACCACGCCTTGGGGGGCGGGCGCTTTTGACCAAAACACCTCAGACCGACCCAGCTGAGATACAGCCCCCCGACAATAAGCGTATTGGCCATGGGAATGGAAAGGAGCGCATTAACAAATCCTCGAAGGCTCACCAGCGCCAACCCAATTGCCGCGAGCATGTTGCCGAGGCCCCAGAATAAAATATATCGGTCTTTGGGCCGCAGCCGCCAGGCATAAAATTGGGCCGCACCGAGTAACAGCGCGATGCCGCTGGTAACGGCAAGCACCGTTCGCACTTCAAAAAACATCAGGCTGGGATTCGTATTGGTCATGGCAAAGTAAAAGTCAAAAGATATCCAAGCTGCAAGGTACGAAGTTTTCTCCCGGCGCCCTGATCAAATCCGTCAAAGCTGCCCGAATTTATCGGCTATCGATGCGCCTGTTCGCCTTAAATTCGCATTTTCGCATTTAGGGTTCTTGGGCAGGCGCCCCCGCTGCTTGCGTGGGCCGAAAAAGCGACACGGCCCGAATTTAGCCGGGCTTATGATTTTACCGGCGCCTCCGCGGCAGGCGTATCAGAGAGCTTGGCTAAGGCGGCTTCTGCCGCACGCAGGCGGCGGGCAATCTCAGGCAGCTGGTAAAGCTGCAGATACACGCGCTTCGCCTGCTTAAGTTCCATGGCCGGCGTTCCCCCCACATCCTGCCCGGGGGCCAAATCGGACGATATGCCGGCCTGCGCCGCAGCCCGCACTTTGTCACCAATATGAATGTGACCGGCAACGCCTACCTGCCCCGCGAGAACGACATAGTTTCCCGTCGAAGCGCTGCCCGCAATTCCAACCTGGCTAACCAACAAATTATGCTTGCCGATCCGACAATTATGCCCGATCACCACGTTATTGCCGAGCTTGGTTCCAGCGTCAATCTCGGTGGATTCCATCGCGGCCCGCTCAATAACGGTGTTCGCTCCCACTTCGGTATCGTCATGAAGAATGACATTGCCAATCTGGGGAATTTTGTGATGCACACCATTATGCGTCGCAAACCCATAGCCATCGCAGCCGATCACCGCACCCGACTGCGCGATCACACGCTTTCCCAATCGGCATGAATCGTAAACGACGACGTTGGGATAAAGCACGCAGTCGGCATCCATCACAACATCCGCCATGATTTGCACACCGGGATAGATCACGCATCCATCGCCGATCATCGTATTTTCGCCGATCGTCACAAATGGCCCGATGTAGCAGCCGACCCCGAGTTTTGCGGACGGCGCGACATCCGCCAAGGGCGAGATCATCGGCTCTGGATGCCGCCGCATGCCGTGGATCAAAAGCATGATCTGGCGAAAGCCGTAATAGGCATCTGCAACCTGGATCATGTTAAGTGGCTTGCCATCGCGCTGGATCTTTTGATGCTCCAACCGTGCATCGACAATCACGCAGCCGGCAGTGGTACTTGTCAGCAGATTTAGATATTTGGGATTGGATACAAAGCTGACATCATTGGGGCCGGCCGCCTCCAGGCTGCGGCAGCGAAAAATGAGGCGGTGGCCATCGCCGATCACCGTCCCGCCGATATGCGCAGCAAGTTCATCGATGGTTTTGCCAGGCTTCGGCGAGGCGGGGTGTGCGGCGGTTGGGGCATCAGCCATTGCAGCTCCTAAATCGGGGCGCCCCGCAGCCTACTTTCAACGGCGGCAGGTTGTCAAAGGGACACGCGGCGGCGGGCGGCGCAGGGCGGCACCATGGCGCGGGTACGGCGCGCCGCTCATTGGATGGCATTTTAACACGCCGCGGGGCTTGTCGCCGCAGAAGCGCTTTATGCGTTCATTCCGAGCGAATGAACCGCTCGGCGCGTATTTGTTTATCGGTACCTGCCACACATGCGACGGATGTTCACCAGTCGGTGTGACGACGAATCACGGCGAGGAGTCATGCCGACACAACGGCCGGCCCACGACCGATCGCGCCAAGTAACGCAGGGAAACCGCGAAGAATGGCTGCCAATAATTCATTGCCATTCC
>JAJZGD010000210.1 GCA_021804985.1 Planctomycetota bacterium
TTGCCGGAGCATGGTCGATGCGGCGGAAGCTTCGCGTTACGGCCGCTGCCAATGTGCCATCGGTTGGAGAGGGCGGCGTGGCATGAGCATTTCCCTCGGCACGTTTCTGATGCGCCAGACGGTGACCGCTGCGACACCGATGGTGCTGGCCGGAATCGGCGAATTGGTCGCCGAGTTAACCGGTGTGATCGACATCGGCATCGAGGGGTTGATGTTAAGCGGTGCGCTGGCGGCGTTTTTGACCGCGCTGTCCAGTGGAAGCGGCACGTTGGCACTCTGCGCGGCCATTCTTGTTGGCATGCTGATGGCCACGGTTTTTGCCGTGGCAACCATCGCATTGGGTGTCAATCAAATCGTCGTTGGTACGGCCATAAACCTATTGGCGTTGGGCCTTACCGGAACCATTTGGATGCTGTATCAAACGTGGGCGGAAAACCATAATCTCGTCATCCATCTGGATGCAGCCCAGTCCTTTGGTCGCATACATTGGCCGTGGCTTTCCCGGCTGCCATTTTTCGGCCCGTCGTTTTTTGATCAATATCTGCTGGTGTACATCACCATTGCATTGGCGGCTTTCGCCTGGTGGATTATTCATCGCACCCGGCTGGGGCTGGTTATCCGCGGCCTTGGTGATTCGCCGGCCACGTGTGCCGCGGCGGGTATTCCGATTTTGACGGCGCGTACGCTTGCCACCCTTTTTGCCGGCGCCTGCGCCGGGGCGGCGGGCGCCTTTTTAAGCATCATGCAGACGCACAGTTTTGCGCAGAATATGACCAACGGACAGGGCTTTGTCGTGCTGGCCCTGGTTATTTTCGGCCGATGGACAATCGGCGGCCTCGTGGGCGGCTGCCTGCTGTTCGGGGCGATGAACAGCCTGCAGCAAACACTCCAAACCGCGCGGTATACCAGTCATTCTGCGCTGCTTCATGCGCTGCGCCATTTGCCGGTTCAATTATTTCAGATGCTGCCTTATCTGGCGGCCCTCATCGCCTTGGCTATTTTTGCCAAAAGCCGACCGGGGCCGAAATATCTGGGCCAGCCATGGCGGCCGCAAGGATCCGCCAACGCATGATGGCTTTTCCCCGCGTTCCGGCAGGATCGGGCGCATCGCCGCGGACCGGGCGGCCGGCCATCCGCGTTTATCGCTGGTGGGGTTCCTCGAGGTACGTATAGCCGGAAAGGCCGGTCTCATAAAAGCGCAGCAGAAGTGCGGATTCTTCCACAGAGATGGTTTTTTCACGAACGGCGCGCTCCACATCTTTATGCATGCGGGCCAGCAATTCATCCGCGTTGAATTGTACATA
Organism: Planctomycetota bacterium; assembly: GCA_021804985.1. Taxonomy (GTDB): domain Bacteria; phylum Planctomycetota; class Phycisphaerae; order WQYP01; family WQYP01; genus JAJZGD01. The sequence goes on from JAJZGD010000210.1 coordinate 1,305, forward strand.
TTGGAGAACCTCGCGCACCGTATCGCCGCGAACCACCTCCTCAATGTGGATTTCGCCCGCCTTATCCAGCTCCACATGCACCGCGTTGGTGTCGCCGAGTAAATTGTGCAAATCGCCGAGAATCTCCTGGTACGCCCCCACCAGAAAAACGCCGAGCAGATATTCGCTCCCCTTAAATTCATGGAGTTCCAGCGTGCGCTTCACGTCGCGGCGATCAATGAAGCAATCCACTTTGCCGTCGCTGTCGCACGTGATGTCTGCCAGAACACCCCGTCGTGACGGCTCTTCTCCGAGTCGATGGATCGGCATGATGGGAAACAGCTGCTTGATCGCCCAGCTGTCGGGCATCGATTGGAAAAGCGAGAAATTGCAAAAATAGGTATCGGAGAGCTGGGCTTCCAGCATTTCAAAATCATCGCCGACATAATTCATATCGCGGAGAATTTTCAGCACTTTGCCGCACAGGGCCCAGAAAAGTTTTTCGGTGAGGCTGCGCAGCTCCAGACTTAGATAACCGAGATTAAAAAGATTCAGTGCTTCATCGCGCTGTTGCGAGGCATCGTGATAGGTTTCCATAACATTTTTGGAATTGATCTCGCGATGCGCATCAAAAAGGTCTTTCACCGGCTGCGGAACTTCTTCGGTACTGGGCAACTCGTCGGGAATGTCGAAATAATCAAAACCACTCACTCCGAGCACATTGAAGACCAGCAGGCTGTGGTACGCCACCATGGCCCGTCCGCTTTCACTGATGATGGTCGGATGCCGGACACCGCATTCATCACAAACGGACTTAATGCGAAATACGACATCGCTGGCATATTCCTGCAGGCTGTAATTGACGGATGATTCAAAATTGGTCTGCGATCCATCGTAATCGACGCCGAGACCGCCGCCGACATCAAGATACTGCATCCCCGCGCCGGCCTTTACCAATTCGGCGTACACCCGCGCCGCCTCATTAAGGGCGTTTTTAATCGTTCGGATATTGGTGATCTGACTGCCAAGATGAAAATGCAGCAGCGTGAGGCAATCTTCCATGCCCCGTTCCTTCAGGTAATCGAGGGCCTTGATAATCTCTGCGACAAACAGGCCAAATTTGCTTCTCACCCCGCCGGATGATTCCCATCGGCCGCTGCCCCGCGCCGACAGCTTGACGCGAACACCCATCCTGGGGCGTACCCCGTGCTTTTGGCCATATTTGATCAGCAGTTCGAGTTCGGTAAATTTCTCCACCACCGGAATGATGTTCTTGCCGAGCTTCTGCGCCAGCACCACCATTTCACAAAATTCGTCATCTTTAAAACCGTTGCAGATGATCGGTGTATCGCGGCCATTGGTCAGGGCAAGCACCACAAGCAACTCCGGCTTGCTGCCCGCCTCTAAGCCCCATCCATATTGCGATCCGATGTTGAGTATCTCTTCAACCACGTGCCGCTGCTGATTAACCTTGATGGGATAGACGCAGGCATACTTGCCGTTGTAGCCATTTTCGGTGATGGCATTTTGAAACGCCACCTGCATCTCCGCAAGGCGATGTTTGAGGATATCGCTCAGGCGGATAAGCACCGGCAGTTGGATGCCGCGCAGCTGCAGCTGGTCGATGAGCTTCTTTAAATCGATCGAACGCAGCGGATCTTTTTCCGGCTGTATGGTAACGTTGCCCGCCGCGTTGATGGAGAAATAGTTCTTTCCCCATTGTTCAATGCCGTAGGTGTCGGCCGAATCTTGAATGGTCCAAGCCGCAGCCGGGTTAATGACTTCCATGATTCCCATTGACTTAACTCTCCGCAGGGTCACCGGCGCAAGCAAAAAACATCAGTGATCGGTATTGCAACTGTTTTTATATAAATTAACAAGCGTTTACAAAGCGCTGGGCAATCCGACGGCGGAGCAGCGCCCCGGCGCAGCCCAAGATGGATCAGGCGGCCGGCGGTGAATCTGGCGGCCGGGCGACGAATCAGGGCGCCTGCGTGCCGCCAAAGCGCCGACCCGCTGCATACAGCCATTTTTAAGCCGCTGGAATGTTCGCGTAAAAAAGAAATTTTTATCGGATCGGCCGCGATTGCCTGAATCGAGCATGGCGCGCATCCAAGCCGTCTTGCAAATGCATCAGGCGCCCGCCCGATACACCGGCGGCAGCACCATGCTGCGTACCACCAGAATCCCGGGGCCGCTTTCCAGCAGTTTGAGGCATTGCGGGGTGGGCGGCGTATCGAGCTTCAGCAGCATCAGGGCCTTATCCCCTTTGCGGCTGATTGTCATATCGGCAATGTTGATTTTCTCTTGTCCAAAAGTCATTCCCACGAAACCGATGACACCCGGCCGATCGGTGTTGACCACCAAAGCCATGGGGCCTTCGGGAATCATATCCATCGGATAGCCTTTGATGGCAAGCACGCGGGGCAAATTGTCATCAAATACGGTGCCGATCATCCCGTGGTGCGCCTGCCCATCCGAAACGATGAGTTCAATATGATGGCTGGTGCGCGGACTTGTTTCGCCAAGCACCTCATGGAGCACGCTCATTCCACGCTGCTCTGCGAGATGCATCACGTTGACCACGTTCGGCATTTCTTGAATCTGGCCCCGGAAAAGTTCCACCATCGCCACCCGCTGCAGTGTGTTGGCAATGCGTTTGGGCAACGCACCGGCCGTGCGCAGCGTGACGGTTTGATAACGCGTATCAACAATGGCGGAAAGAACAATGCCCATCCGACGGGCCAAATCCACGTATGCTTTTTCCGCTTCGGAAAGATCCATCTGAATTCCGGCCGCATTGACGGCACCCGCGATCCCCTGCCCGCGCAGATACAAAAGCAGTTCCTGCACCGCATCCACCGAAACCGCACGCTGAGCCTCCACCGTGCTGGCACCGAGATGCGGTGTTAAAAGCGCCCGATCTCCCACCGCAAACAGCGGATGGTCCTTTGGCGGCGGCTCATGGTCAAAAACATCCAGCGCCACGCCTGCCACGTGTCCGGATACTATGGCCTTTGCAACCGCGTGCTCGTCGATCACACCCCCGCGGGCGCAATTGATCAATCGCACACCCTTCTTGCATTTTTGCAGCGCCGCTTCGCCGAGCAGATGGCGGGTCTTTTCGCCGGGCACATGAACCGTGATGAAATCGCACAATGGCAGCATCTGATCGAGGTCTTTGAACATCTCCACCTGACCGTCGAGCGCGTTGTCGCTGAAGAAGAATTGATCAAATGCGACAACTTTCATTTCCAGCCCCAGCGCCCGACGCGCTACGGCCCGGCCAATGCGGCCGAATCCGACGATGCCGAGCACCTTGCCTGCAAGCTGGCTGCCAAGAAATTGATTTCGCTCCCATAGTCCCGTTCGCACGTGGGCATCGGCGGCGGCAATCTTCCGGGCCAGCGCCATCATCAATGTGATGGCATGTTCGGCTGTCGTAATCGTATTGGCGTCGGGCGTGTTCATCACCAGCACGCCGGCACGCGTGGCCGCCTCAACGTCCACATTATCCACGCCGACTCCGGCCCGCGCTATGGCCTTTAGGCTGCCTGGCTTGGTCAGATCCGCGGTCGTTATTTTTACTCCGCTGCGAATGATCACCCCGTCATATTGGCCGATCACGCTTGAAAGTTCGCCCGGATTCCATTTTGGTTTATTGGTAAGCTCCACATCGGCCTGCGTTCGCAGAATCTCAAGGCCTTCATCGGCAATTTTGTCCGCCACCAA
>JAJZGD010000211.1 GCA_021804985.1 Planctomycetota bacterium
CAACTGCTCTACTGTTCCCTTATCCCCTCTCTCGGCCGTGGCCGCCGGCCGCCGGCCGCCGCCGCCGTACCGCAGGCGATTGAAGCCGTTGTGGTGCGGGCATCTTGCCTGCATCGGAAACATGCGTACCGCAGGCGTCTCGCCTGCTGGCCGCGCCTCGCCGTCCCCCTCGTCGTCGCCGTCTCTGCGTCTCCCCTTCTCTGCGTGAGATAAAAGCAAATCACATCATGCCGCAGCATGATCCATTGAATTATCTACAACGACGTTATGTCTCACCCAGAGGCGCGGAGGCACAGAGGCTGCCTGCGGGCAGCACGCCGCCGCCACACATGGCGCAGCCCGGCTCGGCCGACGCCCTTGTCGTCCCCGTCGGGCCCAACTTTTCTACTGTTCCCTTATCCACTCTCTCGGCCGCGGCCGCCGGCCGCCGCCGTCGGCCGCGGGTCGCAAAATTCATCTGCCGTGTATAATGTGCCCCGTTGTCCAGGGAGTTCTTTGCCTGTTGCGGATGGAAAAATGCCCATAACCAAAATCAGTGCGCCGGGCTTCATGCTCGATCGCCAGGCCCGAATCCGGTCCGCCCTTCGCGATGAAAAACTTCCCGCGCTGCTGGTGACCAATTTTGCCGATGTTAGTTACGCCACCGGCTTTGAAGGGGACGATTCCTGGGCCCTCATCCTGCCCGATAAAATTTATCTCATCAGCGACTTCCGCTACGTCGAGCAAATTCAATCCCAGTGCCCATGGGTCACCCTCGTAACGCGCAAAAATTCGCTCGCCGACGAGGTCGCCAAAATCCTGAAAAAACGCAAAATCACCCTCGCCGGCGTCCAGAGCGAAGCCCTCACCCTCCGCCAAAAAACGATGCTCGAATCCGTTCTCCGCCCCCTCAAAATCCGCCTTAAACCCGTCCCCGAAGTATTAATTAAACTCCGCCATTCCAAAGATTCCCACGAACTCGGCCTCCTGGAAGCCGCCATCCAGATCGCCCAGGATGCCTTCCTCGCCACCAAAGCCCAACTCCAACCCGGCATCACCGAAAATGAACTCGCCGGCCTCCTCGGCTTCGAAATGCGAAAACGCGGCGCCTCCAATTCCTCCTTTGATACCATCATTTGCGCCGGCGCCAACGGCTCCCTGCCTCACTATCAGCCCGCAGATATCCAAATCACCCCCAATATGGCCGTCTTATGTGATTGGGGTGCCACCTATCGCGGCTATCGCTCCGACCTCACCCGCATGATCTTCATCGGCAAAGTGCCCCCCAAAATCCGCGCCATCTATAAAATTGTCCTCGCCGCGCAGCAGGCCGCCATTGAAGCAATCGGCCCCGGCATCTCCGCCAGATTCGTCGATAAAACCGCTCGCGATGTCATCGCCCGCGCCGGTTACGCAAAAAACTTCGGCCACGGCCTCGGCCATGGCGTCGGCCGCGATATTCACGAACCGCTATCCCTCTCACCAAAATCAACTGCAATTTTAGCCCCCGGCATGGTTGTCACCGTGGAACCCGGAATTTATCTTCCCGGCATCGGCGGCGTCCGCATTGAGGATGATGTCCTCGTAACCCATGATGGTTGTCGCGTGCTCAGCACGCTTCCACGCGATATCGATTCGGCTCAGTTACACTAAATTTGCCGGCGCTTCTTAATCGCCGCGGAGGAGTTTCATGGCCAAAGAAATGTTCACCGACAACAAACGCGTTCGCGATCTCATCAAACTGATGGCTGAAAATGGCCTCACGGAAATTGAACTCGTGGAAGATAAATCCTCCATCCGCCTTAAACGCGATCTCGCCCCCGCAATGCCCGCTGCCGCCGCAGCCCCCGCACCCGTTCCCACGCCGCCCATGGCGATTGCACCGCCGACATCAGAAAAGGCCGTCGGCGAATCCGCAGGGCCAGTTATTAAATCTCCCATGGTCGGCACCTACTACGCCGCTGCAAGCCCCGATTCTCCACCCCTTGCCAAAGTCGGTATGCATGTGGATAAAGACACCGTCGTTTGCATTATTGAAGCGATGAAGGTTTTTAATGAAATCAAGGCTGAAGCCGCCGGCACCGTCACCCGTATCCTGGTGCAAAACGGCCAGGGTGTCGAGTTCAATCAACCGCTGTTTACCTTGAAAGCCGATTAAAACGCCCGTAACACCGCTGATGCATCCGCCCATTCGCCGTCGGCCTTTGAAAGGGATACATGTTTTCCAGAATTCTTATCGCTAATCGCGGCGAAATCGCCCTCCGTATTATCCGCGCCTGTCGCGAATTGGGCATCGAATCGGTCGCCGTCTTTTCTGAGGCCGACCGCGACGCCCACTATCTCAAACTCGCCGATGAGGCCATTTGCATCGGCGGGGCTCCCGCAGCCGAAAGCTATCTCAATATCCCCCGCATCATTTCCGCCGCCGAAATCGCCGACGTTCAGGCCATTCATCCCGGCTACGGATTCCTATCCGAAAATGCCCACTTCGCCGAAATTTGTCGCAGCTGCAAAATCGAATTCATCGGCCCCTCCGTCGAATCCATGCGTATGCTCGGCGCCAAACTCGCCTCCAAAGACCTTGCCCGCCAATGCAAAGTCCCCCTTACCCCCGGCAGCGATGGCCCCATCTCCAGCGAAAAGCAAGCCGTAGAAGTGGCCCAACGCATCGGCTACCCCGTGATTATAAAAGCCTCCGCCGGCGGGGGGGGGCGGGGCATGCGCGTGGCCCACAACGATATCAGCCTGAAAAGTTCGCTCAAGGCCGCCCAGTCAGAGGCCGAAGCCGCCTTCAAAGATTCCACCGTCTTCATCGAAAAATATCATGAAGAACCACGCCATGTGGAAGTGCAAATCCTCGGCGATAAATATGGCCACGTCATCCACCTTTTCGAGCGCGATTGCACCGTGCAGCGCCGGCATCAAAAACTGATTGAAGAATCACCCTGCCCCGTCATTGACGAGCCCACCCGTGCCGAACTTTGCGATTGTGCCGTGCGCCTCGCCAAGGCCGCGGGCTATTATTCCGCTGCGACCGTTGAATTCATCCTTGATAAGCAGAACAAATTTTACTTCCTTGAAGTCAATACCCGCATTCAGGTTGAGCATCCAGTTACCGAAATGGTCACCGGGCAGGATCTCATCCATTGGCAGCTGCGAATCGCCTCAGGCGAAAAACTCACCCTCGCGCAAGAAGATGTTCAGCTTCGCGGCGCCGCCCTCGAATGCCGCATCAATGCGGAAGATCCCGAACGCAACTTCACTCCCTCCCCCGGCCTCCTCGACGAATTTGTTCCCCCCGGCGGCCCCGGCGTTCGCTTTGATTCTCACGCCTATCAAGGCTACCGCATCGGCCCCAATTACGACTCCATGATCGGCAAACTTATTGTGCACCGCCCCACACGCGCCGCCGCCATCGCCACCATGAAACGCGCCCTCGATGAATTTCGCGCCGGCCCCGTCAAAACCACCATCGGCCTTCACCGCCAAATCATGAGCGATAAAGATTTCGTCAACGCCCGCATCGATACCGGCTGGCTCGAACGCACCCGCAAACCGGGGAAAAAATAAACGCTCGCGCCCGGCCGCGCGGCAGGCCGCATTTCATGGGGGATAATTTGGCCATGCCCAGTTTGCAACACCGGCTCCGCCCCGAGCACTCCGCCCATCTCATACGCCGGATATTGCCCGCCGTCATCACGGTATTAATTTTGCTAAGCGCGGGCCGGACCATCGGTGCCCCCGGCGCCGCGGCCAAAATAACCCTTCGCGGCATCATCCACGCCCACCACCGCATTGAGGCCATAGAGGCCGTTGAACGAAATCGCGCCAATGTTCTCCTGGTCAGTAAAAACCTCCCCACACCCTGGCTCTTCCCCGGAACCTGCCACGCCCATGGCGGTAAATTTTCCATCCCCTCCCTTCCCGTCTCGCACACCTATGATCTTATTATTCTCACCACCCATGGCCGGTGGGAAGGGGTCAATATGCGCTACTATCGATCCGTTTTGCCCGGCCCCCCGGCAACCGCAGGCGACATCCGGCAAATCGCGAATTTCATCGAAAAAATTCCCCGCTTCACCAATTACAATCGCCCACTCTGGATCGCCGGTGATCATAATCATGCCACGGTCGTCGTGGAACAACTGCACACCGGCGCCTTTGTCACGGGCCGGGCGGGCTCGATCATCTTCCGCGTCGCCGTCTGGTATTTTCAGCGCTATCACGACGCATGGAGCAAAGTCAGCAATCTTGGAAAAGTATTAACTCGGTGGCGCGGCAACGGAAAACAAATCACCAATCCGTGGCAATACCTGCCGCAACTTGGCGGCATCCGCGTCAACGCCGCCGGCCATTACCGTAAAATCAACATCACCTTGCCGAAGGCCAGCCCCCACCATGGCCTCGACGGCCCCATCCCCCACGGCCACTGATTTACGCCGGCAGCCCCGCCGACGCCGTTGTGGTGCGGGCATCTTGCCTGCATCGGAAACATGCGTACCGCAGGCGTCTCGCCTGCTTGTCGTCGTCATTTAGCCGGCCAGCCTGCTGGCCGCGCGTCGCCGTACCGCAGGCGATTCAAGCCGTTGTGGTGCAGGCATCTTGCCTGCCTGTCGTCGTCATTTAGCCGCGGGCATTGTGCCCGCGCGTCCATTCTCCGCGTGAGATATTAAATAATTCCATCATGCCGCAGCATGATCCATTGAATTATCTACAACGACGTTATGTCTCACCCAGAGGCGCAGAGGCACAGAGGCTGCCTGCGGGCAGCACGCCGCCGACGCCGTTGTGGTGCAGGCATCTTGCCTGCATCGGAAACATGCGCCCCACAGGCGTCTTGCCTGCCCGTCGTCGTCATTATAGGGGTAGGGAAGACCGCTTTTATTGCGGCCTCCCCTCCCTCCGAACCGGACGGGCGCAATTAACGCATCCGGCTCTCCGGTCGTTGGACTCCCTTCAGAG
>JAJZGD010000212.1 GCA_021804985.1 Planctomycetota bacterium
GTTTGAGCGGGCGATAAAGAAACTCGGATCAACGCAATTTTCCACGCGTCAAAAAGCGGGGGCTGCCATTCGTGCGGTTTTTGCTGCGCAAGTCCGTCGTATGATCAACGCGCAAAAACCGGAGCCGCGGGCACGTCTGCTGCAACTGCTGGAATTTAATGAAAATCTTTCTCGCTGGGCGCGGGCGGTCATGCGCCAGCCGGTTGGCGGTCGGAAGGAAATGCTTGATTGGGGCCTTTCGCCCGGCGTTGCGCCGCTGGTGGCCGACGCGTTTTCAGAGCGACCATCGATCCGCGCAAAGGCCGCCGATGGCTTGGCTGCCCTGTTTCCGCAATCGTCGTGGATTATTGAAAGGATGCTTAATGATCGACACCGCGTGGTATACCTGACGACGCTCAACGCGATTTGGAGCCTTAAACCATCGCGCTCCATGGTGATGGATTTGTGGCGTTGGTCAGTGATATCCGGTTATCCGACGGCGGCGCCCAACGTGCACAGCCATATTGTGCGCTTTCGCGGTCAGCTGATAACAGTGATGCATTTTGTGAACTATTGGCAGCGGATACAGGATAGTGCTTATGCGGCGCAGGTGCTGGCACACTGGAACCCACCAGAACTTGGCAAATTGCTCACGGCATTCGCACGAAGCGCATCACTGCCCAATACACCCGCAGCCCAGACGCTTTCATCTCCGACGATGGTCGAGTGCCGCAATTATCTTGCCTTTTTTAAGCGGGTTCGGCCGAAGGGTGCGGTTGCGTATCTGCTGCGCATACTCCGCACGCCGGCCATTGGTGGTGTTAATTTCAATTTTAATAATCAGCAGGTGCATTGGGATAACCATACCACGATCGTTTATCTATTGGTGCTGGCCGCCGACCAAAAGCCGGCAAGTTACGATTTTTTTCGTTCGCAGCTTTACGGCGGTTCCTGGCTTACGCGCACGCCGGGGTCGCAGTTGGCGGCGCAAAATAAAATTGTCGCCTGGTGGCATCAACATGGGATTGCCCGGGCGGGCGGGGCCACGCGGCCGGTTGGCAAAACGCGGGTGATGGGGAAAACGCCGGTGTCGGCGCTCGGCGGAGCGCGGTAGGCGGAGCGCGGTAGGCGGAGCGCCATGGCGCTTTTTTGCATGGCGCTTTGAACCACCAAATGCCAGGCCCCATGCGGCGGCTGCGAGCTGAAGAAGGGCGAGTAAAGCCCTTTGTGCGCGGGGCGTGTTTACGCCTGCGGCGGCGGCTTGTTGGCGTCTTGAGTGTCCGGGGATGGAAACGGATCGGATTGAAACGGCTGGGGGCGCCGCCCCGGCATATCCGGCGGCGCTGGGGCACGCACGCGGGGCAATACGACGCGGAACGTGGTGCCGGAATTGGCAATCGATTCAAAGTAAACGCTGCCGCCGGCGCCGCTTACCACGCGACGCACCAGCGCCAAGCCCAACCCGCTGCCGCGCGGCTTGGTGGAAAAGAAGGGTTCAAACAGGCGCGACTGCACCTCAAGCGGAATGCCTTTGCCGCTGTCGCGTACCAACAGCACGACGGTTTCTGGTTCTACCAGCGTTGAAATTGCCAATGTGCCCCCCTTGCCCATGGCCTCTTGGGCGTTGGTGGAGAGATTCAGCAATACCTGCCGCAATTCATCGGATGAAACCATCACCTTAGGATCGGTGGGGTCCAAATGCGAAATAACGCGTATGCCCTGGCCCTGAAGGGATGGATTTAAAAAATCCATCGCCTGCCGCACGACGGTATTGATGGCCGTTTCTTCGGGTTCGCTGACCACTTGTGTGCGCAGCAAAAAATCGTCGAGCATGGCATCAAGGCGGCGCATTTCGCGTTGGCAGGTGCTGAGAATATCCAATTGGCGGGCGGCATCGGGCAGCGGGCCTTCGATAATGGTGCGCAGAAAATGAAGGTTAAAACGCAGGGCCGTCAGGGGAGAGCGCACCTCATGCGCCAGCACGGATGCGAGCATTCCGCGTTCGCTCAGCAGGCTGGTGCGGGCGCGCATCGCCTGAATTTGCTGGCGCTGCGATTTATCGAGCCGTTTGCCCACGAAAAAACTCAGCCCCACGATGGCGAGTGCGCCGGCAATATCTAAACCGCCCACGAGCCACCAAAGCCGGCGCAGCTGCCGCCAGTAGTAGCGGTGCATGGCCGCCGTTGCAAAGCCGACGCTGAGATGCCCCTGAAAACCGCCGGGCCATGAAATGGGCACGCTCATATCGCTGCGCCGGCCGGCAGCGGACTTCCACGGCAGGGGATGAATGATGCGGATGCGTCGGCCGGGATGGCTCGGCCAGAGTCGGGGTGGAAGCCCGTGATCCACATAGGTGCTGATGAGGCGTGGGGCGGCGTGTGTGCGGGCCACGAGCAGGGCCACGGTTCCGCTGGAGCTCCATACGACGACGTAACGAATAAACGGGCTGGAATTCCAATACCGTTTGACCACGGGGGCGCGTTGTTGTGCCCAGGTGAGATAGCTTTTAAACGAATCGCGAAAAGGCGGCGGGCCGAGCCGCAGCGCGTCGGCCATTGCGAGCACGGTGGGTTGTGCAACGCGATTTTCGATGGAGTTTTCCATCCGGCTGATGATAAGCAGACAGGCTGAAAGCCAGAGGGCGTTCCATATGATGACGGCCGCCGCCATAAACAGCCAGAGGGTTCGGCGGGCGTGGTCGAGTTCATTCATCTCTGGCAAGATAACGGGGCGATGGCAATCTGTTAAAGGCACGTGCGGTTAAAGGCATGTGATGGCGGGCGGGCGACGGGGAGGTTTGGCATGGGGAAAGGCGCCGCGGCGTTACGGCTCGCATTTACAAACAGGTTGGATAAGTTCGCGGTTTCGGGCAAATTACTAAATCTCGCGGTCGCGGACAGAGTCGCCCCCATTCGTATTTGCGAATCATTTGCTTCCGCTCGCGGTCGCGGACGGGCTGATTCCGCTCGCGGTCGCGAGCAAGTTGGCAATCTTTCTTGACGCCCGCCTGATCATCGGTACTATCGATCGACCCATCGATAGGCGGCGGCGTGGGATCCGCTGGTCTGATCGCCATCGCCGCCGGATCATTGCGGCGTATCGCCGAGCGTTCGCGGCGAGGGGTGCCGTGCTGGCCGTTTGCGGCAGTGCGCCACCCGGGCGTGCGGAACATGGTAGCCGGCAGCGGTGTCGCGGGGTCTATCGACGATCGTTTTTATGGTTTTGGGATTTTCGCCGGCAATCCGCACCTACGCGGTAAGCCGGCGGGCTATGACATGAGCGATTTTTCCATTCGCCACCGTGATCGCCCGCGTGAGCTTAAATGGTATCACGCGTCGGCTATTCTTTACGGTGACTGGGGAACAAGCCGATTCTATGTGCTGGGATTGGCCTTCTTTTATTCGCTGTATGCGAGCTTCTGGTACGTTTTGGGTGTGGGCGTGCTGGTGGCGGTGGTAGGCTTTGCCTATACGATTGTCTGCCGCTGTTTTCCGGATGGCGGCGGGGTTTATTCCTCAGCCAAGCAGCTCAACAAACAGTTGGCGGTGGTCGGGGCGCTGCTGCTATGCGCCGATTACATTGTCACCGCCGCACTTTCTGCATTTGATGGCATGCAATATCTCGGTGTGCCCGACCGAGGCCCGCTGATTCCCATCTGCGCGATTGGCGCGATTATCCTCATCGGCGTTCTCAACTATTTCGGCCTGCGCAAGGTTGGCATTCTCGCATTGATTGTTGCCGTTGCCACGATTGTGCTCACGCTGGTGATCAGCGCTTTTTCGATCAGTCACCTGGCCACCGGCTGGCACCGCATCATGACATACGGCCAGCTGACGGGGAATCCGTGGAATAAATGGATCGCGTTTGTCAACGTGGTGTTGGCGCTTTCGGGGGTGGAAGCGGTCGCAAATATGACGGGTGTAATGGTGCAGCCGGTGGCTAAAACCGCCCGCAAAACCATCATTCCCGTGCTGGTGGAGGTGGTGATATTTAACCTGCTTCTGGCGGTGGGGATGAATGCGCTCAGCCCCAATCCGGCCCACCCCGGTGAGCGCTTTACCACGCCGGCCGTGGTGCTGCATCATCAGGTGCGGGAATATAAGGCGAGCCACACCGACTGGAAAGCGCACCGGGCGCTGCGATTGAAGGTGCACAATCTGGATAAGAATTTCGACCGGGAAAATGAGATTCAGAACGCGGCGCTGCGGGTAATGGCCACCGATTTTGTATCGCGGCCATTTGGCTGGTTCTGCGGTCTGGTGTTTGGATTGCTGCTGATTTCTGCGGTCAATACCGCCATCGGTGCGATGATGAGCATTCAATATACGATGTCTCGGGATAATGAGTTGCCGCGATTTTTGGCACGGCTTAACCCCTTCGGCGTTCCCTGGGTGGCGCTGATCCCGGCGGTGCTGGTGCCGGTGCTGATTCTGTCTATTTTTCACAATCTTAGCACCCTGGGCGATTTGTACGCGATCGGGGTGGTCGGCGCGATTGCCATCAATTTATCGAGCACGGCCGTGAACCGTAAGCTGCCGCTCAAAACCTGGGAGCGGATATTTCTGGGTTCCACCGGGCTGGTGATGTTGTGCATTGAATTTACCCTGGCGGCCGTGAAGCATGAGGCGCTGGTATTTGCCTTGTGCGTATTGGGTTCTGGCCTGCTGATGCGGTTTTATTCCAAGCAATATCCGCGGCTGTCGGCGGCGGGTCAGGTGATGGCGCTGCGGCTGAGTGCTGTGGGAGGCATAGGGCTGGCGGCGGCACTGGGGTGGTTTTCGGTGGGTTTTTTCCCCGGTAAGCCGGTGTATGGTGGATGGTTGGCGGCTGGTGCCGCGATTTTTGCGGGCCTGGGGATCACCGCGTTTTATCAATATCGCCGGCAGGTGGCGGTTCTCCGGGCTACGACCGAAGCACAGGCCGCGGCCGCGGCCCCGCC